>NZ_NWTH01000028.1:0-85389 GCF_002531555.1 Sinorhizobium sp. BJ1
CGTGGCCAATCGTGCCGATGTTGACGTGCGGCTTGTTGCGCTCGAATTTGCTCTTTGCCATGGGTACGCTTCCTGTGGTCAAATACGATGGATCAGCCGGCTGGACCGGTTTGTGCAGCCGTTTAAGGGTTTCGCGGCATTTGCGCAAGACTTAATTGCGTCCGCCGAAACGGCAAGATCCAGGCTGTTCGAAAGGCCGTCGCAAAGAATCCCCGAACCTTCGCGAACAGACTTTACGAAAACCGGAATCGTAGCGCCGCCAAGTGCATACAGGACTTCTTTAAAGTCGCGTGCCAATAGTTGCCGATATGAAAAAAGAAGTTGGAGCGGGTAGCGGGAATCGAACCCGCGTATTCAGCTTGGAAGGCTGCTGCTCTACCATTGAGCTATACCCGCGGGCCTTCGATCCTGAAGCAGAATGGTGGAGGGAGTTGGATTTGAACCAACGTAGGCTGAGCCAACGGATTTACAGTCCGTCCCCTTTAACCACTCGGGCATCCCTCCATTATCCTGTCGGGATCAATCGACCAAGCTTTTGAGATCGTAGAAGAACCGGCGCCGTTCGTGCCGCCTCGCGATCTGCGCCGGGTATATGACCGCCCACATTCTTCCTGTCAACAGGAGCGAAACGGAAAATTTCAGAAATTCTCCACAGGCACGGACGACCACGGATTTGCGAAACCATTTCCAAGACAGCACGAACCTTACTATAAGGTGCGCATGAGCAAGGACAAGACCGGCGACAAGAGCGCCAAAGACAGCCATTACGCCACTCTCCGGCGCGCGCACCGCGACGCCCGCCGCGAACGTGGCGAGATTCCGACACCCCGCCCCGACAAGCGCCGGAAGCTGCCGGTCGACTGGAAGTCACCGGCGCTCGCGCCCGATGAGGTGCTCCTCTATGGGCTGCACACGGTCCGCGCCGCTCTCGACAATCCGGAGCGCACGATCATCCGCCTCAGCGTGACGCAGAACGCGGCAACACGGCTGGAACTCGGCGAACTTTCCGCACTCCCCTTCCCGGCCGAGACCGTCACGCCGCAGGATCTCGACCGGGTCCTCGGGCCGGATGCCATCCACCAGGGCGTGATGCTTGAGACGCGGCCGCTGCCGCACCGAAAGCTCGAGGCGCTCAGCGAGTGCCCGTTGATCCTCCTGCTCGACCAGGTGACCGATCCGCACAATGTCGGCGCCATCATGCGCTCGGCAGTCGCCTTCGAGGCTGGCGCGCTGATTACCACCATGCGCCACAGCCCGACGGAATCGGGCGTGCTGGCCAAGTCGGCGTCGGGTGCGCTGGAACTCATCCCGTATATTCAGATCACCAATCTCGCCGATACGATCGATGCGTTGCACAAGCTCGGCTTCCAGACGATCGGCCTCGATTCGGAGGGTCCGCAGCCGCTGGAGGACACCTTCTCGGGCGAAAAGATCGCTCTCGTACTGGGGTCGGAAGGCAAGGGGCTGCGTCAGAAGACGCGGCAGACCGTCACGGCGCTGGCGCGACTCGAGATGCCGGGCGCCATCAAGTCGCTCAACGTCTCGAACGCCGCCGCGATCGCCATGTACGCGGCGAGGCAGCATCTGAAAGCCTGACACTTCAGTCTATTGCAGCGCCGGTCGTCGTGAGGTGAGCCGTGGGACAGCCGTCGCGCACCTTCTTCCAGGTCGTTACGTTGAGATTCATCTCGCAACGCGCCAGATAGGCGATGCCGTCGACCCGGATGCACGCGACCTGGCCGAGCTCATATTTCGCCCCGTCGCGATTGCGACAGGTGCAGCGCCGGTCCGGCGGGGACGCAGCCACACTTTCGGCGACCATGGCGACAGCTGCCAGCGACAATGCCAGAACGCGCAGAGCAATCGGGCTTTTCATTCCGCCAGAATAGCGCAAATCCAAGCAGAAACGAAGAATGCCGGCCGCTTGCGCAGCCGGCATTCTTCCGCAACAGACCGGCACCTGATTGAAGCGGAATGCGGCAGAAACACCGCAAGCACACTCCGTTCCAGCGCCGGCCGACATAATCGTTAGCTGGCCAGCCGCAGAACGTTGCCTTCAGCGATCGTCTTTTCAGCTTCGGCAATGGCGAACTGCTTCTGGTCGGCGCCAAGGTTCAGGCCTTCGGCGCGGACGAACTCGACGTCGGTGATTCCGAAGAAGCCGAAGACGGTGCGCAGATAGCTTTCCTGGTGGTCCATGGCCGCGGCCGGACCGGCCGAGTAGTGTCCGCCGCGCGTCGAGGCGACGATGACCTTCTTGCCCTTGGCAAGACCCTCCGGACCGGCTTCGGTGTAGCGGAAGGTCTTGCCGGCGACGGCCAGGCGATCGATCCAGGCTTTCAACTGGCTCGGGATCGAGAAGTTGTACATCGGCGCGCCGACAACGATGGTGTCGGCGGCAAGGAACTCCTCGAGCATCTCGCGTCCGGCTCGGACATCCGAAGCCAGCGCTGGGTCGACGCCATTGAGGTCGGCAGGCGCCATGATCTGTGCGCCGGTCAGATGCTGCAATCGCTCAGAGACGAGGTCGCGATAAGTAACTTTCGCATCGGCCCGATCGGCCTTGATCTGCGAGACGATCGCCGCCGTCAGGCGACGGGAAACCGAATGTTCGCCGAGAATGCCGGAGTCGATATGGAGGACGTTCATGGGAGGCACCTTTGTTTCGAGTTGCGGTGCACAACATATGATTTGAAAACAATCGCCGGATAAGAGAGGGAATGTTTGACATTCCGTTTCCTGAGGGAAACAATCAATGCATGCCAGAGCGGTTGCGAGTGCCTCTTCGTCCGCTCTGATGGAGGTTGGGATGCAGGACCTGAACGATATCGCCCTTTTTGCCGCCGTCGTGAAGAACAACGGCTTCAGCGCCGCGGCGCGCGATCTGAATATCCCGAAATCCAAGCTTAGCAAGCACGTGGCGCGACTTGAAGATCAACTGGGTGTCCGCCTTCTCGAGCGCTCCACCCGCAAGCTGCGCGTGACGGAAATCGGCCGCGTTTTCTACGAACATGCGCAGGGGCTGCTCGATGGCGTCGCTGCGGCCGAAGCCGAAGTCGCCGCCGTGCGGGCAGAACCGAGTGGCGTGGTGCGGCTCGGCTGCCCGCTCGGCTTCGCGCCGATGTTGGCCGATATCCTCCCCGGCTTTCACCGCCGCTATCCCGGTGTGCGGCTGCTGATCACCGCGACGAATCGCCGTCTCGACCTGATCGAAGAAAGATTCGACGTGGCGCTTCGGGCTCGCGACCAGCTCGATACCGACAGCCAACTGATCGTGCGCAAGTTCGGCGAGGTGCGATCGCGGCTGGCCGTGAGCCCAACGCTTCTCGCCCGGCTCGGAGAAATCACGACCTCCAATCTCTCCGAGATGCCGACACTTTCCATGAACGAGCAACATCCGAGTGACGTTTGGCGCCTCTTCCACGCCGATGGGGGATCGATCGAGATCGCACACCGGCCGGTGATCGGCTGCAGCGACTTTGTCATCCTCGAACGCGCCGCGATCGAGGGCATGGGCATTGCTCTGCTGCCGGACCACATCTGCGAACGTGCCTTCCGCACCGGCGTGCTGGTTCCGGTGCTTCCCGAGTGGACGTCCGGCAACGTCATGGTCCACCTCGTCTTCCCCTCCCGCCAGGGCATGTTGCCGGCAACGCGCGCGCTGATCGACTACCTTGCGGAAAACCTGATCAAAGCTATGCAACGCTGCCGTGAGGTCGATCCGAGGCCGGCACAATCATTCGATATTTGAGGGAAGCGCAAAGCGCCGACCAGCCGTGTCCGGCGCCGTGACAGATGTTCCGAAGGCTTGGAGAAATGGTGCCCCCAGAGAGACTCGAACTCCCGACCTACTGATTACAAATTATATCAAATTCGAGACTTAACAACCACTTAGCTGCAATGCCTTGTCCGACTTTGCGGCTGCAGATGGGATCGTTGACGATAGAGTATCGGGCCGGACGAGATTAACTAGCCGGCCCTCCCTTAAACCATCCGAGCACTTTCAGCAGGTTCTCATAGAGTGATACGGCGGCGACGAAAACCGCGAGTATCGACAGGATCAGCAAGCGCATGAAGCGGCCCACGGTGCGCAAATCCCGCACGAGCTTGAAGCCGTCGCGCACGTCCTCTGCCGGTAGCTCGACGACAGCCTTGAGCGTTTCAAGTTCGTCCTCCCGAAGGGTCGCCAGCCATTCGCGAGCGTCATGGGGCAGCTCAATAAGTTTGGTGGGCGCGCTCACGTGATCATCCATCCTTCGGCTACAGCACCGAGACTTTGCAATTAGGCGCCGTCGCTCCTGTCAGGGAGACGAAGACGTTACCGGCGGACGTGAACACCAGCTGCTGCTTAACGTCGCTGTCTCCGTCAACATCGGCGGCCGCCAGCTTACTGTCGGGCACAGGCACGATCTCGCCGCCGTCGACCTGCGTATGGACGCGCAGTGTGCCGCCGCCAAGGCTGCCGCTGTAGCTCAAGACGCGGTAGCCAGCATCGCTTCGGGCGTCGATCCCGAAGCTCTCCGGCGCAGCCGTATCGGCAGTGAATGTCTTGGTAGGCATCGTGGCCTCCTATTTGCGGCAGCCGGGATCCTGCCGGCATTGCCTGTTGTTGGACGAGATTGCCGGCCCGGCCGTTGCATCCTGGGACGCCGCCCTGGCCGCTTCCGCGCTAGTGAAGCGAATGAACTGGTAGCCGGAGCCCTCAGTCGCAGGCACTGTCTGGCAGGCCGCTGTCGCGCATGAACACAAGGCAACGATCGCGATCCGAAAGCTTCCTGAAATCCGCATTGCTCTTCTCCAGATGCTGGATCCGCTCCAGCGCGTTCTTGCCGGCCTCAATGGCGAGCGCCTGGCGCTCAACGCGCTGGCCGTACATGCAGGACGGCACGGCCATCAGGGCCGCGCCGACGATCGCTCCAATACCGCCGGTGACCCACTTCATCGCCGCTCCTCCTGACGCATGACCTCTGGGTCACTCGGTAGGACGGCCGGCCGCGGCCGCATCCAGATGTTGATAAGGAAGGCGCCGGCGATCACCCAGCGCTGATACTCGGCCGGGATAAGCGCCAGCAGCTCGGGCGAATTCAGGAGATCCGGCGCGACGATCGCCAACGTCAAGACGAGGTTAAGGATCCAGGTGCGGAAACGGAAGATGCGCTCAAACAGCTTTTTCATGCCCGCGCTCCGAAGAGCTTCGTCAGCAGCTGCGCGAGCCCAGCCCAGAGCGAGGGTCTTACGGCCGGGATAGGTACTGGGGCGGGCGCCGCGACCGGCGGCTTTGGCAGCGGCGTCAGAGGCTCAGCGTCCGCAGCCGCAAGAACCTGTCGGAGCACCGCCTCGACGCGCTCAGGCTTCACCAGCGCCTTGTTGAGCCCGTCGCCGGCGTAGTAGCTCTGGCCGCGCTTCAGATCGCGATGCGCACCCCTGCACGCTGCGAGGACAGGGAAGCTCGCCCATTCCTGTGCCAGCGCCTTTCCGAAGACGGAGATCGACATATCTCCGGCGATGAACTTGTCATACCCGCGGCGAAGCAGCAGGTAATATCCAAGCTTATCCTGCAGATCACTGTCGAAGAGGAGATCGCCCCGCAATGCCGGGATCTCCTGGGCGATGCCGATCAAGGTCGCGCGCATGAACTGATAGAAGCCGGCGGCGCTTGAAGCCGTCGAATAACCCCAGCTCCTTTTTACCCAGGCCTTGTTCCCCCAGTTCGCCTGGGCATCGACAATCTCACCATACGTCATGCTTGTGAGCGGCACGGGCAGCCGGTCCTGCCTATTGCCGAAAATCGTGTCGTACCCCATAGGCGCCTCGATACCGCCGACGAAGTCGAGCAGCAACATCGCCGGCGCCGGCACGATGGTCGGAAGTGTCTTGCGCATTTGAAAAGCTCCAGCATCCTCTATGCTGAAGTCTAATCGGGAGCAGGTAGGGTCAAATGGGATGGCGCGGACGCTTGGTCAGGCAGCTATCATTGATAGCTCCCGCCGCTTGTTTGCCTTGTTCGACGGCAGATGGAAGAAGGCAGCGCACGGTAAAAAGCAGGGGGCAAAGAAAAACCCCGCTCGATAGCGGGGCTCCCCAAGATGTGTGTCGCTGGGCTCACCCAGCCGCGACCAGATCAGCGCCCTGCTTGTCTCCCGAAAACACCAGTAGCGCACGGCTAAGCGCGCCGACGAGGGATCTTTTGTCTCCCCTAATATCACCCTCGATGTGGATCATGCTGTTGTGCCAGATATCTACAAGGCTGTCTTCGCTGACTTTTCGGCCGTCAAGTTCAACCGTATTGGACAGGAGCCACGTCGGCACGCCACAAGCTCCGGCCAGCTCGGCGACAGTGGTTGCCGGCGCAATAACCAGATCGAGTTCGGACATTAGCGCGGCCACGCCGTCAATGTCGTCGAACTGATCAAGATCCGAGAAGTTGATCAGCTTGCCGGGGAACCGTTCTTCCACCCACGCCAGTTCTTCGCTGCACTCGTCGTATTGTAGATTGACGAATTGCACGCCCTCGATCTCGAAGATAGGCGCGAGTTCCTCGACGTTCAGATAGTGAAGGTTTCGCGAGAACGTCGAGACGCTGCTGCGCCAGTTGATCCCGACGAGCAATCGGCCCTGCGGAAGCCTACGCCTGAAATCTTCCGCTCGTTTTGCGTCTTCGACCAGATACTTCTCGCCGTGGAAGTCCGGATAATCGCGGCGGTACTTCGCCAACAGGTCAACCGTGAGGATTGCGCGGTCGCTTTTCAGCAGATGCTCATGCCCGACATTGTCGAGGATGTAGCGCAAATCATACGCCGGAAGTTGCGAATAGAGGTTGATATCCCGCAACACGCCATGCCGAAGGACACGCGCTACCGGGATGAAATCCAGATCGGGAAACGACCTTTCCATGATCGATTGTAGCCGAGGATCACAGGCGATCGAGAAGCGTCCGAAATCAGGATCTTTGGCAATGTCCGAGTAGATTTGCGCCGCACGGATTTCGTCTCCAGGGCCAAATACGCTCAGGAAGAAGACGTTTTCTGAACTGAAATCACCATCAACGATCTCAGGGTCGGTGTAGTGCTGCGGATAATTCTTGCGAACATCCCTATGAGGCGAGATATCCCGCTGCGACAGCATCGCCTCATGTATCCTCCTCGCGCCGTTCAGGATTTTGCGCAGAGACATTTCGCCAACGTCAAGCTTTCTCTCGTTCGCAGCCTCAATAAGCTCTTCGCCCCATGCGATATTGCCGGATATAACCGCGACCCTCATAGCTTCGCGGTAGGCGTTAACGTGTTCGTATTTCGTGATGGCCCGGGTGCAGATATCACGCGCCTTGTCAAACTCGTCTTGATACGAATAGGCTTGGCTCAGCGCTACCAGTAGGGGCAGGCTTTCGCCCTTATCTTCGATTAGCTCTAGGATGATCGGAAGCGCCCTCTCTGGACGCTCCAGAATAATCCATGCCTTCGCCTTTTCGAGCGTTATGTCGTTGTCCAGAGACATGATCGAGAAAAAGATCTTCTCAAAACTGTCAACGCCGCATTGGTCCTCAAGCCGCTCCGCCAGCATCATCGTGTTTCCGAGGTTCTCCGGCGAGGCGACTGCGGACCCCATTGCCGCCCACAGAAACTTCTCGCGGTCAAACGGCTCGACGAAGCGGATGTCTTCCGCAATCCGGCTCAAATTTCTTCCCCTATTCCTCGGAAAGCCGGCTTTGAAGTCGAACTCAGCGAGCAGTACGGCGGACGAAAACTCAAATCTCAAGTTCGCCGCTCCGATAAGCAGTTGAATTGCCTCTTCGTAATACTGGTTGCTGGTCAGGAGTTGATAGCACCCGTCAAAAACGTCATTCAGCCTGCGAGTGCGGAAAGCGAACTGCAGGAGCGCCAATAAGGCGGAAGCTTCAGCATCGGTCATGCGGTGCGACTTAGGTTGCTCGCCATCCTCGGACTGCGCCGCCCGGCTCAGGGCTAATCCCTGCCTCAGTAGGTCGTATGCGTCCTGATCAACCTTGTTTTCTTCTAGATGCCATGAGAAGTGCTGCAACAACTTGTCACTAAATGCCCTCATCAGCGGCATGTTGAGGATGTACGCGAACACGTCGCTAGGCACCACAACACGGACCTTGCGCAGAAATTCCGATACCTCGTCCCAGTTAGACAGCAAGCCGACTATGCGGCAAATAAACGCAACCTGAAACACTCTCGCAGAATTGTCCGCGAGGATGACGTGAAGATTTAGATTTCGTACCACCACGAGAATATCTCGCGCGCTCAAGTGCGGCAGCACCTCTTGGCTAAGAGCCATCGGCCAATCGTCCGACTTAGATACTCTCCTCAGGAGGTTTTCCCTGTCCTTCTGGGCCTTCGGGACCGTCAACGGAGATCTACGCAGTTGCCGCTCTCCAATGATTCTCATGCACGCAGCCGCCAACCCCGCGTGACCGTCGGGACTGGCGAGGTATCTCGCGTACAGCAGATATGTGCCGGCAAAGACTTGCAAAGAGTTCAGCTTGGCGCGACGGCGCTGATAGACCTTCCAGCCCCTCCGCTCAGAACACCTATCGTCAGTAACACCCCACCCGGCATAAAACGGCAACCCGACAGTCGTCACCGGAATATTACGCATGACGGCTTCCATCCCGACCAGCGAAGAAATCGTGTACACGCGCTTCACCGATTTCATCAGATCCAGAAGGCCGACTGACGGCGGTACAATAATCGCCATCTTGGCTATCTGGCGGCGATTCTCTTTATATCGCTCCGGCTTGTTGTAAACGTCAGGATGAGGCCGATAGACAATGTCGCAGCCTGGATTTTCGCTTCTCGCCAAGGCAACCAATGATTCGGATGTCCATCTGTCAGGATTGCCGTAAACAATGGAGGCATCCCCGGGCACCTGGCCGATGACAAGCACAACCTCTCTGCGACGGATCGAAAGAAACTCCTCGGCCGCCCCACGCAAGCCGTTGTATTTGGTCAGGTTCGTTTCAAGGATGAAATCGAGATGCTTCCTCGCCAGCCGCAGGAACTCGGGATCGCGGAGCCGAGGATCGGAATTTAGAATATCCTCCAGCTCGGACGGTTGGCGCGGGTTGAAGTATAGCCCCTTGCTGTCGACGACCAGCGAGTAAGGCGTCGAATGGTTCGCGCCCAGTTCGACCGATCGGATAAAGCCATCTTCCATCCGGTAGATGTTATATCCGAGCCGCCTGGCCAGGCGCGTTACCGCGGGGCTTGCGTCGTTGTACCCCCAGATCATCAGGTCTCGCGATAAATTCCGGCACTCCCAAAGCAATTTCGCTGCGCTTGCCGGGTTCATTTTCCTTGGGAGGTACGCAGTCCGGAACTCGCTCATGTAGTCGCTGACGAATCCAAACTTCCAATGATTGAAGCCCATCATCAGCATGATCGGAGGGCCGGCATTCTCACGGGCGACCTCCCAATTCTTGCCAACGAAGGTTGTTCGCCGTAATGCATTTTCGTCAGCAAAAACCTCATCGTGAGGCACAACCCTGTAGGGATATGCCGGCGCGGCTTTCTTTGGCGCAGCCTTTTTCGGAACTCGCTTTGTGAGCTTCGATAGACCCTTGGCAAGGGCTACGACGTGTGAGAAAACCGCTGGCACTTCAACCCCGAACGCTTGAAAGTTTAAGGATTGCGGGGTTTAAACAAGGATACTCTTCTTTGTCAAACGCGAGATACAGGCGAACGCCACATACAACGACTGCGAGAATTATCCCGGTACGGTATTCGCGCTGGAAGCCTCCATTCGAGGAGGATGAAGGGATAGAGGTGATCGAGGCGCTTGAAGACTACCGCAACGACGCCCGATGGGACGAACCGGTGGCCGACCGCGAGCCCCGATTGCTGCCAGCCGGCACAAACTCGCATCTGGGCGAGTATGCGGACAGAGAGCCTGACGACGACATTGACGATAGCTTTGACAAGGAAATGGAACTCCTGAAGGAGGCGGACACCAGGGACGCTTTCGTATCCATGGTGCACCAGGATTAGCCCCCCCCTCTATACGTCTTTTCCACCTGCAAACAGTTCGCTGCGGTCGATTTGGGTTTTCGCGGCGTTCTCAATGGCAGTATCCCGGACGGCTTCAAGCTTGGCAAGCGTTGCTAGGTGATCACCCAGTACCTGCTCCATCTTATCGTCCGGTTGCGCGATAAGCTGCGTATGGAGGCGCTCGGTTTCTTTCGCGATCTCATCACACAAAGCCGAGATGTTGGCGAGAACTTCAGAGTCGATAGCCATGTTGTTTTCTCCTTACGGTGCTGTTGCGAGGACCACCCAGGCACCGGCGCTCTTGCGCCAACGCTCTGGCTGCCCGCTGACGATGGTTTCGAGGATTGCTTCGTCGCCATCTCTCCCGAGGGAAGCGGTGGGGGCGGAAGTTACGAAGTACCTCTGCTTGTCGCCTATGGTCGCGCCCTTCGCCACGCCGGTCCCGGTAATCCGGTTTGGCAGGAGCTGCCCGAAGTATGCGCCGACAAACGAAGGCTGCATTTCTCCCGATACGGACGGTGAGAAATAGTTCACCGCCGAAAGCTGGGCGTTGAAGAACGAAGGCGCGATCACCCTGACGGCAACTGCGTCGCCGAACAGGTAGAAGTTACGGCGAGCCTTGGTCGATGCGTCGTCGTTATCTTCGAAGGAGGGCTCCTTTAAGACGACATCGACACAGCCATTGATGATGCGAATGTTATCGCCATTAGCATCATCAAGCTGGTTTCCTTCCTTGAACGATCCGTCAACATGCAAACCACGCACCGCACGGCCGTAAATGTCGTATATACCAGAGCGACGGAAGTTCCTGCTGGAGACGACACCCTTGGCGCGGCCGGATGACGCGTTGTTGCAAAGCAACCCGACGTAAAAGCCTTCGGCATACCCGTTGAGATCGATGTCACCTGTGTATTTCTCAACGGTTGCCAGAGTTCCCGAGGCGGCAGCCACAAAGCTTGGCGTTATCGACAGAACGACAGTCGTCGCCGATTGCGCCGCAGCCTTCGTCAGCACCATCGTGCGTCCGCCAACCGTAATAGTCGATCCAGCTACGACATCGAAAGCCAGGCTTTGCAGGGTCACGGTCTGATCACCGATCGAAAGGGTAGCACCAAGAGTGTGCGAACCGCTCTGGCCAGTAAGGCGCGTTGCATAGCAGGACGTGTTGTAGTCGGTACGCAAGCACGTATCGACAGTGTCGATTTTAATTTTCTTGCCGCATCCGACGAGTTCCGTAGCGAACGGAACCTTCGTTCTGCCGGTAATTTCAACGTCGTCGCAGGCCTGCAGGAAGATCGCAGGCGTGAGAATGTCCTGAAAGCCATCATTCTCGTGCGTGATGTCGACCCCGTTGACGCGAAGGCCTGTCATCAGCCTCGCATCGATCGCGCGGGCCGAGGCACTCAACGCTCCGCGGCGGATAACGAGGTTGCTGAATGTGACCAGGGAACCTTCGTTGATCGCAATCCAGAGACCACCCGCGCGGGTTCCAGATAGCCCCGACATGAGAACGCCGGCAATCTGATAGTTCAGCAGTGTGCAGTTGTCGAAGCTGATGTTCTTCAGGATTTGGCCCGCGCTATCCCCCTGTGCCACCAGACCCCCGACGTCGCCAGCCGCCACGACGATCGGCGTCCTTACGCCATTAATGAAGACATTCCGGATGTCATAATCGTGGACACCAGAGAGGTATATGCAACCCAATCCGGCGTCTGGAGCGGGATTCTCCATGAAGACGCCGTCGATCTTGATGCGGCGGGGATGCCAAGACGCGGTGACGGCTGACGTGTCCGGAGCCGCCGGGTCAAAGTTTCCGCCCCAATGGTTCATGAATGCATAGGATATAAAGCCTCTGAACTTGAAGTTCTTGAAAGTGCAATCATGAACATTTCCGTAGAGGCCGAAGATGCTTCGACGACCCACACCAGCATCCACACCGATCATCGTGATGTTGCTCATATGGATGTTTGAGTATTCAGTACCGAGCGTGTAGTACTCGCCGATTACAACGGCATTATTGAATTCACCACTTATGGAGCCGGCTGTAACGCCTCGCTCAAATATAATGTTATGCATCTGACCCTTGTCTTTGAGCCAGAAGCCGCGATCCGAGTTCATATCGGAGCCGCCGTTCACGGTGACTTTGAACCAAACGTCACCAACGACTCCGACAAATCCATTGTTGACCGGCAAAGTGCCCTGTACTACGCAGGTTTTAGGGGGAAACCGGATTTCCTTCCCGGCGAATGTCGGTGATCCGGCCTTCACCACAGCTTCCGTGTCGTCTGTGACACCGTCAAGTTTTGCTCCGAAAGAGCGGATATTCAGGACGTCACCTACGATGTACCAAGCTCTGGCCGTGGTCCCACCGCTGCTGAAAAGCGTAGAGGTTCCATTGCTGGTCTGGGTGAACTCACCGCCGCCGCCGTCACCTTCCTCATAGTACCCGTTGACGCGAATAGTCTTGATACCTGCAGGGACTTCGACTGTCGGCATGCTGACGATTGTCGCATAGATCGGTACGCTGCCCTGACTGACAGCATTCGACGCCGCGGCAACAGCTATATCGCGTGCAGCCTCGGCCTCGGCTACAGCGTCCAAGAAGTTCGGCCCTGTGACGAGCCGCAAGCCTTGCTTCATCAGCGTATCGCCATCATTCAGATCGCTCGCGATCGACAGCGGTAGAGCACCAAATTCGATCCTTGCGGCCCGATCGACGTCCCGCCGCAGTTCTTGGTTCGTCGTTGCTATCTTGGAAAGCTCTTTCTCCAGCGCCGTCATGTCGAGCATAGTGCCCTTCTTCACGCCGGCAGAGCGTTCGGCTACGCGCTCAGAGGAGACAACGAACTCTGTCGTCGAGGGCACGTTTTCAGCAAATTCGATGGTGAAGAAATCGAAGGAAAGCCCGCTCACCTTGACGACTGTGACGGCAACGGGCGTGAACGGCTGGCCGGCAGCCGTCCGCGTGTAGACCACCACGTCCTCGTTATCGAAAATCTGAAGGCCATCAAAAGGTCCATAGACCTTGCCGCCGTTGCCGACGAGGATGTCGGTCTGGCGGGTACTGCGCGGAACGGGATACGGAGTGGTGCTCATAACGGCCCTGCCCTGATTGTCAGATCAGAACAGAGCCTACGGGCGGGGCGGACCCGTTTAGTGCGTCACGGTTCGCCCAACGCCGCTTCCGGCGCCGGCAGGCGGCGGAACTGCAATTCTCCGGGCTCCCACCAGGAGCTGTTCGCCCGTTTCTGTGCCTGGAAGCTCCTGTCCGCGTCCGGATCCGTCAGCCACTGTAGCTGATCGACGAAGGCGCGGCGGTACCACATGCGCGTCGCCGGATGCGAGGCAAGGACCGGCGTGTAGCGGCCGACATATTTCGAGGCATTGCGGCCGAGCTTCTGATCCTCGCCGCCCGGAATAAGCGCACGGATGGTGCGCAGCGTCAGATCCAGCGTGTCGCCGATAAAGGCGGCACCTGGTCCCGGCAGCGTCTCGGCGAAGCTTTGCCCGAAGCGGTTTTCAGCCCGGTTGACGAAGTCGGCGAAGAGACCGCCGCCGCCGCCCTTGACGAAGGCGCGCCCCCAGAAATCGAACGTGGTCATATCCTCCGGATCCTTGCCGTTGAGCACGTTCAAAACCTGCTGGTAGAAGGCAGCGCCGATCGTCAGCGGGATCGCCATGGCTGCAAAGTACCAGGCGCCGCGGGCGAGCTTGCCGCGGCTCGATCGAGCGAGCATCGAATAGAGGTAGACTGCCTCGAGCTGGCGGGCCGTGAAGCTCATGCCGAAGGACAGGAACTGCGAGCCGAACTCGCCGATCTCGCCGAGGATGGTGCCGCGTGGCACGCCGCCGGTCAGCACGCTCTTGATGCGCGGATCCCCGGCGGGCACCGATCGCTCCGACCATTGCAGGATCATCTCGGCATATTTCTCGGCGAGAGCGCGATCGCCGGTTTTGGCGAAGACGCCTCCCGGGTCGAGGAAGCCCATGTCGTCGACGCCGGCTCGCATCTTGTGCCAGTCGTCGGCCGTGATGCCAAAACCTTCCATCGCATTCTTCAGCAGCGGATGAAGCTCGATCCAATCGGTGTTCTTCTCGGCAAAACCGCCTAGCGTCTCATGCCAGGCGCCAGCCTCGACACGCTTGCGCGCATCGGTGAGCGGCGAAAGGCCGTTCCACGTCAGCGAACGATCGACCAGATACCGGCTCCATTCATGCCCGAACATCTGGTCGACGAAGCGGGCGTTTTCGTTCATCGTGTGCAGGTAATCTTCCCAGATCACCGCACGACGAGCCATTGCGCGCCGATCGCCGTCGCGGGCGAAGCGCTTCAGCATAGGTCCAAGCGTCGAGGTCACCGGCAGGCCGGCGAGACGCCGCGCGGCAGCCGAGACGAAAGGATCCGTCGAGGCGGCGAGAATACCCGTGGATCCCAGCATGGCCGACGTCGCGAGGTTGCGGACGTCGCCAGCTATCTTCGCCGGAGCATCGAGCACCGTTTCCCGGCCACGCAGCGCCCGCCAGAGGCTGTCGATGCGATATCCGGCCCACTTCACGGCCGACATGCCCGGCGGCTTTCCTTGCGTGTCTATGGCGCCCGCCTGGCGCTTGCCGATATCGACCTGCACCGCCTGCTTAAGCCATTCCATAGTAGCGTCCGGATTTGGGCCGAAACGCTCCATGGAGGCGATATCACGGGCAATGCCGTTGATGTGGTTGAAGATCGAGCCGATGGCGTCCTGGTTGCCGAAGCGCTCGTTATAGGCGAGCCAGCTTTGCGCATCACGGAAGATGAGGAAGCGGCTGTCCTGGTACCGGCTCGCCGTCTTGCCCTGACCGAAGCGCCGCGCCTCCGGCCGGCGATGCGCCCAGCCGTCCGACGTGATCGTCTCGAACACATAATCGAGCGAGGCATCGAGGCCGTCAGCGCCGATCACTTCTCCTGTGTTCGGATTGGTCATCTGCTCGGGATCGAGCAGCGGCCGGATGAAATCTTTCCAGCGCGCTCGCGCCTCTTCCGGCGTGCGGCCGAGCTTACGGATCTCGCGGCGGTTATGGCTATGCACGATGCCCCAGTCCTGCCGCTTCGGAATGTTGCCCCCGGCAGCATTGAAGCGGAGCCGCAGATCTTCGAGCACCCCGGAAAGCGCGCCCGCCAGCGCCTTGGCGGTGGCGTTGCTGGTCGGTTCGCCGTGCATGGCCTTGATCAGGTCCGGCAGGTCCGCCTTGTTCTGCCGGAGGCCAAGGCCCTTCGAGCGCCGGAAATGATACATCACTTCCGACAGATCCCGATGCGCCATAGCAATGATCGCATTGGCCTTGCCGGCCATCGACTGAGTGCCCTTAAAGCCGTTGTGGATCATCAGGGACATCACCGCATCGAGCTGATTGGGATTGCCGTTGCGGTCGCGATAGTTCTCGATGAATTCGGCGATCTCCTTGCGCCGCGCCTCATTCAGCTTCACCTGGCGGCGCAGTTCCTTCGCCTCTTCTCGCAAAGCGTCGACGACTTCGGCCCGTGCGGCCGCGGCGGCTTCCCGCTCCGTCATGCCGGCGCGCTTGCGACGGAACCGCGCATCGTAATAGCGATGCAGCTCTTCCGCTTGGCGGGAGTTAATGGCGCCCTGCTCGACGGCGGAATTCAGGCAATCGCGTAGGCTCATAGTTTGCAGGCCTCCAGAAGGTCGGCGAAGAAATCGGGCTCATCGGCCATGGCAAGCGCCTCGGCCGTCGACATGATCTTGACGTTGCCGTCGCCGTCCTCGACGCCGACGAAGTCAAGGAAGTTTTCCGGGTTGCCGTTGACGTCGCGGGCGGGCTCGACGATATCGCCGGCCTGCACGTCGGCATTCTGCTCGGCCGCATCGTCGAGCGGTTCCGGCGTCTGGCGTGGGCGTATCGTCTGGCCTTGGATGGGGTCCAGCGACGCGCGATTATTCGCAGGAGCACGCTGATCCCCCGCTACTAGATCGCGCGCCGCTGGACGAGCCGAACCCGCCGATGGGCGAACGGGCTCGACCGGTGCAGGACTATCGGAGAATTCCGGCACCCGCTCGACGACGGCGGCGTCCGCATCCGCAACCGTGCGAGATCCCGCGGCCGGGCCGATCTGGTCGACGGGCCCGGCGAGTGCATCCCCCCGATCGGCAACGGCATCGATGCGCCGCGCCGCGTCGTCGATCGTGTCCACCATGAACGTATCGGCGATGTCGTCGATAGCGTTCTGGTCGCCGGCGAACATTCGCTCGTACTGGTCCGGCGAAAACCGAGTGCGCAGCGCCTCTTCGTCCGCCACCAGGCGCTCGATCAGCTCCGGCGGCGGATTGTTGTCGGGATCGTCGGCATAGCGTTGCGCTGCCTCGAAGACGCGCATCTGCGCGACGTCGGCATCCGCCGGCACCATCACGTCATCGAGGACCCGTTCTTCGAAAGAACGGTTCAAGAGGTCGAGCCTTTCGGGCGTAATCTCGACATTCATGGCCTTGGCAACCGCCTCGACGTCGCCCGGTTCCGGGCGGCCCTCGATGACGCGCGCCGCGCGTTCGGCCCCACCCTCGCCGAGATCGAGGATCCGCGCCAGCTCGGCGCCACCTTGTACCGCGCCACCGAAGAGCGCACCGAAGGTGCCGGCGATGCCAACATTCGCGAGAATGTCCTGCAGCCCATGATCGAGGCCGGCCGCGCGCTTACGCTCCTGGCTGGCGATCTGCAGCACGGCCTCCTGGCCGCCATTGAGCAGGAATTCCGTCATCATGGTCTGGCCGATGCGGCCGGCGACCGTCTTGCCGGCCGTGGATATTCCACCATAGGCCGCCATCTGCCACTGGTTTGGGTCCCGCGCGGCGCCTGCCAGGCCACCCGCTAGATGCGCGGTGAAACGGCCGAGGGCGCCCAGCTCCGGAGCTTCCGCGGCGCGAGCCGCTGCCGCCTGGCTCTCGCGACGCCGCCTCCCCATTTCGGCCTCGATTGTTTCCCCGACAATGCTTTCGATCTGCGGAAACCCACTGGCTAGCTCGGCGGTCCGGCGGTCAAACTCCTCGATCGTGCTTGTCGGGTCGATCTCCGGAACGGTCGCCGCCATGCTTCGGCCGAGATTGAACATTGGCCGCCTTGCTTGGGGCGCGATCTCGATCGGGTTTGCCAGCCGGGTCCCCGTCAAGCTTTCAATCCGCTCGATGCGGTCGGCGTAGATTTCGCTCATGAGAACCTGATCCGAATTCAGGTTCTCGATGATACGGCCCGCATCCGCATCTCCGGCAGCAAGCCGCGTCCACGCTTCACCCCACGTCTCGGGGCCATCGGATATGTCCTTCGGTAAAGCCGACGGCTCGATCAGGTCGATCATCGATATGCTCCGGGCACGCGCGGCTCAAGCACGGGCCGCATGGCTTCGAGATTGAGCACGAGGGGATTACCGTTTTCGTCCGCGATGAACATCGGCGCGGATCCGTCGACATCGCCGAGGGCGAAGGCAAAGCCGCCCTTAACTGCAACCGGCATAGCCTTCTGAAAATCCCTTGCGGTCCAGACGCGGCCGTTCTTCGCCTTCACCTGGCCGACGTCCTGGTCGGTCAGCGCACCCATCAGCTGCGGGAAGCGATCGGCTCGGATCGATGGCGGCAACAGCACCTTTTGTGGGCTGTACCAGGCGCCGCGATCGTAATCGGCGATGCCGCCGAACTGTACGCCGTTGGCGAAGGTGGCTCCGGCAGCCTCCTGATAGGCGCGTTCATAGACCGGTTTCGCATCCTCCTTTTTCGGGTCGATGCCTGCATCATAGAGCCGCTTGCGGGCGATAGAGGCCGCGGCTTGGTCGAGGCGGTTGACCTGGTCGGGCGTGAAGGCAAGCGCCGTGCCCGTCACCGCCTGCGCCGCGGGCAAGCGTTTCGTGTTCGGAATGTCGGCATAGGCTTTGCCGTCCGGCGACTTGCCGAAACCGGCGATCAGGTCCAGAGCGGCCTGGCGGTTGCCACCGGAAGCGATCAACCCGCCGGAGAGCGCGACGGCCGGCGCGGCGTCGCCCAGCTCGCGGAACACCTTATCCGTATCGCCACCGGCAGCGCTCACCAGGCCGGCCGCAATATCGAGCCCGCGCTGGGGATCTGCCTTCACGGCCGCCTCGATCGCTTCCGCCTCGCCCGGCCGGAAGAACCTCGGCTGCACCCCGAAATGCTTGGCGGCCGCATTGGCGGCATTGATCCGCTCCGCGAAGGCGCCGGCAACGCCGTCCGGATCGATATCGCCGTCGAGCGGCAGGCCCGGAGAAATCGGCAGGACGCCGAAACGCTCCGCAACCCCGAGCGGATCCGTCTGCAGATCCTTGCGGTGCTCGGCGATCGTACGCCGTGCGAAATCGACGTCCTCGCTCGTAGCCCCCTCACCGAGGAGCGTTTTTACGTTGCGCTCGACAGCGCCGATCGGCTGCGTCCGGATCGCTTCGGAGACGCGCATGCGGGCAAGCGTCGAGGAGGCGATCTCTTTGCCTTTCGGCGCGGTACCGGCGTCGAGCTGGAAACGGGCCAGCTCCTCGGCGGTCACCGGGAGGCCGCGCGCCACCCTTTTCGCCAGATCCTCGCCGCGCTTGGCGAAATCGGCATTGGCCTTCTCGTCCTGCGTTCGACGCGCGCTTTCGGCGCCGGCAAGCCCCTTTTCAATCTTGTCCCAGTCGTCGGCCGTCACGCCGGCCAGGTCGCCCGCGGCATAGTCTTCAGTCATTTTGGCGCGCAACGTTTTGATGTCGTCGGCCGGCATCGTCAGCGCCTGCCTGACGTAAAAACCCACCGTCGCGTCGGAACGGCTTTGCCGCTTGAATTTTTCCGCGTCGTCGAGATCGATGATGCCGCGCGAAACCGCGCTGTCCCAATGCGCGTCGATCGAGCTTTGCAGATCCGCAACTGATGCGCCGGCGGACGGGTCGTTGAAATCCAGTCCGGCCAGCTGCTGGCTTTTCCGGTTTTCCAGCTCCTCGACACGGCCGAGGAAGTCCACCTTGTTCTGCATCAGCTCGCGTTCGCGCCGCGCGCTGTCCGCCTTGTCAAGGAGGCTGGTCGCCCGCTTGCGATACGCGACGGAGTATTCCGGTGCAATTTCTTCGAAAACGTTGTCGCGCAGATCCGCTTCGAGGCCTTCGTCGAGGGCCTTGCGCAACATCGCCGGGTCGTCCTTGTACGTCTCGTAAATGGCGCGCTGGTTTTCAACCATCGCGAGATCGGCCATTTCGAGATAGGTGCGCGTGCCGGCCACGTCGTAGGCGCGGCCGTAGACCGTGTCTCGCCCCGTCGGCCGGAAGGTGCCGGCAGTGCCCGGCGTCACCGTCACCGGGTCGCTAATGGGCGTTACAGAGATCGGCGCTACCGAGGAAGGAGATGGCAGGCGGGAATAGGCCTCCCCTGGCGCACCACCGCCCGCGCGGATGAGCGCCGCTTCCCGCTGCCGCCGCTCCGGGTTCGACGACAGGCCGGCGACCGCCGAAGCGATCGCATCGATGCCGCTGCTCGCGGCCGAAACGACGGCGTCCGGCAGGGAACCGTAGTTATAAGCTACCGAGAGGAGGCCGGCCTGCACGTTTGCCGGCAACGTATTCCAGAGGTCGCCAAGCTGCTGGCGCGCGCGGGCGCCCTCGACATTCGAAAGGCGATGGTCCAGATCGCGCTCGGCATCGTCGCGCGTGATCCGCATTCCCGGTTTTACCGGCACGACGCGGCCGTCGGCAAGAACCGTCGTGTCAGAGCCGTATCCGACGCGGTGTGCGTTGACATCATAGTAGGGTGTTTCCCGGAAGCCCTCTTCCTTCCGCAGCACCGATTTCGCCAGATCTGCAACCGAACCGGACGCCGTCGTCACCACACCGCTCGGCGCGGCCGTGACGCTTCCCGTCGCGGCGGGATCAGTTGCGCCCCTGCTCACCGTCGCACCCGTCGGAGCACCCGCTAACGCATCGCGCGCGCCAGCCAGCTCGCCGGCGCGCTGCGCTTGCCGATCGGCACGTCGGCCGAACTCGTCGGCGGCGCGAGCAAGGCCCATGGCGACTTTGCGTTCAAGGTCGCCATTGTCGCGGGCAACGGAAAGCAGGCCTTCGGCGAGCAGCGGCTGCGCTTCAAACCGACGGTAGGAAACGGGATCAAGTCGACGATTAGCCATGTCAGTACCTGTCTGCCAGAGATGTCGCGCCCTTCAGGCCAATGGTAAGCGCATCGAGCATGCCGGCCGAGCGGGCTCGCTTCGCCCGCTTGCGGTAATTGGCCTCGCGTTCGGTCAGGCGCGCGATGCGCGTCTGCTCAGTGCCAACATCGGTCGCGACCGCCAGATCGCCCTGGCGGAAGGCATCCTGCCGCGCCTGCATCGGGGTTCCGAACGACAGATCGACGCCGGAGGCGGCGTTCGCGACGTCCTGCTCGGCGATGCGGTTCATCATTTCTGCCTTGATGCCGCTCCGCCGGTTGATGCCCTGCAGCGTTTCGAGCGGCTTCTCGCGAGCCGCATCGTCGGCCGCCAGCTCGAACTGCTCGGCATCGGCCTCTCCCGCCCCGAGCGCGCTGAACGCCGAGAAGACGGTGGCCGTTCCTTGCAACAGCGACGAAAGCGAAAACCCGCCGGCAGCCGCGCCCCCAGCCGCCGAGGCCCCCGCGGTCGCCGCCGACGTTGCTGCAGGAGCTGAAGATGCAAAAAGGCTCGTCAGAGCCGCAGCAATCTCTGTCACAGTTTCACCCCCGGAATATAATCGCGCACTCGCAGCCGCCCCGGCCGGACCTGGCTGATCGTCAAAGTCGGATCCATGCAGGCGCCGACCAGGCCGGCAACCGGCTTGTGCCCCGTAAAATTCTTCTTCGGCTGGTCGAGATCGGCACTCGCCAATGTCAAAGAGACGTCGCGCGGCTGCCGCCCGTTGGCGCCGATCGCGATCGAGGCAGTATCTTCTAGATAGAGCCGGACGGAGCCAACCTTGCCCGGCCGACGCACCACGTCATCGTTCTGCAGAACCTGCACATAGGGCATGCTTTCATAGATCGGCGCGGCCCAGATGCCGATCTTCGCCGGCCGCGAGGCGACACCCGTCTGAACGGCGCCGGCGGAGACGGTGAAGGGACCGTATATGTCGTTGTCGATCAGAGCCCAGACAGTGCGCCCGTTCAGAGCCGACAAGCCACTGGCTTGCCCGGCGAGATCCGTCGTCACGCTGAAGGCCATCTGGAAGAGATTGACGCTTTCCTCTTCGAGCACTTCCTGCACGATCGTTCCGTTGCGGTCGATTGTCAGCCAAACCTGTTCCTGCCCGTCGACCGAAAGCCCGTGCGCCACGCCTCCGCCGGCGATCGGCCACTCGCAGGCGGCCATGATCTCCTGCGTCTTATTGATAACGCAGACGACGACGCGGCCGTCCTCGCGCAGAAGCCAAAGCCGGTCGCTCACCATGCTGCCCGTCTTGTGCTGCACCCACATCGTCTTGATGTCGCGCACCAGGTCATCCGGGTCTACACCGTTGAGGTCGTTCTCGGGCAGTGGCGCAAACATTTCGCTCACTGCATCGTAAGTGATCGAATAGAGCCGCCCGCCGTCATTGGCGACGAAATAGACCTTGCCTTCGAGCTTTACAGGCTGGCAGTTCTGCTTGATGCCGAACTCGCTCGCGTTGACCCAGTTGAGCGGCTTGTTCCGCTCGATCGTCCGGTTCGAGGCGAAGTAGACCCCCTTGTTCGTAAAGGCGATCAGATAGGTCGCGTCCATCAAATAGAGGATCTTCTCGCTGGTCTGCGAGCGCAACGCTTCGAGCCGGGCCGCATTTTCCTGCTGCGCGGCAATGTTCAGATCGAAATACTCGCCGATCCGCGACATGCCGATCGCGGCCGTCTTCGCCTTCGGGGCGAAGTAGCAGGCCCTATCCTGAAACAGCGACATGCCGGCAAAACCGCCCTGGGCGGCGGAAATCAGCGGCTCGCCTTCGGTCTTGCCCACTTGCGCGTGGCTGGTCAAAGCCGACCCGCTGGAGGTGTTGGTGATCTGCGCATCGAATTGATATTGCGATCCGGAGAGCACGCCGCCGAAGGTGACCTCAAATTCTGCATACTCGCCGGCCTGGCGGATGAACTGGACGTCCACGCCAGAAGAAAATCCGGGCAAGGTCGAGATCTCGGCCTCTATGTCCGCCGCGATCTGGGCGAAGCCGCCGACACTGTCGAAGAGGTCGATCGCATTCGTCGTGGTTCCTTCCACCGTGAACGCGCCGACCAGTTCGGCGAGGCCCTCGGACCATCGCAAATACAGCGTCCAGACGTCGTCGGTTTTCGTGTAAGTGCCGCCGAGGTCGACTTCCGGCAGCTCGCCATAGGGCCAGGCCGACACCGTCCAGTTCGTGTCGTCGGCCGGGTTGCGCAAGAGGCGGATGCCATCCCACAGATCGACGTGCCAAATACCAACCGTGTTCGCCTCCCCGTAGAAGCGAAGATCCGGAACCATGGCGGCGGTGATCCCAGCAACCGCGCCCGTCGTCACGGTCGCGACCTTCACGACGTCGTTGCGCCAGATCTCGACACGCCCGGGCGTGACGATCAGCGTGTAGGAGAGCGTATCCGAAAAGCGGAGAACGGTCTGGTTGCAGACCGATGATGCGCCCGCGCCGGCATAGCGGGAACTCGGCAGGAGCGTGAAGCCAGATTGCGGGATCGGCTCGACGCCAAGCATGCGCTTTGCGCCCGAATAATATTGCTTCAGGTTGACCTTGCCGAGCAGGCTTTTCGACAGCTGGCCGGCATTGGCGCTGCTCTTCAGCGGTCCGGAGATCCTGGTCATTCAGCGTACCTCCCGGCCCAGTGATCGCGGGAACTGTTGAACCGAGCGTTCGAAAGTGGATCGTCCCAAGTCTGCGGATCGCCGACCGGTTGGCTTGCTGCGTCCTGCGCCATCAACCGGCCGAACACGCCGCCCGTGCCGTCGCGCGACGTCGTTCCGAACGCCTCGACCAGCATGTCGTCGCGCATCTGCCTGTCCTGCCAGACAGGCACGGCAAGGTATGCTCCAAGTGCGGTAATGAATGCCGCGCGCCATTCCGGCGGCCACACCGTCGGCGAGACGTAGACCCGGCAGAGAGCCCAGGCGTCGGGCTGGTCACAGAAGAATTGACCGGCTTCGAGGGCGAAATCACGGATCGGCGAGCGGCAACGCGCGTCGGCAGAATATTTAAGCGGATTGCCGATTCTGCCGCCGGGCAGCTCAAAGCCATAAGCAAAGCCGTTTTCCGGCGTGGCCGCAAGCCGCGTGAGACGGTATGTCTTTCTGGCGAAGCTCCAGTAGTGCATGCCGAAGGTGCGATCGATGACAGGCTGCCAGACATGCTGGATCTGCTCGGCGAGCTCGCTGTCATCGTCGATCGAGAACATCGGCCCGGCGCCGATATCGGTCAGCGCATAATTGATGATCGTAGCTTCGTCTTCCGTCATCGCCACCGCCCAAAAAAGAAGAACCGCGGCCAGATTACCGGCCGCGGCCCCGCGTTGAGTGCGAAGCAGACGTGATCAGTCGGGCGTGGTATCGCCGGTGACGTCGGTCACCGTCACGTTGCCTGTCGCCGGCACGGTGGCGAACATGATCCGGACATACTCGGAAGTGCCGTCGATATCGACGACCGCGTCGATGATGCTGCCGACAGTGACGTTGTCGCGGCTGTCGTTGAAGAAGCCGGCCGCCAGTACTTCGGCCTTGGTGTGCGTGGTGGCATAATCGGAGAAGGTGATCTGCCGCTGACCGGGAATGCTGATCGTGGTGCGGCGGCGGAGATCGCGAACGCGATGGGCCATAGTCGTTGCCTTTCGAAGGATTGAAGGTCAAGAAGGACCCTCCCGCCGAAGCGGGAGGATTGATACGCATCAGCTCGGGCGAACGGTGTCGTTGATCGCAAGGAAGCGCAGCCGCTTGACGCCCTCCGGCAGGAGACCGACCGCGGCGCCGGAAAGCGCCGTGTCGCAAAGCAGCGGCTTGCCGGCCTTGCCGACCCACTCGTTGATGTCCATCTGCTCTTTCGACCAGAAAGTTTCGCAACCGACAGCGGACTTCGTCCACATGAAGGTGTCGATGTAACCGGCGGACCATTCCTCCTGGCCTTGAACCCAGGGGGCGGTCCCATAGGTGAAGTGCTCATCCGGCAGCGCCATGATGTGCACGCCCTTCCAGGTCTTCTTGTCGACGACACCGGACTGCGCAAACGGCAGATCCTTGTCGCCCTGGTAATCCTTGCTGGCGAATTCCTTATACCAGCAAAGCTGCTCGAACCACATGAACGGTATCGGCCAGTAGACCTCTTCGTCGCTGCCGACGCCACGGATCTGCGCGGACGCTTTGTTCACGTCCGTAAGATCGATGCGCGCCGTACCGTCGCCGATCGTCTTCGGCGTGGTCGGCCCGCCACCGGGAATATTGGCGTTGCCCGTGTTGCAGAATGCGTTGAGGGCGTCGAACTTGAGGCCGTCTCGCTTCATCCGCACGGATTTCGCCATCGCGCCGGCCACTTCCGCCTGATAGGACGGCGTCTGGCGCATGCTGTCCTGGTTGCGGATCGTCGCTTCAGCGGTGTAATCGGTGGCCTGCAGCGACACGACATCAATGTCGAGGCCCTGCGGACGAACTTCCTCGATCGCGCCCGAAAGCTTGTACATTACGATCCGACCGCCAGCGATCGGGAACTTGACCGTGCCGGCGATGTTCTCGCCGGTCTTCATGGTGCCGTCGAGCAAACCGCCCCTGGACTGCAGGCGGGTGGCGACGTCGTCTCGGATTTTCTCTTTGAACCAGGCTTCAACAGGCATGGGGAGTGACCCTCGTGTGAGTGTGATGGACGAAATCACCGAGAGGGCCGATTAGCCGGAGCCGACGGGTCCGGTGAAGGATAGCCGTCGGTTGGTCCAGGTCGCTCCCGTCCGGTAGCGCTTTGAATGCTGCCACCGGCCGGGAGCCGTTCAGTGCGGAAGGGTCAGCTACCGTAGACGCGCTTGTAATCGGCCTGCAGCTGATCGTAGGACTTGCGATCGAAATCCTTGTGACCGACAGTATTCTGCGGCAGCGCACCACGTGCCACGAGATCTGCTTTCGGATCTGCGCCGGCCGGCTGGTGATGACCCAGCGCAGGACCGCCGCCGGCGCCGCCACCGGCGAGCTGGCGCATGGCCTCGAAGAAGCGATGACCCTTTGCGCTGTCGCCGAGCATCGCCTTTGCGAACTCGGCATCCTCTTTCGCGAGGCCCTTCGCGATCATTCCGTCGACGAAAGCATAGTTGTCGCTCATGCGCTGTTCGCGCGCCCGCTGCTGTTCCGGCGCCGGCAGGTGTCTGGCAGCGTCCGGCGTCAGCGCTTCCCGCTCGGCCTTCTCGTCCACAATGGGCTCCATGATACCCATCTCATGGGCCACCGACAGGAACTCCTGTGTCAGAGCCTGGTAGGCGGCAACCGGCACCTTCATTTCAAGCGCCTTGGAGGCGACGCGGCCGAAGAGCGGATCGCCCTTCAGCGTGTCGAGATGCGGCTTGATCGTCTCCGGGATCTCGCCGGCGAACTCCCCATAGGCTTCCGGCTTGTCAGGCACGCCGTTCTGGGCATCGCGTGCGCGATAGCCTTCGAGCGCCTTCGCCATCTTGTCCATCGTCTCGTTCTGGTCGGTACCGAGCAAATGCTCGGCGAGGCCCTGCGGACGATAGAATTCCCCTCCGGCGGGCGGATCGCCGGCGCCCGCCGGAGGAGCTTCACCCGCCGATGGAGCCGGCGGGTTTTCCGTGCCAGCGGGAGGAAGAGGACTGGCATCGGAAGGAGTCGCGCCTGCAGCAGGGGCCGGCGGAGCACCGCCGCCGCTATCGGGCGCGTTGAAGGTCAAGCGATCAAGGAAAGTCTTCATTCTCCAGCTCCATTCTGGGGTTTTGCTTGCATGAGCAGTTTTTCGCCGTGGGCGATGGCGTTCAGGATCGCCTCGGCAAAACCATTGATGCCCTGCCGCGCCGCCGCCTGCAGGGCCGTCTGTTCAATACTGGTGCCGGTGACGCGCAGCGGCTGGCGAATGGAGATGTCCATCATCCATTCGAACATTTCCCGCCCCTCCGGGGTGTGCCGGAGCGCCGCCATGAACCTCGCCAGGTTGTCCTTCGGCTGTAGCTCCGACGTCTGCAGGAACGGCTTGAACAGCTCCTCGACGCCATCCCAGCCATTGCCGGCCGCGCCTTGTTCGAGCAGGTCGAGCGGCTGCCCGGCTCGGGACGGAATGAAGGGACCGGACATTTACGCGGCCCTCCGCATTTCGGCGACGGCGACATCCTTGATCGCGCCCGGCGCCTGCTTGGCCGCCTCGGCCGCCATCATCATCGCCATCTGCTGCTGCCGGCGCTCTTCGATCTGCACCACGATCGCCGCGCGTTCTTGATCATCGGGCACCAGGTCCTTGTCGATCTGGAAGCCCTCGGCGACACGATCGAGCACCGCATCCTGTTTGATGTAGAGTTCCTTCGCTTCAGGCCCGGCAAAGGCCAGAATGAAATCGTGGTAATTGGCGATCGCCGCGATGCGGTCGGCGTTCAATGCCGCCTGCATCGGCGATTTGACCTTCACCGACACGAGGAGATCGTCGACCTCGCGGATCATCGGCAACATGTTGAACTCGTAAAGGATCTCGGCGACGCGCGGCACGACGATCGGCATGATCTCGTTGACCAGGCGGCCGAAAGCGCCGATGTGGATGTTCGCTCGCTGCTGCAGCCGCGCGGCCATCTCGGAGGCGGAGCGCGGCGTGCCCTCATAATCCGGCAGGCGCGTGTCGAACATCGCCGCCTTGATTTGGTTCTGCAGGTCGCCGATCAAGAGCTGCGCGACGTTGAGATTGCCGCTCGCCGTGTCGAGGCGCGAAACATCCGGCCCCAGCATGCCGCCGGTCGACTGCATCGCCCAGAATTCCCCGGGGCCCAAACGCACCGTGTTCGGATTGAAGGTGCCGCCGGCGCGATAACCCCAGATGCCAAGCATCGAGATCGCGGCGCTCTTCAGTGCCAGTTCCTGTGCCTTGTTGACGGTCTTGATCGACGGCAGGGCCGTCAGCACGACACCGCGGCCATAGGCCTCGCCGGGCACGCGATAGTAGCGCGGGATGGCTATCGGCTGCGTTCGGTACCGCTCGTGCCACAGAAGCTCTGTCGAGGTTTCGAGAAGCACGCCGAAATGCCAGCCAGCGCCCTGCCGATCCTTCCACCAGGTCTGATGAACCGTGTAAAGCTCCGACGGCTTGGTGACCGCCTTTTCCTTGAAGTCGGCAGGGAAACGACCCTCCGGCCATGCCTCGACGATCTGGTCGGCGCGCATTTGCGTCCGCCAGTCGACCAGGTCGACCGCACCGAACCCGTCAGCCGATATAGCCAGTTCATCGAACGGAAGGCAGGCAAATCGGATAGGCTCGTTTGCCGACTTTCCCTTGACCGGCAGCAAAGCGCCGGTCCCGACGGCAAGATCGACGCACATTTCGTGAATTGCCGTATCCCAGTCGCCGGCCAGGAAGAACGGATGGATCAGCGTCGAGGTGCGCGCCAGCTCGCGGTCGAAGGCCTTCTTGTCGGCCGACGAAAGCACCATGGCAGCAAGCGGGCCGGTCTCCAACTCGAAAGCAGGCTGGCCGGCCGGGAAGAGATCGCGCTGCAGGTTGCCGGCGAAGTACATCGCCGACATGGGCGCCGTCATGTCAAACAGCCGATCGGGCTGCTGCGGACGGCCGTTGAGCCCGCCCGAGGGGCGGCGCATGGGGATCGCGTAATCGTAGGCATCCTGGTAGATCTTGGTCCAGCCCGATCGGGCGCCCCAGGTGTTGCTGACCCGCGTCCGGTGTTGCCTGATGTCGACGCGATAATCGCCCTGCATCAGGCGAGCTTTCCGGCAAGCGCCTCGGAACCATCCTCGAAAAGCCGACGCCCGCGGGGCGCGCGGCGGGTGGCCGCAACGGCCTTGTCATTGCGGTTCAGCTCGGCGAGCTGGCGATCATTCGCCACCTGCTGCAACTGCCGGCTCTTCTCCGCTTCCTGCTTCGCGCCGTTGTCGCCGCCGCCGAACAGGTTTTTCACGACACCGCTCATCGCCTTCCCCTTCGAAAATCCATTCCTCGCCCGCGGGCGTGAAGCCCGTCAGGTGCGCCATCCGCGTTCCCGTCCGGTTGCCCGGCATCACGCGGCAGAACACCACGACACCATGATCGGCGATGGCCTTGAGCGTTGAGTGCGCCAGCCTGCAGAGCTTGCGGATATGCGCGCGGGCGGCCGGCCGAACGACCAGGCAGAATTCCCGACGCCCATCCCGATCGGGCACCAGGTAGACGACGGCCAGCAGCTCGCCCTCGTGGAAGATCGCGACACTGTCGCCGTTGTTGCGCATCCAGATCGCCGCCTTACGCGCGAGCGCGCGCCCGCCCGCGCACGTGAGGCAGTCGGAATAATCTGCAGGCGATTGAACCGTCAGACGTCCCATACGTTGAAATCACCCGGCCGCTGCCGCGCCTCGACCTGGCGACCGCGTGGATGCCCGCCGATCACGTTCTGCGGGGCTGTCGCCTCGACAGCCTTGGAGACCAGCGCCGCCAGCCCCAGCTGACCGAGGCACCGATATTGCTCGGCATCGTGCGGATGCGAATGACCGTTCTTGACGGCCTCGCCCTTGTCGGTCTCGGAAGACGACGTTTTCTTCGAGAACTTGTAGTGCGCCTCATAGCCGCCGATGATCCATTTGCAGCTGGGATCGACGATGTAACCCGGCGTCACGTTGTCGATCGTCAGCGACAAATAGTGCTTCACCGCCTCCTGGCGGATCGACGGTTCGTTCGAGGGCGCCGGCATGATCGGAAAGCGGACGATCGCGGCCAAGGTGTTGATCCAGTGGAATTCGCCCGTCTGCGTATCGGCGCCGTACCAAGCGGAGGGATCTGCCCAGGCGCCGATAATGGGGATGTTCGGGAAGCGGTTCATCAACAGGGAAATCATCATCTGGCCGAAGCGCGTCGGCCCGGTACCGGGATCCGCCACCAGCTCAGCCAGGCAGCGGTTTTGCCCGCTCGGCGAGACCTGCCCGAAGGTTGCGGCCGGCGAGCCGCCGGCATCGATGCCGATCGTCAGGCCAAGTTGGGGAATGGGCGTGATCGCCTGATCGGCCTTGTGGACGTCCGGGTTGAAATAATCCTCGTATACCGGCGTGCCATCCTTCGCGTAGGCCGGCAGTGAGTGGACCATGCGCCGCACCAGGCGCTTGTCCTTCGTGGTGGCCGCCTCAAGCTCATAGGAGCTGCGCGGTTTCCCGACCCGGTTTTCGGCGTGCGGCGAAAGGCCGCCCGGTTGCCAGAAGCCATTCCAGCCAGGCGTGACGTTGCTGTAGACGCCGCCAGGCTTCGAGACCTCCCCGTAAGGCGTGGTATAGGCCGGATGATCGATGTCGGGCGGGTTCATGTCGCCCCAGACGATGCGAGGCAACACCGGCTCGCTGTCATCGACCGTGAGCCCCATCAGCCGCATCGCCTGGCGGCCGTCGCGCGATACGCGCTCCAGCTCCGAAGGCGCGATCATCTCCACGGGCGGGAAACGGCCGCAGCGCTGAAAGAACACCGGCAGCGTGTTTTCCGGCATCAAGTCGTATTCGTTGCCCCAGGCTAGCGAGATTTCGTAGCCCTTAGCAAACGCTTCGAGATCGTTGTCGCCGATCGCGCCCGTTTCCATCGTGTATTCGATCTTGACCTTGTCCGCGCCGCGCCAGGCCTCCCAGCACAGCGTATGGACCACAGGCCGATCCTGGCCGCCCTCGTGGCTGACCGTCCAGGGGTGCTTTTCGGGAAACGTGTTGTACCAGCTGGCGAGCGCCGTGCGGGCGAAGCTGCGATAGGTGTCGCGAACGCAGAGCGTTTTGACGCGCACCCATCCATCCTTGCAAACCGGCATGTATTCGGCCGCATGCATCGGCCCCTTGATCACAGAGCAGACCGTCTTACCGGATCCGCCAGGCCCCATGATCGTGTCGATCGGCCCCCGCGATTTGATGAAGGCGGCGCCGACCGGCCCCGGCGGCATGTACCGCTGAATGTCGATATTTCCCATAAACCCGTTACCCTTGCGATCGCCGGAGCCCCGCGCCCGCGCCCCTCCGGTCCAAGGAAGTTTAGGTTCGCCCGCCAATGGGTTCAGTCAGGCATGCCTGAAGGGCCGGTGTGTGTGACAACCGACCCTGGTACAGGGGGCTCGGCTGCGAGTTTTTCAAACCGCTCGGCCGCGCTCGCGCGCCCGCCCGCGAGGGCACCCCCTCCTGGTGGCGGTAGGCCAGCCGATTTTCCGCCGGGAAACGACCACAGCCGGAACGCGGCCAATGATTTAGCATCATTCGCGGCCTTGGAAATTCAACGGGTTACGGGCTGAAATGTCGGAAGGCCAAATGTCGGACGGATCGACGTTGATTTCATTGCGCTTTTTCAGTCGGGCCGGTCGACCTTCGTCAGGCTCAAGAACCGGCCGTCGTCTGGCTTCTCGGCTTTGACTTCGCCGATCACCATGACGCCGAGGCGGGTCTCGTTGACCTCGATCTGCTGCGGCCGCTTGCTCTCGAAGTACGGCATCAGCTCGGCATTGGCCTTCAGGATCAGCGCCATCGCGTCCGCTGGGCTGCAGGCTGCCTCGACCAGCTGGCCCGCATGCGGCCCCCTCGTCGGACGATAAGGCTCCGATAGTTCCGCCGCAAGATCCAGCGGGTTGGCGTTCGCCAGGGCGGCGAGGTTGAGGCCTGGATGCCGGTATCCCATGCGCATCAAGGTCTCAGCGAATTGGCGGCTTGCCCTGTTCTGGCTGCCCTTTGGCCTCCCGCGCCCGGCTCGGGCTGCGGATATGGTATCGGCCACGTGCCGCACGGGGCCGGCGAAGAGCGACTGCTGTTCGTCGATCTCATCGAGCATGAGCGATGGCTGCTCGGGCTCCGCCTCGGCCGTCACCAGCTCGGCGGCGAGGCTCGACATGGCAGCTTCGGCCGTTGCCCTGGTCGAACCGACCTTCGCGGCGCGCTCCGGATCGGCCTCGATCGACATCTCGCCGGAAAAATCGCGCGGTGGGTGTGCCTCTCGAAGCCCCTGATTTTGCTCGTTTTCGTCGCTCACCGGTATTTCCCTATTTGTTTATTCCGGTTACCGGCGATCGATCCCGCCGGTCACCGCCAACCTATGCGCCAACCGCATATCTCCAAGGAAATCAGGTATTTATATCTATCGGTTACCGGGTTACCAGTTTCCCCTTTCACGCGTATCACACACACGCGCGCGTGAAAAAGCCTATATTCATCGCCAACCCGGTAACCGCCACAACAAACCCCTGATTTCCTTGATGTATCCCGGTTACCGCTCTGGCAACCGATGGGCAACTGGCGGTAACCACCCGCACCCGTCACGGCAGACGAACCGCCACGCCCCATGCTGCACACGGTCCCGGCCGGGTTAAGTGCCCGCGCCTCAGTTCGTTGACATCACGTGGCGAGCCCGCAAGGCGGACGCGACTAGCGGTCGCCGAAAGCCGCTCGCTGGCTCCGGCGCTGGCGCGGGCTCCGCTTTTCTCCCCTCCGGGGCGGGGGAAGAGGGTTAAGTGCGATGAGGTTTTCTGGCGGAAACAGCGCCGCAATCAGAACAGGGCGTCGGCGCTAAGCTCTACGGTTTGGGCCCGGGAGCCTGGAGACGCAGCTCGATGTTCTTGCCGCCGCATTTGCTGCATTTGATGTGGTCGGCGACATAAAGCTCGTGATCGCGGCCGAGCTTGTCGACGAATGGCTGCACCGGCAGAAGGCGGCCGCGCTTGCACTTCAGGCACCACACGTTGAACCGGTAGCCGTCATCGAGCATGTCGCCCAGGGTCTCAATGGCGACGGTCCCGTTTGGATAGACGGTCATCTGTTACCTTCCTAAATGCAGCACCGGCGGCACATAGGCGCGCCGCGGGGCGCGGGCAAGGGCAGGCAATGAAAAGCCCGCCGGAACGCTCTGGCGGGCTGCTGTGTTAGAATGATGCGCGTTCGATCGTGGTGGTTTTAATGCCAAGGCAAATCAAGAAGGGCGATGCCGTGAAGCTTTCGGGCAAGGTCGCACGGCGCTGGGATAACGGGCAGGTAACGGTGCATCTGCGCGGCCTCGACTATCCCGTGACGCTTCATGAAAGCGACATCGACGAGATCATCCCTCAATTGCCGGAACCAAGGCCAAGGAACCGCAGAAAGCCGCTGTACGACAAGCCAACATGATCAGGCCCGTCGCACTAGACGATCGAACACATAGCCGCCCCATTGGTCGGCCATTGCCTCGGCAATGCCGACGAACGTCTCAGACCGGATTTTCCAGCGGTCAGGCCCCGGCGGCGCTCGGTGAACCTTCGCCCATCTCTTGTGCTCTTCGGTGCCGGCCTTCGGCGGGATCAAACGTTTGGTCTCGATCAGCCGCGGCAAGCCGCGCAGATAGAACGATGTTGCCTTGAAAGCCTCCTCGCCAAACCACCAAGGCTGGACAGTCTGCGCCGGCGGCTCATAGTTCCGGATCCGCTCCTTAGCGTATCGGTGCATGACCGGGTTCTCTAGAGCAATGCGCGGGATCGGCGCATTCCAGCACTCAGAGAACAGCGCGGCGCCGGCGTCGAGCTCTTCCCACATCTCTGGAAGCGTTCGACCAGGCGGCGGCATTTTAAGCCACCGGACGCCAGAATTGCAAAGCCGCGTGCACGGCGGATGCATGACGGCGAGCATGTCCCAACCGTCGCCGAGGAGCTCGCGGATATCGCAGACGATGTGCCTGTTGCTGCGGTCGTCGGCCGGCAACAGATCGCAGGACCATGCATCATGGCCACGCGCAGCGAATGCCCGGCGGACAATGCCGGACGTTTCGCACCCAACCAGCACCTTAAGCGGCCGATCGGGCAGCGCATATTGAGGTGGAGGAAGATCGAATGCCAATTGGTTCGCTGTTCCGCGCGGGTGGCCCATCACGCTCGATCCACCCATTCGTCATAGGCCTGCAGGTCGACGAGCGTGCATGTCTTCGCCGCCCGGTTGATCTTCACTGTCTTCATCGCCTTCGCCAGGCCGCGCGGAACGATCTCTTCCGGACCGAGCTGCAGCGCGTCGGTCCATCCGCCTCTCGCGAACTCGCTATCGCCGAACAGCCTGTTCAGATTGTCGTCGCTCATCGGAACGGCCAGCGCATATCCCGTGCAGGGATTGTTCGGATCATCCTTCGGCCGATCGCGCACGCCGAGGCCGAGCAGCGCCAGGCGGGCGCGGGCCTCGACAATGTCCATGTCGCTCCTGTCTTTATTCTCTAGCGCCTCGATCACGCCGCCGACGGTCAGCCGCTCGCCGCTCTTGTAGGCATCGAGCTTGCAGCCCAGCAGCCGCTCGATGACGTCCTGCCATTTCGGCGTCTGGTTGGCGCGCTCGGCGGCGGTAGCAAACTCGAGCGTATCTTTCAGCACCTCGATATCAAGCTCGCTGCTGCCGGCGGATTTCGCCATCAGACCGCCGTCGATCATACCCTGCTCGCCGACCGCCAGTTCCGCGCAGGCGAGCAGCGTGCCATAGGTGTCGATCGCGCGGCTGTCGAAGTGCAGCCGATCGTCGGAGAGGATCTGCCGCCATTTCGGCAGGATCCGCGCAACGAAGTCATGATAGCCGTCCATCACCTGGCGAAGCAGCTGCCGGCCCCAGTAGTCCTGCACCACCGGCCGCTCGCCGTGCGCCTTCAGCGGGTTCAGCTGCATGATGGCCATGCGGGTCTTGTCCTGCTGCTCCATATGGGGCTTGAGGATCGCGGTGAACATGAAGGCATTGTGCAGTTCGAACTGGCTGGAAGCGCCATCGGAGCCGCCGCGGTAGCCCTTGTCGCCGGAATAGGCCTGGCGCGCGATTTCGATAATGGCCGTTTCCTTCGTCGCATTGGCCTTGCGCTCGAATTCGTCGACCGCGATCGGCCGGCTGTCATGGCCCATCGTCTGGTAGATGCCGGCGGCCGTCGTGTTCGAGGTCGCGAAGATCGTGTTCTCGAAAAGCGATCGAACATAGCGCTGCAGTGCCGATTTACCGGTACCAGGTCCGCCCGTGACGAAGATGATCGGTCGCTGTTCGAGCGCGCCGGAGAGGAAGGCTGCAATGATCCAGCCGAGTGTGAAGATCGGATCGATGTAGCCGCGCTCCCAATTCCACGTCTTGAGGTCCTGCAGGATCTGATGGGCCGGGCTCTCGCCGGCGTCGATCGGCGTCTGCCACGGGCGCATCGTGTCGCTGTCCTGGGCATAGAAATAGCCGTCGTGTTCGCCTGGGCGCATCCGGAGAATATCGGGCTTCACCGGCAGCCCAGGCTTGATGTCCGTCGAGAACAGATATTTGCCGGAGTGCCAGACGAAATTGTCGCCGCTCTTCCAACCGCCGCGGCCGCGCACATTTTCCGAAGGGTCGAAGGTGCCGCGCCGGCCGGCCTCGGCAATGATAGCCTCGACAGCCTTGTCGCGCGCAACGCGGTCAACCTTCGGCGGAATAATGTTGCCGTCCTCGTCTTCCTTTGCCTTGGTGAAGGCCGGCCAGGCCCACTTCAGATAGTTGACATAGGGCGAGAATAGCTTGACCAGCGTCGGGTGATCCCAGCGCGAAACCTCATAGAGAAAGCCGGTCGCCGAGATCACATAAACCGTCTCGCCCTTCATGCCGAGCACGGTGATCGGGCACCCAGGCGGCATCTTGTCGTGGGGAAAGCCGTCCCATTGGCCGGCCTTGACGCCGTTGCGCAGCAGGTTGGCATCGGGATCTGAGAGGTCCCTCGCCTCTTCGAGATCCGTGAGGCCGTCGAGCACCTTGGCACGGACGGCCGCGAGGCCGCGTTGTTCTTTCAGTTTCCTGGTCATTTTCCGCCCGCATCTGGAATGTGAACCGCCGCGCCACCTGCCTGGCGCGGCGGGCATGGGTCCGGCGCTAGGCCGTGACGTGCTTCACCGCCCACATGACGGCTTCCTCGGTTTTGGTCTTGGCGATCGACAGCTCACGGCTCGAACCGCAGCTCTCGATCAGGGCGAGCAGCTCGGCGCCCTTATCCTTGATGGCGGACATGCGCGCCTTCTCTTCGTCGGACAGCACGCGGTACTGATGCCGCATCGTGTTATTCGCGGTGCGCTGATCGCTGCCGCTGTCCACCATTTGGTCTTTCATGCTCTTCTCCTCGTACTGCGGTCAGGCGGGATTGCCAGGCCGGGTTGGTCAAAACGGAATGTCACGTGCCCAGTCGAGATGTGGCTCGTAGGTCTGTAGGCACGCGAGCGGGATCTGGTTTTCCTCGATCGTCGAACCGGAGCAGAAGAGGCAGCAAGCAAAGAACCCGCTGCACGAAATGCTATGAACGACCATCCGGAAACCGCCCGACTTTAGCTGCACCACATCACCGATCTTAAAGGGCAACGGATCCGGCTCGGGCGCTGGCGGAAATGGCTGCGTTTTCGCGACAGCCGCGCGCACAGTTTGAGCATTGGCCATCAGCCCTGCCCTCCGAACGTATCGAGCGTGTCGTCGACCAGCTCCATCGTGGTTTCGTGGATCGGGATCGGCTTGCGCTCCTCGGGCACGCCGGCCGCCGCCGCCAGGCGCGCAACTTCGGCCCTCTCGAAAGCCTCGATCCCGGCCAGCACGTCAATGAAGGTCCCAACGATCAGCGTTTCGACGTCGGAAAGCTCAGGATCGTCGATCAGCTTGAGGATCTTCAGCTGCTGGGCGCAAACGGCCGGCGTGGCGCGTTGCTTGCCGATCCGGCGCACCAGCTCGGCGATCGCGTTCGTCGCCTTCGAGTTTTCGGCGCCGGCAAGGATCGCCAGCCGGGCCAGCTTCTCCTGGTCGAACTCCCAGAACTCGGTCAGATAATAGATGACGGAGGCGCAGGCCTCCTCGCCCGCCACGACAATGCCGTCGATCGGCGACAGGGTCGGATCGTCTACGTGAGTTTGCCCGTCAGTACTGCCTGCGGCTTCACCACCATCACCGCCGTTCCATAGATTGAGGCTAATATCGCCAGTTCCTGCGGCGTCGTCGCTACCGGCAGTTCCTTCAGCGCCTGGTACTCCGCTTCCGTCACCTCGATCGGCTCCCGCCTCGGTGCCGGCGTTCCCTTGACCAGATCCACAATCGCCAACAGCGCTTCCGCCGTCAGCGCCTGCGGTGTTTCCGAGTTGGTGGACATCACCGAGCCCGACAGAAAGAACGCCTCCATTGTCTCCGCCCGCGCCTGCTGCATCGATGTCTGCAGGGTCAGCAACTCCTCCCCCAGAGGATAAAGCCCCTTCGCCAGCGCCAGCCGATACTCCTCCTTCTGCCGACGCTCCTCCGCCGATCTCGGCCGCGGTCCCGGTATCGCCTGCACCGGCGTCCGTCCCCTCGGCACTGGCTTCAGGTTCTTTCCCCCTGGCCAGGCCCTTTTGTGCACCTTCCCCATCGCTCACGCCTCCAAGATGCCCAGCGGTATCGACAGCCGTCGCAGCATGCGATGCTGTCTGGTGTTCAAGCCCTCCCGCTGCAGCGGCACCACGATCACCGAGTACCAGTGCCGTTTCAGTTTCCGGTGCCACTGCTGCCGGCGGAACCGCCGTGCTGACAGTCTGCGGCTGGTTTTCTGCTGGATTTTCCGCATTTCCCTTCCCTTTCTTTGACATGCTCATCACTCCTCTTCTGCCGCCGGCACCATGCCGAGGGCCTGCAGGTACGTGTCTAGAAGCGCCTCCTCTTCCATGCGCTGGTCATGGTCCTGGCGACGGATCGCGATCACCTTTTTCAGGATCTTGGTGTCGAACCCCATGGATTTGGCCTCGCCGTAGACGTCCTTGCGATCGTCGTTGAGGGCCTTCGCCTCTTCGTCCAGGCGCTCGATGCGCTCGATGAAGGCGCGCAGCTGGTCACGCGCAATGCCGTGCGTGTCGGTTCCGCTGTTGCTGGGATAGGTCATGGGCGTATCTCCGCCCGATCTCGCCGTTCGATCTCGGCGATGATCAGGGCGGCGGCCTTCACCAGCATTCGTCGGATCGATCCGGGCTTGAACCAGTCCAATGACCACGGCCACCACGCATACGCAGCGTTGGGGTTCACGGCCGCCATGAGATAGGCAATCCCCGCGAACGCCAGTTCGCCCTTGTTGTGGGCATCATCATGCTGATAGTCGAAGCCCTCGGCCTCGATCTGCCGCCGGCGCTCGGCGCCAACGTCGAGAAACGCCTTCGAAAACCAGACATGTTCGGCCGGCTCTGGCTGCTCGGCTGGCTGCGCTTGATGCATCGCCCCTATTCCTCCTGTATCAGGTCGTTGAAATCCTTGCCGACATGGCTCTCGATGATTGTCATCGGCTTGCCGGCCTTCGACAGTGCTTCCCACACCTGGTCGAACTGCTTGATCGCGGTCGCCTTCTCCCAGTCGTTGTCGCGGGAGATCACCACGGCCGAGATGCAGGGAAGGTCGATCGGCGCCGAGCCCATGGCAGACAGGCTGCCGGCGGCCCAGACGCGGGCCTCGGGACAGGCGCGCGCCAGCGAAAGCCCGTCCTCGATCCCCTCGCAGAGGATGAGCGGGTGCGGCCTGGTCGCCGTTTCCGGCGGCTCGCCTTCCGGGCCGTGGGAAATCCGGATCATCGCGCCGCGCGCCTCGCCGAACATGATCTTGGCGTTTTCGTTCTTGCTGACGGGCAGCTTCTGCGGCCCGAGCGGCGAAAGGAATGTCATGTGCACGGCGGCCACCTGCCCTGTCGGCAGGCGCATGGCCGAAAGCACGGCCGGGAAGCGCGGCCCGGCCTGTACTTTGATCCGGCGGCCGTTCTCGTGACGGAATTGCGCCCTTGGCCAGAACTCTTGGCCCGCCGAGAAACGAAACGTCGCCAGATCGCGGTTATCAATGCCTTCGAGCGGGCAGTGCCTGGTCGCGAAGTAACGGCGGGCATGGGTTTCGGCCGTCGAGGCAGAGCCGTCTTGGTAGCCGCCCATCCAGATCTTCTCGGCGTCGGCCATGCGCTTCAACCGCCGCTGCTCGGCCGTGTCGTCGGCCCGCTTGCGCTCTGCCTTGGCGCGATCGGCGAGCTCGCGCCGCTGCGCCGGCGACATGTTGCGCATGCCGAGGAAATCGCGAGCCCAGTCGAGCGCTTCCTTGAAGTCGCAACGGTTGACGTATTCGATCAGACGGATGACATCGCCCTTTTCGCCCGTGCGCCAATCGACCCAGGCGCCGACGTCGCGATTGAGCGGCACCTTGAATTCCGGGCTTTGGGAATAGTCGCCGGTCACCGGATTGTGCGCGACCCATAGCCGCCCCTGCCGACGCCCGTCCGGCAAAAGCTTAGAGCAAAGGCCCTCGATCCGGCGCTTCAGCTCTTCCTTCACCAGGGCGGTGTCGTTGTCGCGCGCCGAGTTCATCCCTCGAAAGCCCCCTCCACTGCGGTAACGATGGCCTCGATCTCGGGATCGCTTTGCCGATCGTCCTCAACCTGTTTCATGGTGATCGAAACATTCGCCTTGCTCATGCTCGCGGCCCGCGCGAGATCGGCCTGGTCGACATGCAGATATTGGTTAGCGATGTAGAGCGCGATCCGACGTAGGCGGGCTGCGCGCAGCCATTGCGGATCCGCCGTCGCCCGCCTCGATGGCTCGGCGTCGAGGATGAAGGCAGGCTTTACGCCGGCGGCCAAAGCAACGAAGGATACCGCGATCCGATACTGCGCCGCCGATCGGCTCTCCCACGGGCGCTTGCCGTCGGTCGCCTTTTCCTTTTCCACCATCCGCCGCTGGCGCTTCAGCTCGGAGACTGCAAGCTTGATGCGCGCCGTCGTCTTGCTGGTGAGCGGCTTTCGGCCGGTTCGGATCAAATAGAGGTATCGGGGGGCCATCTGCGCGGCCCGTAAAACTTCGTCTTCGGATAACCCGGCGGCTTTGATGGCCGCATCAATGTCGGCAATACAATTCATTTTCAGCCCACTTGAGTGGCCGAACGCTGTACAAATCGGCGGAAGAGAAAACATTGCTACGGCAACGGGTGCCGGAGCGAGCCGCCTGCCACGGCGGGAATAATCGGAAAGGCATTGTGCTCGATACCGTCGAGCAGTCGGCCTGACTTGCGCTTACCGACGCGCGTGCTGATCACGCCGCCGAAACAGTCTCCCGACCACCAATGATCAGGCTGGCCGGTGTGAACGTTCTCGGTCCCGTCCATATGACGGCAAAATCCACCGCGATCGCCGATGCTGTAGACTTCACCGGCCAGCCACTCTCCGTTCTGTTTGAGATGGAAGGGCTTGCCGGCAGCTGCTGCCTGGTCGCGCAAGCTGCGGAACCAATCGGGATGAGTAGGCCGTGCTTTGTGGTCGAGCTGGTCAGTCTCGCCGCCTACGATGATCCAGTCAGGCATGAGGGCCGGCGGGATCACGACGCGGCCGAGAAGCGGCTCGAACGAACCGAACGTGAAGAGAGGCCGAAGCTCGATCTTCGCGACTTCCAAGGCGAGCAGGTTGATATCCGCCCGCTTCTGATCCTCGACCGACGTTCCGATCGCCGCATTTTCCGGCAGTCCGCCGGCGGCATCAGCCAGTTTGACGATATTCTGCGGCCGCTTCGTCAGCAGCAGATAGACGAGGTTTGGCGTCCGCCGCATGACGCCGAAGGCATCGGCGCGCCATGAGGGCGGCACCTGGTTGTCGAAGATGTCGGCGAGGCTGGCACAGAAGACGAACGGCGTGGTGCCATCCACCTCGGCGCGCCGCTGCCACCGCAACGGCTCGTTCCAGTTATGGACGCTTGTCCGCACACGCTCGCCGTGGGGGCCCCACTGCACCTTGCCATAGCGCCTGTCCATCAGCGCCTCGGCATAGCATCCGTCGCACGCGGGAGAGACTTTCGTGCAGCCCATCCACGGGTTCCATGTGTGATGGGTCCAGGAGATCGCCGAGTTCTCAGCCATGATCTTCCTCGTCTTGTTGATCGCCGCCGCGAACCGCGTCCAGCCCCTCACGGAGATCGACCACGGTCAGGTCATCGTCGACGTTCTCCAGGAACCGGACGATAAGCCGGCGAACACGCGCCACATGCCCATCGCTGACGGTGCGCCGCTCGAAGCTGCCGTATGACAGCTCCGAACCGGCTGCGACTTCCAAAGCCTCGGCAAGGGTGTTCTCAGCCATCGCGCCGAACCTCTCCCCTGTCGTCGAACTTCTCTGGGAAGATCGACTGCATGATCTTCGTGGTTGCAGCCTGCAGGCGGGAATTCTTCCGAAGTCCGGCGTAGATCGTCCGCTCCGGAATGCCGGCGATGCGGGCCAGCTCGGAACGCTGCATTCCCCGCTGCTCACGCCAGTTGTCGATAACTTTCCATGTCAGAGTCATGGCGGATTCCCTTTTCACTTAATTCATGAAAAGAGTGATTTGCGTGATTTCGTCAAGTGAAGGTTGCGCGATTTTTTAGTGAACGGCCTCACCTTAGTTTTGCGTTGTGGAAAACGGTCGTAGACAACAGCTGCAGTGGTTCAACTTCGTCCTTGAAGCCAAGGGATGGAGAGTGGCGGAGCTTGCGCGTCGCACGAAGACCAACCCCTCGACCTTCGCGAAATTCCGCAACGATCCCGACAACAAGGCGATGCTTGAAGACGCGACGATCGCGCGCATCGAGGAGGCGACGGGGATCAAGGCCTACGAGCATTCCGTCTCGGGGAAGCCCCGCGGCCTGGCCGAGCAGGAAAGCTCCCGTTACGACGCCGAGCCCATGCAATCGATCGACGGCGCCGTCCAGGCTCTGAAGGCCGGGCGGAACGGCGTCGATCCATGGATCCTGCGCTCGCGCTGCCTTGAGCACGTCGGCTACTTGCCTGGCGACGTTATGATGGTTGACCTGAATGCCCGGCCCGAAGTAGGTGACGTCGTCTGCGCGCAGGTCTATGACCGCACGGGACGCGCCGAGACCGTCTTTCGGATCTTCGAGGATCCTTTCCTGGTCGCCGCGACCATGGACCCGAACCTGATGAAGCCCCTCCTGATCGACAACGACCGCGTGATCGTCAGCGGCGTCGTCGTCGCCTCGTTCCGCGAGCGCCGCGCCGCCTGATCCATTTGCGACGCGATGCACTGAATTCAGGAACGTTTCCGGTTTACCCCACCACATTGAATTGAGGAACGTTCCCGGCGCTTTCGGCGGCACTGAACTCAGGAACGTTCCTTAACCCGTTGCTAACACTGAACTCAGGAACGTTCCTTTTTCGCGGTTATCCCCAGCTTTGAACCCTGCAGTTGTCCGCAGCTTCACTAATACAAAGTCATCAGTTTCACTCTTTTCATGAATTAAAGATTGCGAAATCACTTTTTCAGTGACATTTTCATCAGCGTAGTGATTTGGGCTGATGGAGACGCGAAGCATGATTTCAGCAATGAAGGAATTGGACCCGACGATGACGCAGCGCGAAGTCGCCACCATCATCGGCTGGACGCCGGAGACCTTCTCCCGGCACAAGAAGCGGCTGATTGCCTCCGAAGGTTTTCCGGCGCCGCTGCCCTCCGGCCTTTACTGGCGGGCAGCGGTCATGCGCTGGCTCGAAACCTACGGCGACAAAAAGGCCGCCGCGACCGCGTCTGCAATGGGTAAAAGTATCGCGTCCATCCGTGTGCATGACGATCGCCAGGCGCTCACCGCCAAGTATGTCGGGAGCAACGCGGCATGAGCGTCAAAATCGCCTGCCGCTGCGGTCAGCACCGGATCGACTACACCGCCTATTTGCTGATGTCCGCTGGCGCGCGAAACGCCTTCCGGACGGAAATCGAAACCTGCCGTGGCTGCGACGATGCCGACAGCAAGGCACCGCCAGCGGAGGCGCGCTGATGAGCACGCCTCTCTCCGAAAACCCGGCCGTGCTAAACCCGCGCAAGACGCTGTCCCAGGCTGAACAAAACGCACTCGGCGCGATCAACTTCTTCAAGCACCAGGCGCCCGAGGCCGGCGGCTGGCGCATCGGCAACAAGCGGGTTCACATTCGCACCATCGCCGGGCTGCAGCGTCACGAGCTGGTGAAGGTCAGCGGCCGCATTTCCCTCACACAGGCAGGCATGGTCGCAGCCGAACGGCTGAAAGGCGGCGGGCGATGACGGCCGTCCCCGAAGATCCGCACGCGCTGCTGCGCGCACTCGAGGAGCAGGCCAGCGACCACGAGATCATGAGCCGGATGGTCGAGTATCTGCGCGACCTGGTCAGGGCCCGTGAAGATATGGAAAGCCTCATTCGCCTGCAGACGATCGCGAGCGCTGCCCGCGCTGCCTTTATAGTGGAGGCGGCATCACTCCTGGTCGAGCACGAGACCGGCGCCGAGATCATGTCGCTCTGCCGCCATCGCCGGCCGCGACTGAGGCTCGTGCAATGACGCCCTCGTCGCTGATCCTCCTTGCGCCGATCGCCGTTCTCGCCGGCCAAGCACTCGGCTTTGGCTTCGTTTACCTGGTCATCCAGCTCGACGCGGCGTCCCGCATCCGACGGCCGTCGAGGGTCGCTCCGCCCGCCGCCTGACGGGGCGACCACCCTTCCCTGCCCTGACCGCGCCCCCAGTTCGCCCAGCGGTCAGATTGAACCCGGCGGTCTTTGTTTCGCGTGGCCGCCGGGTTTTCCTTTTGTTCAACGCGTATGGAGCACGCGCATATGAGTACCAATCCCAAGATCAAACATGTCGCCTGGCGAGACGGTCGCCCGCGCTTCGAGCCTTCGCCGACGTTGCGCAAGCTCGGCTACAAGGGCGAGGATCTGAAAACGGCCGACGGCCGCTGGATGACCGCTGGCGAGGCGCTGGACTGGTCGAATGCTTTCGCCAAGCAGCTCGCCGGCGAGAAGCGCAAGGCCCGCATGAGAAAGACAGGCCGGCACGAGCCGACGCAGGTCCCTGCCTCGCCGGCGCTCAAGCCTACCTATCCCGTCCGCCAGCTCTTCGACGATTGGCTGAACGTGTCGAAAAACCCGTCGATCGCCGACCGCGCCGACAACACGATGCGCGACTACCGACAGAAGGCGAAGGTATTCGAAAACCATCTGCCGGACGTCTATGCGGCCGAGGCCGAGGCGCTGACGAAGCCGATCTGCATCGGCCTCTATGATGTGCTACGCACCAAGGCGGGCATAGCGACGGCGGCTGGCGCGATGCGGATCCTCGGCATTGCCCTGCAATGGGCAATGGATCGCGGCAAGTTTCCGGATATGCACGTCAACCCGGCGCACAAGCTCCGGATGAAGGTGCCGGATCCGCGCATCCGGTTCGCCACGAAGCAGGAAATGAAGGTGCTGGTCGAGACGGCCGACGCCATGGGCGCCCACGAAATGGGCGACATGTACACGCTCGCCGTATGGTCCGGCCAGCGCCAGGCCGACCGCCTCGAATTCCAGCTCGCCGGCCGTGAACGTGGCCGCATCACATTTCGCCAGGGAAAGACGAAAGTCATCGTCTCCATGCCGGAGGCCCCGGAGCTGCGCAAACGCCTCCTGGCGGCCGAGCAGCGGCGAAAGACGGCCGAGGTGATCTCCCCCTACGTCATCCTCAACGAGGAGGACTGGAAGCCCTTCAAGGCCGATCGCTACCGCCGCCGATACGAAGACATTCGCCGCGCGGCCGCCAGGCAGTTGCCGAGCCTCAAAACGCTCCGCGACCAGGACTTCCGCGACACCGCCGTCACTTGGCTTGCGATGGCAGATTGCACCATCCCGCAGATCTGCGCGATCACCGGTCACAGCTTCAAGACGGCCAACGACATCCTGAAACACTACCTCGCCATGAACCCGGATCTTGCGGACAGCGCGATGGCGAAGATGATCACATGGTTCGAGAAGGAGGAAACGAATTGACCGAGAGACCGAAACCGCTCGCGATCGCCGCCACCTATTGCGATGCACTGGCGAGCGTCCACAACAGCATGCACGGCACCAACGAGGACGTCGCGGTCGGCCTGATGCTGTTCTTCGACACCATCCACAAGCGCGACCCGCGCATGATGCCGATCGTCATCGCCGCCTGACAGAAACACACCGGCATTCAGGCAACGAGGGAAGTCGAGCTTGAGCACGCCCGGATGCTCTCAGAGAAACTGGCCGAGGGGAGGCTGCCATGATCAACGTCACGATCGAAGACGAGCTGATCGGCCATATCGAGAAGTTCCCTGGCAACCTGCCGGCAGAGCGCTGGGCGGCCTACCTGCCCCGCCAGGCGGGCGACGTCGGGACTTATCCCGCACGCCGTCTCAGCTTTCCGACGAGGAAGGCGGCTGTCGCTTGGCTGCTGGAAAATCACGCGTCCGACACGTCCGACCAAAGAGCGTCGGAAAAGTCGGAAGGCATGTCGGAAGAAAAGTCGGAAATTCAGTGAAGCCGTTACGCCGCAAGGCGTGGTGGTGCCCCCAGAGAGACTCGAACTCCCGACCTACTGATTACAAATCAGCCGCTCTACCAACTGAGCTATAAGGGCACATTTGCCCACGGGAGTTACCATATTCCTTCCCGGTGTAAAGCAAAAATGCGGCTCCCCTAAAAATTTCGGGTGCACTCGCCGCAGGGGCGTGACAGAAAAACAGGCATGGCATCGATCCCCTTCGCCGCCGCAACGACAAACGGACTGAATGCATGACCCAGTTCAGCACACTCGCCTTCATAGCCTCGACGGCCGAAGATGCGCAAAAGGCGGCAAAGGAACTCAAGGCATTGTACGGAGATCACGATCCGGAGGAGGCGGACGTGATCGTCGCCCTTGGCGGCGACGGTTTCATGCTGCACACGCTGCACAGGACGATGAACACCGGTAAGCGCGTCTACGGCATGAATCGCGGCTCGGTCGGTTTCCTGATGAACCGTTACAGCACCAAGAACCTGCGCGAGCGCATTGCCAGCGCCGTCGACAACGCCTTCCACCCCCTGGAAATGCGTACGGTTGACGCCAACGGCAATGAATTCACCGCTCTGGCGATCAACGAGGTCTATCTTTTCCGGCAGTCCTACCAAGCCGCGAAGCTCAAGGTCATTGTCGACGGCAAGGTGCGGCTCGATGAACTGACCTGCGACGGGCTGCTCCTGGCAACACCGGCCGGCTCGACCGCTTACAACCTTTCCGCGCACGGGCCGATTCTGCCGCTGGAGGCCCCTCTTCTCGCGCTTACCCCGGTCAGTCCGTTCCGGCCGCGCCGCTGGCGCGGCGCCCTGCTTCCCAATCGGGTCACCGTCGAGATCGAGATCATCGAGGCCGAAAAGCGGCCGGTCAATGCCGTCGCGGACCACCAGGAGGTCAAGTCCGTCGTCCGGGTGCGCATCGCCGAATCGGAAAAGCTCACGGCCCGCATTCTTTCCGATCCGGACCATTCGTGGTCCGACCGCATCCTGGCCGAACAGTTCTCCAATTGAAATCACACGTTGCAGACCAATATGGTATTCTGCAGAAGCGGTTGTCATCCGTGCTGCATCGCGGCGATGAACACCAGACATTCATGAGGGACCCTCGACGATGTACAAGCCCCTGTCGATCGCGCTTTGCCTGGTTTTGGCTGCCGGCGCTCTACGGGCGCAGGACGGCGAGATCGTTCCGTCGAACGTCACCTTCGTGACCAGTACAGGCTATTGGGAGGCCGGGGCCGGCCCGGAGCCGTCGGACGATCCGGCCGGCAGCCCGCAAGGGTCGGCTGCCGCACAGCGCGGCTATTATAAGCTGCTTGCCGTCCGGCAGACGGACGGCACCGCACGCATCCATCTCCAGCAGATCGCCTCGACGCCGTCCGGTCCCGAAGTAATCTCTTCCGCCGAACTCGAGGAATTCTCGGCGATGAAGCCCTTCGTCACCGACATTCGGCCCGAAACCTCGACAGGCATCACGCGGCAGCCGGGAATGTTCGCGACCGTTTATCTGAAGACGGACCCATCCGCCAGCGAACCGGAATCCTGGACGGTGCTGATCGACGAAGTCGGCGACATCAAGATAGAGCGGGCGACCAACTGAGCCTCAGAATAGAAACGGCCGGGGAGCACCCGGCCGATTGTCGCATATCCCGTTCGGAACGTTCAGCCCAGGTCCTCGACGACCGCATCCGCCCCGCCGCTGACGCGGTGGGCAAGGGCCGCCTCCATGAAGTCGTTGAGCTCGCCGTCGAGCACGTCGCCAGGGCTCGTGCTTTCGACGCCGGTCCTCAAGTCCTTCACCAACTGATAGGGCTGCAGGACATAGGAGCGAATCTGATGACCCCAGCCGATCTCGGTCTTCGAAGCGGCTTCGGCATTGGCCGCTTCCTCGCGCTTCTTGAGCTCGGCTTCGTAGAGCCGCGCCCGCAGCATGTCCCAGGCCTTGGCGCGGTTCTTGTGCTGCGAACGCTCCTGCTGGCACTGTACGACGATGCCGCTCGGCATATGCGTGATGCGCACCGCCGAGTCGGTGGTGTTGACGTGCTGGCCGCCGGCGCCCGACGAACGATAGGTGTCGATGCGGCAATCGCTTTCGTTGACGTCGATCTGAATCGAATCGTCGACGACCGGATAGACCCAGATAGACGAAAACGAGGTGTGACGGCGCGCGTTGCTGTCATAGGGCGAGATGCGGACGAGCCGATGGACGCCCGATTCCGTCTTCAGCCAGCCATAGGCGTTGTGGCCCTTGACGAGGAGCGTCGCCGACTTGATACCGGCCTCTTCGCCGTCCTGGATTTCCAGGAGTTCCACCTTGTAGCCCTGGCGCTCGGCCCAGCGGGAATACATGCGAAGCAGCATGTTTGCCCAGTCCTGGCTTTCGGTGCCGCCGGCGCCCGAATGGACTTCGAGATAGGTGTCATTCTGGTCCGCCTCGCCCGAAAGCATGGCCTCGACCTGTTTCTTCGCAGCCTCGTTGCGAAGCTCGCGGAGCGCTTCCTCGGCCTCGGTGACGATTGCCGAATCGCCTTCCTCTTCACCGAGTTCGATGAGCTCGATATTATCGTTGAGCTGCCGCTCGAAACGGCGCAGACCGGTGATGCTGTCGTCGAGCTGCTGGCGCTCGCGCATCAGTTTCTGGGCCTCGGCGGCATCGTTCCAGAGCGACGGATCCTCCGCCTTGTTGTTCAACCAGTCCAGTCGTCTTACCGCCTGGTCCCAGTCAAAGATGCCTCCTCAGCAGGCTTATGGCCTGCTTGATTTCGTCGACAATGTTCTCGATTTCGCTGCGCATGTTCCTGCTTCTTGTGTGGCTTCTTGGTGTGGCTTCACAAATGTGAGGGTCAAATAGCGATGCCCGCCGCCAATGTAAAGGCGACGGGCATCGTATTGGAGGGAGCGCTTAGAAGAGGCCGTTGGAGCCGGAGGTAACCGCCTGATTGGCCTGCGGGGAGTTCTTCAGGATCTCCTCCGGGGGCGCATATTCATCGAGATCGCCGATGACCGAGAAGGTTTCGGCCGGACCGGTCCCGGGCTTGAAGGCTTCGATGATCGTGTCCGGCTCGCCTTCGACCGCCGCCATGCCGGTCTTGCGGTTGACCGGGATCAGGTTCATGCCTTCCGGCACCACGAACTTGCCGGGCTGCGTTCCCTTGACAGCCTCCTGCATGAAGGCGTTGAAGATCGGCGCCGACAGGCTGCCGCCCGTCGCACCGCGGCCGAGCGGTGCCGGATCGTCGAAGCCGAGATAAAGTCCGGCGACGAGATCGGGCGTATAGCCAACGAACCAGGCATCCTTTTCGTCATTGGTCGTGCCGGTTTTGCCGGCGACCGGGCGATCAAGCTGGATCTTGCCCGCCGCCGTACCCCGGGTGATGACGCCCTCCATCATCGAGGTGATCTGATAGGACGTCATCGGGTCAAGCACCTGCAGGCGGTTGTCGGTCAAGACCGGCTCTTCCTGCTCGGTCCAATCGTCCGCGTTGCAATTGTCGCAGGTGCGGTCCTCGTGCCGGAAAATGGTCTTGCCGTAGCGGTCTTGGATCCGGTCGATCAGCGACGGTTTGATTTGCTTGCCGCCATTGGCGATGACGGCGTAGGCGGAAACCATGCGCAGCACGGTCGTCTCACCGGAGCCGAGCGACATTGAAAGAAGCGGCGGCATCTTGTCGTAGATGCCGAAGCGCTCGGCATATTCGGCGACGAGGTTCATGCCCATGTCGTTGGCAAGCCGCACCGTCATGAGGTTGCGCGACTTCTCGATGCCGAGGCGCAGCGTCGAGGGACCGGCGGAGCCGCCGCCGTAATTCTCCGGCCGCCACACCTGACCGCCGGCGACGATCTCGATCGGCGCATCGAGAATGACCGAGGCGGGGGTGTAGCCGCTGTCGAGGGCTGCCGCATAGACGAAGGGCTTGAAGGAGGAACCGGGCTGGCGCATCGCCTGCGTGGCGCGGTTGAACTCCGACTGGCCATAGGAGAAGCCGCCGACCATTGCCAGGACGCGGCCCGTATGCGGGTCCATCGCCACCAGGCCGCCCTGAACCTTCGGCGGCTGGCGAAGTCGGTACTGGCCCTGCTGATCGAGCGGCTCGACATAGACGACATCGCCGGGGCCGACGACGCCTTCAGGGGACTTCGCGCTCTTGCGCTGGCCGCCGGCGGCGCGATAGGCCCATTGCATGTTCTCTGCGGAAATGCGTCCGGTGACGCGTTCCGCAACGATCTTGCCGGACGCTTCCTTCTCCGGCTGGATGCCGATTTCTGCCCCTTCGCTGTCGACGGCGAGCACGACGGCGAGTTTCCATTCCGGCACGTCGTTCAATACCGGGATCTTGCTCAGAGGCTCGCCCCAGTCGCCGCCGATTTCGATCGTCTTGACCGGTCCGTGAAAACCGCGGCGCTCGTCATAGCCCAACAGCCCATGTTGCAGCGCCTTGCGCGCAATGATCTGCAGGTGCGGATCGAGCGACGTGCGCACCGAGAGACCACCTTCGTAAAGGGCATTGTCGCCATATTTCTGGATGATCTGCCGACGCACCTCTTCGGCGAAGTAGTCGGACGCGAAAAGATGGGCGCCGCCGCGGCGCGGCATCACGCCGAGAGGCTGTTTCTTCGCCTCCTCGCCATCCGGCTTGGTCACGTAACCGTTTTCGACCATGCGATCGATCACCCAGTTGCGGCGTTCGATCGCCGCTTCGGTCTTGCGGAACGGGTGATAGTTGGCGGGTCCCTTCGGAAGCGCCGCAAGATAGGCGGCCTCGGCGACGGTCAGTTCCGTCACGGACTTGTCGAAGTAGGTAAGCGACGCACCAGCAACGCCGTAGGAATTAAGACCGAAGAAGATCTCGTTCAGATAGAGTTCGAGAATTCGATCCTTGCTGTAGGCCTGCTCGATGCGGAAGGAGAGGATCGCCTCCTTGATCTTGCGGTCGATCGTCTGATCGGCAGAGAGCAGGAAGTTCTTCGCCACCTGCTGGGTGATCGTCGAGGCACCCACCGGACGGCGGCCCGAGCCATAATTCTGGATGTTGACGGCGATGGCACGCACGAGGCCGGTCACGTCGACGCCCGGATGCTGGTAGAAGTTCTTGTCCTCGGCGGAGATGAAGGCCGCCTTGACGCGATCCGGTATGGTCTGGATCGGCAGGTAGAGGCGGCGCTCGCGCGCATATTCGGCGATCAGCGCCCCGTTTCCGGCGTGAAAGCGGGTCGTGACCGGCGGCGCATATTTGGCCAGCACCTCATAGTCAGGCAAATCCTTGGTGATCGCCCCGAGATAGATCGCAACGGCCGCGGCGACGCCGAGCAGCAGAAACGCACCAATCCCGAAAAAATATCCTATCAGTCTGATCATCAGCCAGATACCGGTACCTTATTGTCCCATTGCCGGGTCGCCATTCGAAAGACCCACTGTCCAAAGCCAAGCGACCGCGCCAAGCTCTTTCGTCAGAAATCGCCTGGCACGAAAGCCACACGCTTCGCCGGTTCCCTCATATGGCGAGGAAACTCAAGCTTCAACATCGTTTCCCAACAAATCGGGATGCCCTTCCCCCAAAAGGCCCGGATTGTGAGTAAAATAGGGCTGGTTTTCGGTTATACCGTGCGCATCTCGCTGAAAAGCATATCGCTGTTACGCCGGCGACACAAATCACTTCCCGCTTGTGTAGGGGAGGCAGCCGCTCATCCGCCGTTCGCAACCCCCGCCTGGCGGTAGCGTCGGACGGCAACGGCCAGCAGTTCCGAGACCTTCTTGCGCCACACCGGATCGAGCAATTGCTTCTCGTCCTCCTTGTTCGACATGAAGCCGAGTTCGAGCAAGATCGAAGGGACGTCCGGCGCCTGCAGGACGCGGAAGCCGGCATGGCGGTGGGGATTGTTGATCAGTCCGATCTGCCCTTCGAAGGAGGAGACGACGCTCCGTGCCAGATTGACCGAAAAGGCCTGAGTTTCGCGGCGGGTGAGATCGATGAGAATGTCGGCAACCTCCGCCGGTTCGCTTTCCAGCGGTATGCCGGCGATCTCATCGGAGAGGTTTTCGCGCGCCGCGAGATCGGCCGCGAGATGGTCGGACGCCTTGTCCGAGATCGTGTAGACGGTGGCGCCGCGAATGTCCTTCTGCTTCAGCGTATCGGCATGGACCGAAATGAACAGGTTGGCGCTTTTCTGACGGGCGATCTGGACACGCTGCGGCAAAGACAGAAATTCGTCGGCATCCCGCGTCAGAAAGGCCTCGATGCCGGCCTCGCGATTGAGCGTCGCCACCAGATCCCGTGCAAAGTCGAGCGTGACGTGCTTCTCCTCCGTCTTGGTGACGGTGCCGATGGCGCCGGTGTCGATGCCACCGTGTCCTGCATCCACGGCAATCACGAACGCTCCGGAAACCTTTGCCGGCGCGAGGGTCGGACGGTCGGTCTTGGCGGCGCGCACCGTTCCCGTCCACTGCTGATCGCCCAGAAGCTTGTCGAAGCGGGCCTGATCGATTCTCTCGGCATCGATGACCAGGCGGAAGCCCTTGCCGTCTTCCTCCGGCTTCACTTCCGCATGGGTCACTTCCGTCGGCCCTTTGGCGGATAGTACCAGCCGCGACGCCCCTTCCCCCATGCCGCCATAGCGAATTGCATCGAAGAGACCACGTGGTTCCAAGCTCTCCGGCTTAAGGCCGAAGGACGTCTCCGGCAGGTCGATGATGACGCGAACCGGATTTGCGACGTAATGAATGGAGTATTCGGGGTTGCGATCGAATTCGATCACGAGGCGCGTGCGCGCGTCGTCGCCGGCGACTCGCGCCCCATAAGCCAATAACGGCGCATTCCCATCGGCTGCCCAGCTCGCGACGGGCAGCAGGACGGCCACCGCCGCAAACAGGACGGCGGCCACGGACCGGGCGCGGCGCGACATCCTTTTCGCCTGCGGCCAATGCCGCTCTGTTGCGGAACGCTTCACCCGGGCTCCCCCATTGTCATTCGAAATCCGGCGCAAGTCCCCCAGGAACCGCGACCATGACCTGCCCACCAATGAACCGTCATGGTTAACCAAACCTTGACGCAAGGCCACCGAAAGCGACCAAATGCGACACGGTTCGAACCGATGCAAGGTTCATCGAACACCTGATTTCACCCGGGCAAGCGAATCGATCAATATTGTGGCGTCAAAGGCTTTTCCCTTGCCAATGTGACATAGAAAACATAAAAGCGTCACAAGGAGAAAGTGTTGACGGGATAGAATCGTCGGCCGGGCAGCCGGAGCTTTAGAGAAGCTTGGCGCCAGGGAAGTGATCGAGCCGGAACAGCCGGTTGCAACCGTATCAAGCTTCCGCGGCCGCAGGTATTCATCCGCCGTCGCTGCATTTCCTCCCGTACACTGGATCGCAATTTCCGGCGGTGGCCGGAGTTCTTGATGGTGATTTTCACCGACTGCCCGCATGCGGGCGTATTCATCGGGCCTCCCCTCGAGGTCCAGGACATTGGCATTCTTGTTTGGTCTTTGATGTGACTCAGCAGCATCGGTCAGAAGTAAAGAGGCCCCGGGACGGAATCGTTCCGGCCGCCGTCTGGCTGCTGCACCATCACCTGCGCCAAACAGGACCTTTCACATCCGGCGCAGTTTCCGACGTGTTCGACAGCCTTCAACGCGAAGTGCCTCTGTCTGCCGTTGCTCTGCGCCGAGGAGCAGAACTTAGATGGCAGAGAAAATGCTTATCGATGCGTCTCACTCAGAGGAGACGCGCGTCGTTGTCGTTCGCGGGAACCGCATAGAAGAATTCGATTTCGAATCGGAACATAAGAAGCAAATCCGCGGCAATATTTATCTGGCCAAGGTGACCAGAGTGGAGCCGTCGCTCCAGGCGGCCTTCGTGGATTACGGCGGCAATCGCCACGGCTTTCTGGCCTTCGCCGAAATTCACCCCGACTACTACCAGATCCCCCTCGCCGATCGTCAGGCCCTGTTGAAGGCCGAAGCCGAGGACGCCCGCCGCGAGGACGACATCGAGCCGGTCGAAACCGCAAACGATCATGCCGCGGCGCCGACAAAGGACGAGGTTCCGGCCGAGGCCGCCGAGACTGCAACCGAGACGCCGGAAGAGGCAACGGAAGTCGAGGCGGAGAAGCCCAAGGCCAAGCCGAAGCGCACGCGCCGGCCGAAAGCCAAGGCCAGCGAGCAGAAGGAAGAAGCTCCGGGCGACGCCGAAGCCAGCGAAGAGGGCAGCAGCGGTGAAATGGCCGCGATGGTCGATGTCGACTCGATTTCCGAGGACGTCGATGCGCGCCGTCGCCGCGACGACGATGATGATGACGATGACGACGGCCATGACGGCGAGAAGGAAATCATCGAGTCCGTCGGTGCCGAAGACGCGATGGAAGAAGTTCCGGACCGCCACGCCCGCAAGCCGCGCAAGCAGTATCGCATCCAGGAAGTGATCAAGCGTCGGCAGATCCTTCTTGTTCAGGTTGCCAAGGAAGAACGCGGCAACAAGGGCGCAGCGCTCACCACTTATCTTTCACTTGCCGGCCGCTATTCGGTGCTGATGCCGAACACGGCGCGTGGCGGTGGCATCTCCCGCAAGATCACCAACCTGCAGGATCGCAAGCGCCTGAAGGAAATCGCCCGCGGGCTCGACGTGCCGCAGGGCATGGGCGTGATCCTGCGCACGGCCGGCGCGAACCGCACGAAGGTCGAGGTCAAGCGCGACTTCGAATATCTGATGCGCCTGTGGGAGAACGTCCGCACGCTGACACTGAATTCGACCGCCCCCTGCCTCGTCTACGAGGAAGGCAGCCTGATCAAGCGCTCGATCCGCGATCTCTACAACAAAGACATCAGCGAGATCATCGTTTCCGGTGAAGAGGGATACAAGGAAGCCAAGAGCTTCATGAAGATGCTGATGCCGAGCCACGCGAAGGTCGTGCAGCCCTATCGCGACGTGCATCCGATCTTCTCGCGATCCGGCATCGAAGCCCAGCTCGATCGCATGCTGCAACCGCAGGTGACGCTGAAGTCGGGCGGCTACATCATCATGAACCAGACCGAAGCGCTAGTTTCGATCGACGTGAACTCCGGGCGCTCCACCCGCGAGCATTCGATCGAGGACACCGCGCTTCAGACCAATCTGGAGGCGGCCGAGGAGGTTGCGCGGCAGCTGCGTCTTCGCGACCTCGCCGGGCTTGTCGTCATCGACTTCATCGACATGGAAGAAAAGCGCAACAACCGCGCCGTCGAGAAGAAGCTCAAGGATTGCCTGAAGAACGACCGGGCGCGTATCCAGGTCGGCCGCATCTCGCATTTCGGTCTGCTTGAAATGTCGCGCCAGCGCATTCGCGCTTCGGTGCTCGAAAGCACGATGCAGTCCTGCCCGCATTGCAACGGCACGGGCCATGTCCGCTCGCAGTCGTCCGTCGCGCTGCATGTCCTGCGCGGTATCGAGGAGTATCTGCTCAAGAACACCACGCACGACATCACCGTCCGCACGATCCCGGAAATCGCGCTTTACCTGCTCAATCAGAAGCGCGGCACGATCACCGACTATGAACGGCGCTTCGGCGTCTCCATCATTATCGAAGCCGATGCCCATGTGGGCGCGCAGCACTTCGCGATCGACCGGGGCGAACCGGTCGAAAATCCGGTGAAGATCGAGCAGATCCTGCATTTCGCGCCTGAACCGGAAGACGAAGAAGACGTCGTCATCGAGGAAGATCTGGACGAAGAAGAAGCGGAAGAGATCACCGCCGAACGCCGGGAGCAGCCGAAGGCACAGCAGTCCGACGACCAGAATGGCCGCAAGCGCAAGCGCCGCCGCCGCCGCCGCGGCAAGGGCGCAGGCCAAACGCCGGAATCGGCCGCCGCCGAAGCCGGAGACATGGACGATGGCGCAGTTGACGAAGCCGACGATGCCGAGGACGAAGGCGAAGCCCAGGATGCTCTAACGGCAGACGGCGACCAGAAGCGCAAGCGCCGCCGTCGCGGCAAGCGGGGCGGCCGCCGCAACCGGCCGGAGCTGTCGGAAGCCGAGGGCGAATCCGCTCTTGCGGCGGAATCCGGTGAAGAACCGGCTGATGCCGAGGAAGCGGCGGAGGCGGAGGATGCGGATGTTGCTGCCGCCGCGGCCATCGAACAGGTCGTGGATGCCGCGCCTGTCGTCGCAGAGCCCCCGGCAGAGGAAGCAAAGCCGGCAAAGCCGAAGCGCAGCCGCAAGAAGGCCGTCGTGGCCGAGGCACCGGCGGAAAATGCCGACACAGCCGCCGAACAGGCTATCGAAGCGCAGCCGAACGAACCCGTCCCTGCTGCGGTGGAAGAAGCGGCCGCGGACCTGGAAGGCGCCAAGCCCGCACGCGCGAACCGCGATCTGACGACGATTGCCTCAGAGCCCGTCGTGACCTCGAACGTCGCCAAGGGCGAAGCCGAAGAAGAGCCGGCCAAGCCGAAAAAGGGCGGCTGGTGGCAGCGCCGCGGCTTTTTCTAAAGGAACCATGAGCTTACCAACAAGAAAGCCCGGATCGCTCCGGGCTTTTTTATTGCGACTATCGGCCGAGCAGCGCAGGAGGCCGGCTATTTCAACCAGCCTGCAATGCGGTCCATCGCTTCGGCCATGTCGGCGGCCGAACCCGCGTAGGAAAAGCGCATGGTGCGGTGCCCCTCGAGCGGATCGAAATCGAAGCCTGGTGTGGCGGCGACGTTGATCTCGGCCAGCATGCGACGGGCAAATGCCATGCTGTCATTGGTGAACCGGCGGGCGTCCACATAGGCATAGAAGGCGCCATCCATGGGCGATGCGATCGAAAAACCGATTTCGGGAAGGCGCTTCAGCAGGAGATCGCGGTTTGCGGCATAGGATCGCTTGTAACCGTCCAGTTCTTCATGCGCTCCGAGCGCCGCTTCGGCGGCAATCTGCGAAAGCTCCGGGGGCGAGATGTAGAGGCTCTGGGCGATTCTCTCGAAGACCCGGATCTGGGCTTCCGGCAGCACCATCCAGCCGATGCGCCAGCCGGTCATGCAATAATATTTCGAGAAAGAGTTGATGATGACCGCGTCATCGGCGATCTGCAGCGCCGAGGTCTCTTCGCCGGCGAAGGTCAGCCCGTGATAGATCTCGTCGGAGATGAAGGCGATCGATTGTGTTCGGCAATAGTCGGCGAGCGCCTTCAGGCGCGCCTTGCCCGTGACCGTGCCGGTCGGGTTTGCCGGACTGGCGAGGAGCACCCCCTTCAGCGGCTTGCCGGCCTGCGCCGCGGCCCGCTCCAGGCTTTCCGGCGTGAGCGTGAAGCCGGTTTCGGCATTCGCTTCGATCTCGACCACACTCAGGCCGAGTGCGGCCATGATGTTGCGATAGGCGGGATAGCCGGGACGGGCGATGGCGACGCAGTCGCCCGGATCGAAGAGAGCCAGGAAGGCCAGATTGAAGCCCGCCGAGGAGCCAGTGGTAATCGCGATCCGTTGCGGATCAAGCGTGACCCCGTGACGGCTCTGATAGTGGGCGGCGATCGCCCGCTTCAGGGAGAGCGTGCCGAGGGCGTCCGTATAGCCGAGACGACCGTGCTCCAACGCCCGCCGCGCCGCCTCGAGCGCCGCCTTCGGCGCGGGATGGGCGGGCTGGCCGACTGCCATAGATATGACAGGATAGCCGGCATCGCGGCGACGCGTCGCTTCCGCCAGTACATCCATGGCATGAAACGGTTCGACCGCGCTGCGTTTCGAAATCTGTGCCAATGGCTGATCCTCATAAGTTGGCTGGCATCCCGCCCCTTTGCCCGATCGTTTCACCCTTCACAAGTATGGGAGCGCCGCAATTCGGCCGATTTTGCCGTTTCGTTTCGCGCCCGCGCACCCTATGCTCGCATCGACGGCAGGCTAGCTATTGTCGTTGCCTTCGAAGATGCGTTGACGCGGCAGTCCGAAATGGGCGACAGACAGGTACGAGAAGACAACGAGGGAATGATGACGCTCAAGAAGAAGATGATCGCCGCCGGAGCGCTGATTGCGCTCGCAGGCGGCATCGCCCTGCCCCAGTCCGCGGCGGCGCTCGACGCAAAGCAAAAGGAAGAGATCGGCGCCTACATCAAGGAGTATCTCCTCGCCAATCCGGAGATCATGCTGGAAGTACAGGAAGCGCTGTCTGCCAAACAGCGCGCCAAGCAGCAGGAAGTGTCCCAAGCCGCGATCGCCAACAACAAGAAGGCGATCTTCAATTCCGCCTACGACACGACCCTCGGCAATCCCAAGGGCGACATCACCATCGTCGAGTTCTTCGACTACAATTGCGGCTATTGCAAGCGGGCACTCTCCGACATGGATGAGATCCTCGCCAAGGACAAGAACGTGCGCTTCGTGCTGAAGGAGCTCCCCATCCTCGGCCCCGATTCGCTCGCCGCTCACAAGGTCAGCGCCGCGTTCCGCGTGCTCGCACCGGAGAAATACGGTGATTTCCACCGCGCGCTGCTTGGCGCCGAAGAGCGGGCCACGGAGGAAACGGCGATCGCCGTTGCTGCCAAGCTGGGGGTGACCGAAGAGCAACTGCGCGCCAAAATGGAAGACGACCCGAATGACGCCTCGATGCGCGAAGCCTATATGCTCGCCAATGATCTCGGCATCACCGGCACGCCATCCTATGTGATCGGCAACGAGGCGGTTTACGGCGCCGTCGGCGCCGCCGAGCTCACCGGCAAGGTCGCCAATCTGCGTGAATGCGGCAAAACGGCCTGCTGACCGAGCAGCGACACGGAACGCGTCACAGCCGGTTCCCTCAATTCAGCCTATGACTTGTGGACAAATCCCCTGGGTACCCGGGGGGCTTTCCCTCACGGAACCATCGGTCTATAGGTAACCTCCCATCACCAGACCGGAATCCCTTATGTCCTCGACGATTTTTGTGCTGAATGGCCCAAACCTGAATGCCCTCGGCAAGCGCGAACCGGGCATCTACGGCGGCCAGACCTTGGCCGATATCGAGGCGATGTGCAAAGCGGAGGGGAAGCTCATGGGCTTCGACGTCGATTTCCGCCAATCGAACATCGAAGGCGTGCTGGTCGACTGGCTGCACGAGGCGGGCGAAAAGGCCGCCGGCGTGGCGATCAATCCGGCCGCCTATGGGCACACGTCGATTGCCATGCACGATGCCATTCGCGCGATCGCGGTTCCGGTCGTGGAACTGCATCTTTCCAACATCCATGCGCGCGAGGAATTCCGCCACAAGTCGATGATTGCGCCGGCCGTCAAGGGCGTGATCTGCGGCTTCGGCGCGCAGAGTTACATTCTGGCGCTGCATGCGCTAAAGAACCTGACAAACACGTCGAAATAAGAAGTACACGAGGCTCACATCCCATGGCTGACAAGAAACCGGGTATCGATCAGGCGCTGATCCGCGATCTCGCCAATATCCTCAAGGATACCGACCTGACCGAGATCGAAGTGGAACAGGACGATCTGCGCATCCGCGTTTCGCGGAACGGCACGCCTGTTGCGATGCCCATGCACGCAATGCCCGCCTACCAGATGCATCCGGCAATGTCCGCGGCACCTGCGCCGGTCGCCGCGCCCGCCGCGGCTCTCGAAGGTGGCCACAATACGAAAAACGCGGTGACGGCGCCGATGGTCGGCACGGCTTATCTCTCCCCGGCCCCGGGCGCCCGCCCGTTCATCGAGGTCGGCGCGACGGTCAAGGAAGGCCAGACGATTCTGATCATCGAGGCCATGAAGACGATGAACCAGATCCCGGCTCCCCGCTCCGGCAAGGTGACGGAAATTCTCGTGCAAGACGCCGCTCCGGTCGAATATGGCGAACCTCTGATCGTGATCGAATAAGGCACGATGGCGATGATCTCGAAAATCCTCATTGCCAATCGCGGTGAAATCGCTCTGCGCGTGCTGCGCGCCTGCAAGGAACTCGGCATCGCCACCGTGGCCGTGCATTCGACCGCAGACAGCGACGCCATGCATGTCCGGTTGGCCGACGAGAGCGTCTGCATCGGTCCGCCGCCATCCCGCGAAAGCTATCTGAACATCCATCAGATCGTCGCTGCCTGTGAGATCACCGGCGCTGATGCGGTGCATCCGGGTTACGGCTTCCTTTCGGAAAACGCCAAGTTCGCCGATATCCTCGAGGCGCACGGCATCACCTTCATCGGCCCGACGGCCGAGCACATCCGTCTGATGGGCGACAAGATCACCGCCAAGAAGACCGCGGAGGAGCTCGGCATTCCGGTCGTTCCCGGCTCCGACGGCGAAGTGAAGCCCGAGAACGCTCTTAAGATTGCCCGCGAGATCGGCTTCCCAGTCCTGATCAAAGCGACGGCCGGCGGCGGCGGGCGCGGCATGAAGGTCGCCAGAACGGAAGAGGATCTCGAGCATGCCGTCGCGACGGCACGCACCGAGGCGGCGGCCGCCTTCGGCAACGACGCGGTCTATATGGAGAAATTTCTCGGAAAGCCGCGTCATATCGAAATCCAGATCGTCGGCGACGGCGAAGGCAATGCCATCCATCTCGGCGAACGCGACTGCTCGCTGCAGCGCCGCCACCAGAAGGTCTGGGAGGAAGCGAATTCCCCGGCTCTCAACGTCGAGCAGCGCATGAAGATCGGTCAGGTCTGCGCCGACGCGATGAAGAAGATGAAGTATCGCGGCGCCGGCACGATCGAGTTCCTCTACGAGGAGGGCGAGTTCTATTTCATCGAAATGAACACGCGCCTGCAGGTCGAGCATCCGATCACCGAAGCTATCACCGGCATCGACCTGGTGCACGAGCAGATCCGCGTAGCATCGGGCGGTGGCCTATCGGTCAAGCAGGAAGACGTCGTCTTCTCCGGTCATGCCATCGAATGCCGCATCAATGCCGAGGATCCGCGCACTTTCGTGCCCTCCCCGGGCACGATCACGCATTTCCACGCGCCCGGCGGCCTCGGCGTGCGCGTCGATAGCGGCGCCTATCAGGGCTATCGGATTCCCCCCTATTATGACAGCCTGATTGGCAAGCTGATTGTCCACGGGCGGACGCGCGTCGAATGCATGATGCGGCTGCGCCGTGTGCTCGACGAGTTTGTCATCGATGGCATCAAGACGACGTTGCCGCTTTTCCAGGAACTGATAAACAATCAGGATATCGCCAATGGTGATTACGATATCCACTGGCTGGAGCACCATCTGGCCGCAACGTCCGCATAGGGTAAGAGATTGAAAGGATCGCGCAGCAAACAACCGGAAATCACCCCGGACATGTTGTTGCGCGCCTATTCCATCGGTCTCTTTCCGATGGCTGACTCGGCCGACGATCCGGAGCTCTTCTGGGTCGAGCCGGAAATCCGCGGCGTCATCCCGTTGGATCGATTTCACGTCTCCCACAGCCTAGCCAAGAGAATTCGCAAGCGTCCTTTCGAGATCCGCTTCGATACAGCCTTCGAAGCGGTTGTCGAGGGATGCGCGAAGCCCGCACCCGGTCGTCCGACCACCTGGATCAATGGCAAGATCCGCTCGCTCTACGCGGCATTGCATCACATGGGCTATGCGCACAGCGTCGAGGCCTGGGAGGACGACAGGCTCGTCGGCGGCCTCTACGGCGTCTCTCTCGGGGCAGCCTTCTTCGGCGAGAGCATGTTTTCGCTGCGCACCGATGCCTCGAAGATCTGTCTGGTCCATCTCGTCGAGCGGCTTCGTGCCCGGCACTTCCAGCTCCTCGATACGCAGTTTACGACGGAGCACCTGAAAGCCTTCGGCGCTGTCGACGTGCCGAAGGCCGAGTATGACCTGTTGCTTGCCAGGGCGATCGCCTCGCCGAATCTTGAATTTTAGTCGGGATGCCCGCCTGCAGCCTCCTGCGGCTTTTCAGTCGCACATTGACCTGCTCTGTCCTCTGCCTGTGCGGGACGGCGGCCTATTGCTTCGCCGCCGTATCCGGGGGCGGAACGTCGGAGGTCGGCTTGCAGGACTGCAGCCAGACATCATAGACGGGATGCTCGACCGCGTTGAGGCCGGGACTGTCGGCGAACATCCAGCCGGTGAAGATGCGGCGGATCTTGCGGTCGAGCGTGATCTCGTCGACATCCACGAAGGTGGTGGTCTTCGGCGCCTCAGTCTCGTCGCGGCTGTAGCAGACGTGCGGGGTCACCTGCAGGGCGCCAAACTGAACCGTCTCGCCGATATAGACGTCGAAGGTGGTGATGCGGCCGGTGATCTTGTCGATACCGGAAAAGACGGCGACGGCGTTGGAGAGGCGCGTCGCACGTGCCGGCTCGACGGTGGAAATCAAAGGCAGAGCCAGGAGAAACGCAAGGCCCGTATGCCGGGCCGTCCGGCCCATCAAATTCCGCAGACAGAAACCTGCCATTCCCGCCAATCCCCTGCGATGCTGTTTGTTCTGGATAGCCCTTCAGGCGCTAAACCCGAAATGTGGCTGCGCCATGATCGATCCATAAGTTGAGACCGGAGCGGCGGGTCGGACCGCCTTCGTCAGCACCTATCAGGAGCGCGGCGTCCACGCGTCGTAGTCGCCGGTCACGCGCGGGCGCAGGCCTGCATTGGCCAGCGAACCTTTCGGGCGGTAGGCATTGGGCGTGCCGGTCGGGTTCGAGCGATGCGACTGCTGCCATTCGCGCGCGACGTATTTTTCGTCGGCGGGAGAAATATCGGTGCGGTGATGCATCCACCCGTGCCAACCGGCAGGAATGGCGGAGGCCTCGGCAGGGCCGTTGTAGATCACCCAGCGCCGCGTGCGGCCCTCGGAATCCTTGCCGCCCTGGTAGTAGACGTTGCCGAATTCGTCTTCGCCGACACGCTGGCCATGGCGCCAGGTGTGAAAGCGCGTACCGATCGTCTGTCCGTTCCACCAGGTGAATATCTGCAGCAGGAGCTTCATGGGCATCGTCCTTTACCGACCGATGGGAGCCAGCCGGATATAAAAATCTCGCACCCGCTTATGCCGCGCCCCTCATGCCTTGTCCAGTGGTTCAACCGGACCGGCGGTCATTTCACCTGCGTCTTGAAGCCGAAATGACTGCGTTCGAAACCGAGGCGTTCGTAGAAGCGATGCGCGTCGACCCGCGCCGCATTGGAGGTGAGCCGCACTTTCGCCGCACCCCTTTCCCGCGCTTCGGCAATCGCGTGGCGGATCATCCGCGCCCCGATGCCACGGCCGCGCATGTCCTCCCTCGTCTGCACGGCTTCGATCACCAGGCTGGAACTGCCGCGCCCGGGAAGCGACGTCGAAACTGCCGTCTGGAAAGTACCGACGACTTCGTCGCCTATGCAGGCGACGTAGAGCGTCTGATGCGCCGAGGCGGTGATCTTCTCGAAGGCGGACAGATACGCGCCAAAGGCTTCAGGTTCGGTCGTGTCGCCGTGACCGCCAAGAAGATCATCCGCGAAAAGTCCGATTATGGCTGGCAAGTCTTCGCGCTCGGCTTTGCGGATCTCTATTTCCATTACTGTGATGCCCCAGCGTGCAGATATCTGAGTTGTCGCATCAACCACCCCGAGGCGAAGCTATTGTGACAGCGTGTGAGGAGTCCCAGCATCAGATGTACAGATCAAGGAAGACGTTTCTCAAGAACAAGCGCCGGGATGCCGGAACCGTCCTCCCCGCAATTGGAGGTCCTGTCAACTTCCGAAAACCCGTGCGCCCGATAAAGGGCGAGCGCATGCAGATTTTCCGGCTCGACCTCAAGCCGCATGCGCTCTGCATCCGGAAAGCAGGTTTCGAGTTCGGCGAACATGTCGCGGCCGATCCCCTGCCGTTGGTATTTCGGCAAGACGTAGAGCTGATGAAGGATGACGGTCTTCGGGAGTGTCTCCGACATGGCCGCAAAGCCCATGCCGGCGATCTCGCCGCCATTGTCCGCGACGACGAATTCGGCACTCTTGCGCTGCAGCCGAGCTCTGAGAGCCTCTATGGAATGCCACCTGGCCGTCAGTTCGTCGACCTTGTCGACGCCATAAAGGCTGTCATAGGTCGCATGCCAGGTCTCGGTGAGCAGAGCGCGTACCTTTTCTAGGTCGCGCTCGCTTGCCGTGCGGACGAAGAACTTCGTCACTCTTCGATGCCGAGCTTGGACCTGACGAGAGCCTGCACCGCCTGCGGGTTCGCCTTGCCCCCGGTCGCCTTCATCACCTGGCCGACGAACCAGCCGGCAAGCGACGGTTTTGCCTTGGCCTTCTCCACCTGATCCGGGTTGGCGGCGATGATCTCATCGACGGCCTTCTCGATCGCCCCGGTGTCGGTGACCTGCTTCATGCCGCGGCTCTCGACGATTTCCGCCGGGTCGCCGCCTTCGTTCCACAGGATTTCGAAGAGATCCTTGGCGAGCTTGCCGGAGATCGTCTCCGCCTTGATGAGGTCGATGATGCCGCCGAGCTGGGCCGGCGAAACCGGAGTCTCTTCAATGGCTTTGCCGGCTTTGTTCAACGCACCCAGCAGGTCGTTGATTACCCAGTTCGCGGCAATCTTGCCGTCGCGCCCCTCGGCGACCGCCTCGAAATAATCGGCAATCGCCTTTTCCGAAACAAGCACGGAGGCGTCATAGACCGACAGCCCGAGATCGCGGACGAAGCGTTCCTTCTTGTCGTCCGGCAGTTCCGGAAGATCGGCTTTGAGCGCCTCTACAAAGGCGTCGTCGAACTCGAGCGGCAGCAGGTCCGGATCGGGGAAGTAGCGGTAGTCGTGCGCATCTTCCTTGGAGCGCATCGAGCGTGTCTCGCCCTTGTTCGGGTCGAAGAGCCGGGTCTCCTGATCGATCGTGCCGCCATCCTCGAGAATCGCGATCTGGCGGCGGGCCTCGTATTCGATCGCCTGGCCGACGAAGCGGATCGAATTGACGTTCTTGATCTCGCAGCGCGTGCCGAAGGGCTCGCCCGGACGGCGCACCGAGACGTTGACGTCGGCCCGCATCGAGCCCTCGTCCATGTTGCCGTCGCAGGTGCCGAGATAGCGCAGGATCGAGCGCAGCTTGGTGAGGTACGCTTTTGCCTCGTCCGACGAGCGCAGGTCCGGCTTGGAGACGATCTCCATGAGCGCCACGCCCGAGCGGTTGAGATCGACATAGGACATGGAGGGGTGCTGGTCATGCATCGACTTGCCGGCATCCTGTTCCAGGTGCAGGCGCTCAATGCCGATCTCGACATCCTCGAACTGGCCCTGGCGGTCCGGCCCGATCGAAATGACGATCTTGCCTTCGCCGACGATCGGATCCTTGTACTGCGAAATCTGGTAGCCCTGCGGCAGGTCCGGATAGAAATAGTTCTTCCGGTCGAAGATCGAGCGATGGTTGATCTGGGCTTTCAGACCGAGGCCGGTGCGGACGGCCTGCTTGACACATTCCTCGTTGATGACGGGAAGCATGCCCGGCATCGCCGCATCGACCAGCGAGACATTGGCGTTCGGCGCATTGCCGAACTCGGTCGACGCTCCGGAGAACAGCTTCGAATTGCTCATCACCTGGGCATGGACCTCCATGCCGATGATAACCTCCCAGTCGCCGGTGGCACCGGGAATGAAGCGTTTCGGATCGGGAGTGCGGACGTCGACGATGCTCATCTCATGCTCTTCTTTGAAGCCTGAATTTTGAGGTTTCTCGGTAGAGCAATTGGTTCTGCGGTGCAAGGCTTGTGAGGCGAGCCGCGACCCGGCGCACGCTGGCAATGATCCCGACCCCCAACGTGCGCAACCTTGACGTTCGTACGGCTGCATTCTAAAAATTCGCGTCCGAACGGAGTCTTTATGTTCCTTCAGCTTGAGTCCCGGTAAGGGCCCTGCCCGCATTCACCAGAAGTGCGCGCATGGGCCGGAAACGCGAACCCCGCTCATCTTGTCGATTGGCGGTCCGTTTTCCTGCGTTCTGAAGAACGCTATTCCGGAACACTCAAATCATGGACATTTCGCGCGCCGAACAGCGCATCCTTCACCATTTGGCCCAGGGCGGCCGCATCGAAATTACCCGCGACGGCAAGGCAATCGCCGATATCCGTTGCTTCACTCGTGACGGTTGGGTCTATCCCGGCGTCGATCTCGAGCTTTTCCGAAAGCTGAAACGCAAGCGGGCGATCAAGTCGTCGGGCGGCAGGCCCTATCGCATCACCGAGCGCGGCCTGTGTCTCGTCCGCTCCGAACTCAACAACCGGTGACCTGCGGGTACGTGACCAAGTGCTCCGATACCGGAGAGGATATCTCCGGTATCGCCGTTCCCTGCGACGCGGACTATCGCAAGTGCTCCGACGCTTCTCCTGTGAGTTGTTTCGAAAGGCCGATGAATTCCATGTCACGGTCGAGCTTTTGTGAATAGGCGGTCGACAGCCACTTCACCTGGTAGCCGGCGCTTTGGAAGAAGGCGACCGCGGAAGCGTTCTGCGCGTGTGTCTTTGCGCTGGCGATATCAAAGCCTTCAGCCGCCATGCGTTGCTCCATTTCGGCAAGCAGCGCCCGGCCGAGCCCCCTGCCCTGTGCGCCGGGATCGATCCAGAGATCGGAGATAGAGCCGTCGAGGTCCTCGCGGGCTGCCCAGCCGCAGATGCGGTTTTCCTCCTCGATCAGAAGAACGGAAAGCCAGTGCTCCGTCAGGAAATCGATAAAGGCGCGCTCCGCCGCGCCCTGCATTCCGGCGACATCGGCGAGCCCTGCGATAGCCTTGGCCCAGGCCCTGAGCCCGATCGCCGCAAGCGGACCGATCTCGTTCTGGCGAGCGTGGCGAATGACGAGCATGAAGCGGAGCCCCTTTCCGCCTGCACTACATCACTTCTGTCGCCGCTTGACCATAGCCGGGGATCAGGCGGCGACCCCGTTTACCACCACCTGGAAGGAGCGAAGCGGCCGGCGGCCTGTTCGATAACATGGGCCGTCTTGAACAGCGTCTCTTCGTCGAAAGGCTTGCCGATCAACTGCAGGCCGAGCGGCAGGCCCTTGTGGTCGAGCCCGCCCGGCACGGCAATTCCCGGAAGTCCGGCCATGTTCACCGTCACGGTGAAGATGTCGTTCAGGTACATCTTGACCGGATCGGATGCGAGGTCCTCGTCGGCTATACCGAAGGCCGAAGACGGCGTGGCCGGCGTGAGGATCGCATCGACACCTGCCTGGAAAGCAAGCTCGAAGTCGCGCTTGATCAGGGTGCGGACCTTCTGGGCACGCAGGTAATAGGCATCGTAATAGCCAGCCGAAAGCACATAGGTGCCGATCATGATGCGGCGCTTGACCTCGCGGCCGAAACCGGCGGCGCGGGTCTTCTCATACATGTCGACAATGTCCTTGCCGTCGACACGCAGGCCGTAGCGCACCCCGTCGTAGCGCGCGAGGTTGGACGACGCTTCGGCCGGCGCGACGATGTAATAGGCTGGCAGCGCGTATTTCGTATGCGGCAGGGTAATGTCGACGATCTCGGCGCCGGCTTCCTTCAGCCAGGCAATACCCTGCTGCCAGAGCGCCTCGATCTCCTCCGGCATGCCGTCGACGCGATATTCCTTCGGAATGCCGATTTTCATGCCCTTGATCGACTGGCCGAGCGACGCCTCGTAGTCCGGAACCGGAATGTCGACGGAGGTCGTATCCTTGGAATCGACGCTGGCCATCGACTTCAACAGGATTGCCGCGTCGCGCACGTCGCGGGCGATCGGACCGGCCTGGTCGAGCGAGGAGGCGAAGGCGACGATGCCCCAGCGCGAGCAGCGGCCATAGGTCGGCTTGATGCCGACAGTGCCGGTGAAGGCGGCCGGCTGACGAATGGAACCGCCGGTATCGGTGGCCGTGGCGCCGGCGCAGAGATAGGCCGCGACGGCAGCCGCAGAGCCACCGGAGGAGCCGCCAGGCACGAGATCCATGTTCGAGCCCTTGGCGCGCCATGGGTTCTTGACCGGGCCGTAATACGATGTCTCGTTGGAAGAGCCCATGGCGAATTCGTCCATGTTCAGCTTGCCGAGCATCACGGCGCCGTCGTTCCAGAGGTTCTGGGTGACGGTCGACTCGTAGCGCGGCTTGAAGCCGTCGAGGATATGGCTGCAGGCCTGGGTATGGACGCCTTCGGTGCCGAAAAGGTCCTTGATGCCGAGCGGGATGCCCTCCAGCGCGCCGGCATTTCCGGCGGCGATACGGGCGTCGGAAGCCTTGGCCATCTCGCGCGCCTTTTCCGGCGTCACGGTGACATAGGCGTTGATCGCCTCATTAGCTGCCTCGATCGCCGCGATATAGGCATCGGTCAATTCGAGGGCGGTAATTTCCTTGGCGGCAAGCTTGGCGCGGGCTTCTGCGATCGTGAGGCGGGTGAGGTCGGTCATGGTGCAATCGAACTTTCGGAATCTGGACGCGGACGGCGGAAGCGGGTCTTACTCGACCACCTTCGGGACGACGAAGAAGTCACGGTCCGAATTCGGCGCATTGGCAACGACATCGGCCGCCTTGTCGCCATCCGCGACGGTATCTGACCGCTTCTTCATTTCCATCGGCATCACCGATGTCATCGGCTCGACACCATCGACGTTGACCTCGGAAAGCTGTTCGACGAAGCCGAGGATACCGTTGAGCTCGCCGGTCATCCGTTCGGCTTCCTCCTCGCTGACGGCGATGCGGGCAAGGCGCGCGACACGCTTCACGGTGGCTAGGTCTACGGACATGATCGTCTCCGGTATCTCAAGATTTCCCCCGCTATAAAGACGAGTTGCACAACGTGCAACTCGTGAATATCGCCGACCCGCTTCTGCGGCGGGGCGCCGCTCTTCCTTAAAGGGTGACGACGCCGCCGACCTCGGGTGTCGCGACCAGCGTCGAGGCGCCGTCCATGCCGGCGACAAAGGTTTCCGGCGTCTGGTCGATGATGGGGAATGATCCGTAATGGCAAGGGATCGCTGTATTGAACTTGAAATAGCGCTGGCAGGCGAGCGCCGCCACGGCACCGCCCATGGTGAAGCGGTCGCCGATCGGCACGATGCCGATATCCGGCTCGTGCAGTTCTTGGACAAGCGCCATGTCGGAAAAGATGTCGGTGTCACCCATGTGATAGAGCGTCGGCTCCTCATCGAAATGCAGGACGAGGCCGTTGGCATTGCCGAGGCAATGGGAAACGCCGTCCTCGGTGATCTGAGCCGAGGAATGTAGGGCGTTGACGAAGGTGGCCGAGAACGCACCGAGCTTGATCGTTCCGCCGGTATTGCCGGGCTCCATATTCGAGATGCCACGATGTCCGAGCCACATGCACAGGTCGAAGTTGGCGACGACGGTGGCGCCGGTCTCCTTGGCGATCGCCACCGTGTCGCCGACATGATCGCCATGGCCGTGCGTCAGAAGGATATGCGTCAGGCCAACGGTCGCGGCCATGCGTTCGCTGGCGCGGAACGCCGGATTGCCGGTGAAGAACGGATCGATCAGGATCTTCGCCTTCGCGGTCTCGATATGAAAGGCGGAATGGCCCAGCCATTTGATGTTCATGACGTTCTCCCTCAAATCATGGCGGCTTCGAAGCAAACCATAAAGGTGATCGATTTATCTGACAGACGAGCATATGGATCGCAGCAGCGAACTGGAAAGATCGAATCGGCAACCTCATGGCAATTATCACCATCGAAGAACTCGCCGCGCGGCTGCCGCCGCATCAGGCGATCGCGGGTCTGGACCTCGGCACCAAGACGATCGGACTGTCGGTATCCGATCTCGGACGGCGCTTTGCAACGCCGCGCGAGGTCATTCGCCGCGTCAAGTTCGGCGTCGACGCGCAGGCGCTGCTCGATGCTGCCACAAAGGAACGGATCGCCGCCTTCGTCATCGGCCTGCCGGTCAACATGGACGGGACGGAAGGGCCGCGCTGCCAGGCGACGCGGGCCTTCGTGCGCAACATGGGCGAGAAGACGGATATCCCCTTCGTGCTTTGGGACGAACGGCTTTCGACGGTCGCGGCCGAGCGGGTGCTGATCGAAATGGACGTTTCGCGCAGGAAACGCGCCGAGCGCATCGACTCGGCTGCCGCCTCCTTCATCCTTCAGGGAGCGCTCGACAGATTGGCGTCCCTCGGCAGGCGCGACACGTCTGTCGATTGAGATTTCGCGCCTCCGAACCGCGCGCGGTACCAGGACGTAATTTGCCGATGTTTCCGCAGCGCAACGAGGCCGAAGAGGACGATGGTGTCGAGGACCATCGCCCGTGCAACCAGCGGCGGAATGCTTTCCGGCGGAATTCCGAGAACATGGCCGTAGAGGCGGAAGACCAGGTCGTGCGCCTCGCGCGTCAGCATGAAGATGCCGAAGCTCATGTCATAATAGGAGAGCGAATACCAGCCGGTCAGCAGCATCACCGGGCCGCCCCAGAAGACCAAAAGCCACTTCACGCGCCTCTCCCTTCGGCCCAACCGCACAGCAGCGGGTAGACGGCGCGGTCGGCGAGGGCAAAACCGACCAGGCCGACAGCGAGCGTCGCTATGTCGAGCGCCACTCCGGCGAAAAACATCATCATGACGATCATCAAGCCAGTTCTCACCGAACCGCTCCGTTCCACACTTCATTGAACTGACGTCAGTATCTCTGTCATAGCCAGCCTAGCGCAACGTAAACTATTCATTAAGGTTAATATTCACAAGCAAAGGCGGCTTGCGGCCCGTCGCCCGTCGGTTCTAAAAGCCTAGCGTGAGTGCGAGACCTTCTCGCCTCCGCCCCAGAGCCTAGCACCTCCCTCTGCATGAGCCGTCATGACCGCCATTTTCGAAAGCATCCTTCCCGTCTTCCTGCTCGTGTTGCTTGGCGTCTGGCTTCGCCGTTCGAGGCTCGTCGATCAGGGGCTCTGGGTAGGACTCGAGCAGTTCGGCTACTATTTTCTCTTTCCCTCACTTCTCTTTTCGACATTGGCGAAAGCGGACTTCACCGGGATGGAGGCCGATGCAACGGCCATTGCGGCAATCGGCAGCGTCACGCTGATGTCGATCGCTCTCCTCCTGATCTGGCCTCTCCTGCGCACGAACGGCATTTCCGGCGCCACCTTCACTTCGATCTTCCAAACGGCGACGCGCTGGAACGCCTTCATCGCGCTGGCCGTCGCCGAGAAGCTCTATGGTGCGATCGGCCTCAGCCTGACGGCGCTGGTGATGACGCTGATCATCATCCCGATCAATTTCTATAATGTCGCCGTGCTGGTGTGGTTCGGCGGCGGTGACCGCGGCGTCGGATTCTTCTTCCTGAAGATCATCACCAATCCGCTGATCATCGCGTCGGCGCTGGGGATATTTTTCAACCTCACCGGCATCGAGCTCTATGAGCCGGTCATGACGGCGATCGACATGCTGGCAACGGCCTCCCTGAGCCTCGGCCTGGTGCTGGTCGGTGCCGGACTGAGGATCGCCGACGCCCTGAAGCCGACCGGCGCCGCGATGCTTGCGGTCGCGCTCAAGCTGATCGTCATGCCGATCTTCATGGTGGGCGCCAGTGCGCTGCTCGGCATCACCGGCGACGCCCTGCTCGTCATCGCGCTCGGCGCCGCCGTGCCGACGGCGATGAACGGCTATCTTCTTGCCAAGCAGATGGGGGGAGATGCGGAGCTTTACGCCGCCGTCGCGACGGTGCAGACGGCCGTGTCGTTCTTCACGATCCCGCTCGTGCTTTTCGCCACCGGCTATGTAGCGGCCGGATAGAGCAGGTCGAGCACGTAGGCGGAATCAAAGCGCGAATCGAGCATGCCGTAAGTGGCGCGCCAGCCGGCGGCCAGCCGCGACTCCAGGAAGGCATCGGCGATGCGCCCGGCACCCAGCCGATAGAGCTCGGCCGCTGCCGCCGCCAGCGCAAGCTGCTCGACCAGCAGGCGCGCCGCGCCCTCGTCACGCTCGCAGAGCGACATGGCGGCGCGCAGCACATCGATCGTCTTGGGTCCAGCGGGTCCGAGATCGCGGCTGAAGACGCCGAACAACTGCTCGAACAGTTCCTTTCGACGCCCGAGCACCCGGAGCACGTCGAGCGCCATCACATTGCCGGAGCCCTCCCAGATCGCATTGACCGGCGCTTCGCGATAGTGGCGGGCAAGCGCCCGTTCTTCGACGTAACCGTTGCCGCCGAGACACTCCATCGCTTCGTAGATCAAGGCGGGGGCGATCTTGCAGCACCAGTACTTCGCGACAGGCGTCATGATGCGGGCGTAGGCTGCATCTTCGGCACTGCTATGCGCATTGTCGAAGGCTTCGGCGAGGCGGAAAGACAGCGCGCTTGCCGCCGCGACATCGAGTGCCATGTCGGCCAGAACACGCGTCATCATCGGCTGGCTGACGAGCGTCTTGCCAAAGACCTTGCGGCCGCGGGTGTGGTGCACGGCCTCGGCGAGCGAAGCGCGCATCATGCCGGCCGAGGCGAGCGCGCAATCGAGCCGCGTCAGCGTCACCATGTCGAGAATCGTGCGAATGCCGGCATCCGGCGTTCCGAGCAGGAAGCCGAAGGTATCCGAAAATTCGACCTCCGACGACGCGTTGGAACGATTGCCGAGCTTGTCCTTGAGACGCTGAAAGCGCAGGCCGTTGGCGCCGCCGTCCTCGAGCAGCCGCGGCACGAGGAAACAGCCGAGCCCCTCGCGCGTCTGCGCCAGCATGACGAAGGCGTCGCTCATCGGCGCCGACATGAACCACTTGTGGCCGTTCAGGCGATAGATCCCCTCACCGACGCGTTCGGCGGTCGAGGTGTTGGCGCGCACATCCGTGCCGCCCTGCTTCTCGGTCATGCCCATGCCGATCGTCACCGCGGATTTCTGCATCCAGGGCCGGTTGGTCGAGTCATATTTGCGCGACAGGATCTTCGGGGCCCATTCCTTCTGGACGGCCGGCGACGCGGTGATCGCGGCAACCGAGGCGCTGGTCATCGTCAGCGGGCAGAGATGGCCGCATTCGAGCTGCGCCGTCAGATAGAAGCGGAGCGCCCTCGCCTTGTGCGAACGGCCGCGCTCGTCCGGCAGATTCTCCCAGGCAGACGAATGCAGTCCGGTCGTCATCGATCGGCGCATCAGCGCATGCCAGGCCGGGTGGAACTCGACGACGTCGAGGCGCTCGCCACGCGGCCCGTGAGTCTTCAGCTTCGGAACGCCCTCATTGGCCATGCGCGCCAGTTCCTGCGCCTCCGGCGAAGTCACATAGCGGCCGAGCGCGTCGAACTCGTCACGCAGCGTCTTCGGCATGGCCGTGGTGATATCGACGACCAGGGGGTCGGAACGATAGGCATTGATACCGGACCAGGGCTTCGGCTGGTTCAGTTCGGCGAGTTTCTGTTCGGTCCGGTTCATCTGATTCATAGGCCCGGTTCTAGCGCAAGTTTCGCGGGTACGAAACAGGCCCGCGCCAAGAACCGTGGCGACGGCAAGTTTTCTTCGGAAGGCCCGGCGCGCGGCTTGCCGCGCCCCTTGCCGCGCCCGGGGCCACGTTCTATAGAGCGAGCCAAATTCCAGCTTGCAAGGGCGGCTCATGATCACTTTCCCGCATCGCCACCTGCTTGGCATCAAAGGGCTGACGGAACAGGACATCACGCTCCTGCTCGATCGCGCCGACGAAGCGGTCAAGATCTCCCGGCAGAGGGAGAAAAAGACCTCTTCGCTGCGAGGACTGACGCAGATCAACCTCTTCTTCGAGGCGTCGACCCGCACCCAATCTTCCTTCGAACTCGCTGGCAAGCGGCTCGGTGCCGACGTCATGAACATGTCGGTCGGCAACTCCTCGGTGAAGAAGGGCGAGACGCTGATCGACACGGCGATGACGCTCAACGCGATGCACCCGGACGTGCTCGTCGTTCGCCACTCTTCCGCCGGCGCCGCAGCACTGCTCGCGCAGAAGGTCTCCTGCTCCGTGGTCAATGCCGGCGACGGCCAGCACGAGCATCCGACGCAGGCGCTTCTCGACGCGCTGACGATCCGCCGCGCCAAGCGAAAGCTGTCGCGGATCATCGTGGCGATCTGCGGCGACGTCCTGCATTCCCGCGTCGCCCGCTCCAACATTCTGCTGCTCAACCAGATGGGTGCACGCGTTCGCGTCGTCGCACCGGCGACCTTGCTCCCCGCAGGCATCGAACAGATGGGCGTCGAGGTCTATCGATCCATGGCGGAAGGCCTGAAGGACGCCGACGTGGTGATGATGCTGAGACTCCAGCGCGAGCGGATGGCCGGCTCCTTCGTCCCGTCGGTGCGCGAATATTTCCACTATTACGGGCTCGACGCGGAAAAGCTGAAGGCGGCCAAGGCCGATGCGCTCGTCATGCATCCAGGACCGATGAACCGCGGCGTCGAGATCGCCTCGGAGATCGCCGACGGACCGCAAAGCGTCATCGAACAGCAGGTTGAGATGGGCGTCGCCGTCCGAATGGCCGTCATGGAGACGCTTCTTCTCTCTCAGAACCAGGGCCCGCGCCTATGACCAGACCGCTTGTTCTGCAGAACCTGCGCATCGTCGATCCCTCGCGAAATCTCGACGAGATCGGCACGATCATCGTCGGGAGCGACGGACGGATCCTTGCCGCCGGAAAGAACGCCCAGAACCAGGGCGTGCCGGCGGGCGCCTTCGTCAAGGATTGCGCCGGTCTCGTCGCCGTGCCCGGGCTCGTCGACGCCCGGGTCTTCGTCGGCGAACCGGGCAGTGAGTATCGCGAGACGATCGAGTCGGCCTCGCGGGCGGCGGCGACCGGCGGCGTCACGTCCTTTATCTCCATGCCCGACACCAATCCGGTGATCGACGAGATCGCCCTCGTCGAATTCGTCCAGAAGACCGCCCGCGACAAGGCGCTCGTCAACGTCTACCCGGCGGCGGCCGTCACCAAGGGTCTGCTCGGGGTGGAAATGAGCGAACTCGGACTGCTCCGCGATGCGGGTGCGGTCTGCTTCACCAACGGCCGGCAACCGGTCCACGACACGCTCGTGCTTCGCCGCGCAATGACCTATGCGCGCGAGTTCGATGCGGTCGTTGCGCTGGAGACCCGCGACAAATATCTTGGCGCCAACGGCGTCATGAATGAAGGCCTGCTGGCAAGCTGGCTCGGACTTCCGGCCGTTCCGCGTGAGGCCGAGATCATTCCGCTTGAGCGCGATCTTCGCATCGCCGAACTGACCCGGGCCGCCTATCACGCCGCCGAAATCTCCGTCCCCGAAGTGGTGGATGCCGTGCACGCGGCGAGAGAGCGCGGGGCGAACGTCACCTGCGGCATCTCGATCAACCACCTGACGCTGAACGAGAACGATATCGGCGAATACCGGACCTTCTTCAAGCTGGCGCCGCCGCTGCGCGGCGAAGACGACCGGGTCGCGATGGTCGAAGCGCTTGCCGCCGGCAAGATCGATATCATCGTCTCCTCGCATGACCCACAGGGCGCCGATACCAAGCGCCTGCCCTTCGCGGATGCAGCGGATGGCGCGATCGGCCTTGAGACCCTGGCGGCGGCTGCCCTTCGGCTCTACCACAGCGGCCAGGTTCCGCTGATGCGGCTGATCGATGCGCTGTCGACGCGCCCTGCCGCAATCTTCGGCCTGGAAGCGGGCACGCTGAAAGCCGGGGCGAAGGCGGACATTACCGTCCTCGATCTCGACGAGCCCTGGATCCTCTACGAAAAAGAGCTGGTTTCCCGCTCCAAGAATACGCCGTTCGAAAATGCGCGCTTTACCGGCCGGGTCGTGCAAACCTATGTTGGCGGCAAGCTCGTCCATTCATCATGAGCCGAAGCATATAGGCGGGGGAGGAACCGGTGGATCTGTTTTCCTGGCAGCTGGGGCTGCCCGCGACATTCTTGTGCCTCGTCTTTGGCTATCTGCTGGGCTCTATCCCGTTCGGCCTGATTCTCACCCGCATGGCGGGGCTCGGCGACGTGCGCAAGATCGGCTCCGGCAATATCGGCGCGACGAACGTGCTGAGAACCGGCAACAAGAAACTCGCGGCCGCCACGCTACTGCTCGACGCACTCAAGGGAACGGCTGCAGCAGCAATCGCGTCTTTCTGGGGTGTTGAAGCCGGCATCGTCGCTGGCCTTGCCGCCTTTCTCGGCCATCTCTTTCCGGTCTGGCTCTCCTTCAAGGGCGGCAAGGGTGTCGCCACCTATATCGGCGTCCTGCTTGGCCTTGCGCCGCTGATGGTGCCCGCTTTCGCGGCGATCTGGCTCGCCACGGCCAAGATCACCCGCTACTCCTCACTGTCGGCTCTCGTCGCGACGGCGGTCATTCCGATTGCACTCTATGCAACCGGATACGGGAAAGTCGCCCTGCTCTTTGCCTTGATGACCGTGATCACCTGGATCAAGCACCGCGCCAATATCCGGCGGCTCCTGAGCGGCACGGAAAGCCGGATCGGAGAAAAGGGATAATGCCGAACGGCAGCGCTCGACGGAACGGAACCGCGCTGACGGAACGGCAGAGGATCGCGTGGCTGCGGCTGATCCGCAGCGACAATGTCGGTCCTGCGACCTTCCGGGATCTCGTCAACCATTTCGGCTCCGCCGAGGCGGCGCTCGAGGCACTGCCGGAACTGTCCCGCCGCGGTGGCTCGAATCGACAGTTTCGCATCGCCTCGCTGGCGGACGCGGAGCGGGAGCTCGAAACAGCGCATCGGTTCGGCGCGGTGTTCGTCGGGATCGGCGAACCCGATTATCCGCCGGCGCTAAGGGAGATCGACGGCGCACCTCCGCTCATCGCCATGAAAGGCAACCTCCAGGCGGCAAGCCGCCCCTCGCTCGGCATCGTCGGCTCACGCAATGCCTCGGTCAGCGGCGCGAAATTCGCTGCGATGATCGCCCGCGATGCCGGTGCGGCCGGCTACGTCATTAGCTCCGGCCTTGCCCGCGGCATCGATACCGCCGCCCACCGCGCCAGCCTTGAGACCGGTACGATCGCCGCGCTCGCCGGCGGTCTCGATCAACCCTACCCGCCCGAAAATGTCGGCCTTCTGCAGGAGATCACCGCGGGGACGGGATTGGCGATCAGCGAAATGCCCTTCGGCTGGGAGCCCCGCGCCCGCGACTTTCCGAGAAGAAACCGCCTGGTCGCCGGCATCAGCCTCGGCGTCGCGATCATCGAGGCTGCCAGCCGTTCGGGGTCGCTCATCACCGCCCGCTATGCAGCCGATTTCGGGCGGCTCGTCTTTGCCGTGCCGGGCTCACCGCTCGATCCGCGCTGTCACGGCACGAACGATCTGCTGAAACAGGGGGCGATCGTCACTACCGCCACAAGTGACGTTCTGGAGGGATTGTCGCCTCTCAGCCGCGACGATCTTTTCTCGCGCTTGAGCGCCCGCGAGCCGTCGGTCGAACACGCGCCCTCCGGGATACCGGCGACGGCGGCACCCGGCGAAGGCGACCGTGCCCGCATCGTCGAGGCGCTCGGCCCGACGCCGGTCGAGATCGACGACATCATTCGCCACACCGGCCTTGCCGCCTCCGAGGTCTATCTCGTGCTGCTCGAACTCGATCTTGCCGGCCAGCTCTGCCGCCACGGGGCCAATCTCGTCTCCCTCGCTTCCCCGCAATAGCGCGAAAACACAGCTGTACGTCGCCTCGCAACACGCGCAGAAATCGCAAATTGAACCACCACGAGTTGCGGAATGTCGTTTGTTGCGGTTTGGTTGCGGTCGGCCGGAATGTCGCTATTTTCGATAAAGCCCTTGACCGCGCCCGAATCCCTGTCCATTTCGTGGCCTCAATAGCGGCCGCGCAACGCCTGCGCTTTGCCAGAAGAGATTGTCTCAGAGAATGACGATGAATGTTGTAGTGGTGGAGTCGCCTTCCAAGGCCAAGACGATCAACAAGTATCTGGGCCCCGGCTACAAGGTACTTGCTTCGTTCGGCCATGTGCGGGATCTGCCGGCCAAGGATGGATCGGTTCGCCCGGACGAAGACTTCGAAATGTCGTGGGAAGTCGATGGCGCCTCCGCCAAGCGGATGAAGGACATTGCCGACGCTGTGAAGTCGTCGGACGGGCTGTTCCTCGCAACCGACCCGGATCGCGAGGGTGAGGCGATCTCCTGGCATGTGCTCGACCTCCTCAAGAAGAAGAAGGTCATTGGCGACAAGCCGGTCAAGCGCGTCGTCTTCAATGCGATTACCAAGAAAGCCGTGCTCGATGCGATGGCCGATCCGCGCGACATCGACATTTCGCTTGTCGACGCCTATCTCGCCCGCCGCGCGCTCGACTATCTCGTCGGCTTCAACCTCTCGCCGGTTCTCTGGCGCAAGCTGCCGGGCGCGCGCTCGGCCGGCCGCGTGCAATCGGTGGCGCTGCGTCTCGTCTGCGATCGCGAGGGGGAGATCGAACGCTTCGTCACAGAAGAATATTGGAATATCTCGGCGCTTTTGAAGACGCCGCGCGGCGACGAATTCGAAGCACGGCTCGTCTCGGCCGACGGCAAGCGGCTGCAGCCGAGGTCGATCGGCAACGGCGAGGAGGCCAATCGGCTGAAGGCCCTGCTCGACGGCGCAAGCTATGTGGTCGAAAGCGTCGAAGCGAAGCCCGTCAAGCGGCACCCAGCCCCGCCCTTTACCACCTCGACGCTGCAGCAGGCCGCCTCCTCCAAGCTCGGTTTCTCGGCGTCGCGGACCATGCAGGTGGCGCAGAAGCTCTATGAAGGTGTCGATATCGGTGGTGAAACCGTCGGTCTCATTACCTATATGCGAACCGACGGCGTGCAGATGGCACCCGAAGCGATCGACGCCGCGCGCCGGGCGATCGGCAGCCAGTTCGGTCCCCGCTACCTGCCGGAAAAGCCGCGCTTCTACTCGACCAAGGCGAAGAACGCCCAGGAAGCACACGAAGCCATCCGGCCGACGGACTTCAACCGCACGCCCGATCAGGTACGTCGCTTCCTCGACGGCGACATGCTGAAGCTCTACGATCTGGTCTGGAAGCGCGGTATCGCCAGCCAGATGGCATCGGCCGAGATCGAACGGACGACAGCGGAGATCCTGGCCGACAACGGCGGCAAGAAGGCCGGCCTCAGGGCAACCGGCTCGGTCATTCGCTTCGACGGCTTCATCGCCGCCTATACGGACATGAAGGAAGACGGCGAACAGGCGGACGACGGCGACGAGGATGGTCGGCTGCCCGAGATCAACGCACGCGAAAATCTCGCCAAGCAGAAGATCAACGCCACCCAGCACTTCACCGAGCCGCCGCCACGCTATTCGGAAGCGACGCTCATCAAGAAGATGGAAGAGCTCGGCATCGGCCGCCCTTCGACCTATGCCGCAACGATCAGCACGCTCGTCGACCGCGACTATGTAGAGATCGACAAGCGTAAGCTGGTGCCGCAGGCCAAGGGCCGGCTGGTGACGGCATTCCTCGAGAGCTTCTTCGCCCGCTACGTCGAATATGATTTCACCGCATCGCTCGAGGCGAAGCTCGATCAGATTTCAGCCGGCGAACTCAATTGGAAAGATGTGCTGCGCGAGTTCTGGAAGGACTTCTTCTCGCAGATCGAGGATACCAAGGAACTGCGCGTCACCAATGTGCTCGATGCACTCAATGAGGAGCTGGCGCCGCTCGTCTTCCCGAAACGCGAGGACGGCGGCGACCCGCGGATCTGCCAGGTCTGCGGCACCGGCAAGCTCTCGCTGAAGCTCGGCAAATACGGCGCCTTCGTCGGCTGCTCCAATTACCCGGAGTGCAACTACACGCGCCAGCTGTCGTCCGAAAGCAATGGCGAGGCGGAAGCGGCGGCGTCGAACGAGCCGCAGAGCCTCGGCAAGGATCCGCACACCGGCGAGGAAATCACGCTGCGCAGCGGTCGCTTCGGACCTTACGTCCAGCGCGGCGACGGCAAGGATGCGAAACGCGCGAGCCTGCCCAAAGGGTGGACGCCCGCGACGATCGACCACGAGAAGGCGCTCGCTCTTCTTTCGCTGCCGCGCGACATCGGAAAGCATCCGGAAACGGGCAAGATGATTTCGACCGGGCTCGGCCGCTACGGGCCGTTCGTGCTGCATGATGGTACCTATGCCAATCTGGAATCGGTCGAAGACGTCTTCTCGATCGGCCTCAACCGCGCCGTTTCGGCACTCGCCGACAAGCAGTCGAAGGGCGCCGGCGGCGGACGCGGGCGCACTGCCGCCGCCCTCAAGGAACTCGGCCAACATCCCGAAGGCGGCGCGATCACCGTGCGCGACGGGCGCTTCGGCCCCTATGTCAACTGGGGCAAGGTGAACGCCACCCTGTCGAAAGGCAAGGATCCGCAATCCGTGACCGTCGAGGAAGCGCTCGCGCTGATTGCCGAACGTGCGGCGAAGGGTGGCGGATCGAAGGGCAAGGCGACCAGGGGCAGATCCGCGGCCGCAGCAACGAAAAGCACGGCGGCGAAAGCCGAGAAGCCCAAGACAGCGGCGAAGCCGAAGAGCAAGACGGCCGCGAAGGCCAAGAAGGACTGACATTGAGCAGAATTCCGCGCGATCCGGCCGAACGGCCCGCAAAAGGTGCCGGCAAGAAGCAGTTGCGCGCGGCCCAGGCGGCGCCCTCCGTAAGGGAAACGATCGTCCACGGCGCCGTTCCGCCACGCGACGTCTTGATGCGCTTCATCGCCGAGAACCCGCAGCAGGCCTCGAAGCGGGAGATCGCCAAGGCATTCGGCCTGAAGGGCGAGGCGCGCGTCGAACTCAAGGCGCTGCTCCGCTCGCTGGAAGAAGACGGGCTGGTCGAGAAGAAGCGCAAGTCGCTCGTTCGCCCCGGCGCGCTGCCGCCCGTCACCGTTCTCGACATCACCATCCGCGATATCGACGGCGAATTGATCGGCCGCCCGGCAGAATGGCTGGACGACGACGGCGTCGCACCGGCAGTCCTCATCCGGCAGTCGGCGGCCGGCAAGGCGAAGGGCAAGGCGCCCGTCGCCGGCCTCGGCGATCGGGTGCTTGCCAAGATCTTCCCTGCCAAGGAGCGGGGCGGCCCGGCCTATACGGCGCGCATTATCAAGGTTCTCGACAAACGCAAGGACGCTGTGCTCGGCGTCTTCCGCGCGACTCCGGGCGGCGGCGGACGGCTGATGCCGATCGACAAGCGTGGCGAGGAAGTGCTCGTCGATCAGGATTTCATCGGCGATGCCAAGGACGGCGACCTCGTCGAAGTGCATCTCGCCCGGCTTGGGCGCTACGGGCTGCCGCGCGCCCAGGTGCAGAACGTCATCGGTTCCGTCGCCTCCGAAAAGGCGATCTCGATGATTGCCATCCATGCGCATGGCATCCCGCATGTCTTCCCGGAGCGCGTGGTGCAGGAGGCCGATGCGGCCGAGGCCGCTACGATGGGGCATCGCGAGGACTGGCGCTCGCTGCCGCTCGTCACCATCGACCCGGCCGACGCCAAGGACCACGACGACGCAGTCCATGCCGAACCGGATCCCTCGCCCGACAATCCCGGCGGCGTCATCGTCACGGTCGCGATCGCCGACGTCTCCTGGTATGTCCGGCCGAAATCGGCGATCGATCTCGAAGCGCTGAAGCGCGGCAATTCGATCTATTTCCCCGACCGTGTCGTGCCGATGCTGCCCGAGCGCATCTCCAACGATCTCTGCTCGCTGAAGGAGGGTGTCGATCGCCCGGCGCTGGCGGTGCGAATGCGTTTCTCGAAAGAGGGCCGTAAGGCGGGACATACCTTCCACCGCATCATGATGCGCAGCGCCGCCAAGCTTTCCTACAGCCAAGCCCAGGCCGCCATCGACGGAGCGCCGGACGAAAAGACCGGACCCATTCTGGACACGATCCTGAGGCCGCTATGGGAGGGCTACCGGATCCTCACCCGTGGGCGGGAACGGCGCCAGCCTCTCGAACTCGACGTGCCCGAACGCAAGATCGTCCTGAAGCCGGACGGAACCGTCGACCGGGTCTTGGTGCCGGAACGCCTCGACGCCCACAAGCTGATCGAGGAAATGATGATCCAGGCCAACGTCGCCGCGGCGGAGACGTTGGAGCAGAAGCGACAGGCGCTGATCTACCGCGTTCACGACCAGCCATCGCTCGCCAAGCAGGAAACCCTCCGTGAGTTCCTGGCGACGCTCGACATTTCGCTCGCCAAGGGCGGCGCCATGCGTGCCAACCACTTCAACGGCGTTCTCGCACGCGCCGACGGCAAGCCCTTTGAGACGATGGTCAACGAGATGGTGCTGCGGTCGCAGAGCCAAGCGATCTACAGTCCGGAGAATATCGGTCATTTCGGCCTCAACCTGATGCGCTATGCCCACTTCACCTCGCCGATCCGTCGCTATGCCGACCTGGTCGTCCACCGGGCACTGGTGAGCTCGCTCGGCCTTGGCGAGGGCGGCTTGACGCCGCAGGAAGAGGGCGTGCTCGACGATATCGCCGCGGAAATCTCCACTTTCGAGCGACGCGCAATGGCCGCCGAGCGCGACACCGTCGACCGGCTGATCGCCCATCACCTAAGCGGACGCGTCGGCGAGGAGTTCGACGGGCGCGTTTCGGGCGTGATCAAGGCGGGACTTTTTGTCACTCTCCCGTCCTATGGCGCAGACGGTTTCATACCTATATCAACGCTCGGGCGCGACTATTTCATCTATGATGAAGCGCATCAGGCGCTGTCCGGTGAAAAAACCGGACTTGGCTATCGTCTCGGCGATCCGGTTCGCGTCAGGCTCGCCGAAGCCGTGCCGCTCGCCGGCGCGCTCCGCTTCGAGATGCTGAGCGAAGGGCAAAAGATGCCGACGGCAATGCGCTCCTTCCACAAGTCCGGCCGCCGCGATCGAGGGAACAGAGGCAAGCGGCCGGGAACGCGGCCTCCGCGCGGCAAACGCTGATCGCCAGCGGGCCGGTACGGTCCTCGTTCGATTAAGGATTGAACATGAAGGCAATGGCAACGGACAAGCTCCAGCTCGGCGGGGAGCAGCAGGAGCAGCGGCCCGTGGGCCGCTCTATCAAGCGCGGCTTTCTGGGAAAGTGCCCCGCCTGCGGCCAAGGCCGACTGTTTCGAGGCTTCGTCAAATCGGTGGATGCCTGCGCCGCCTGCGGCGAGCGGATGGACCATCACCGTGCCGACGACTTTCCGCCCTATATCGTCGTGACGATCGTCGGCCATGTGGTCCTCGGCGGCTACATGATGACGGATCTCGTTCTGCCGCTCTCCACCTGGCAGCACCTGGCCCTCTGGGCACCGGTGACGCTGGTCAGCGCTCTCGCCCTGATGCAGCCCGTCAAGGGCGCCGTCATCGGGCTGCAATGGGCCCTGAAGCTGCACGGCTTCGGCGATCACGAGGATCGGCCGGAAGACATCCTGCCGCCGCGGGATCCGTCGGCATGAGGCCTGATCGCGGCAGCGGCAGCCCCTCTCAGCCGCACCTTGGGACAAATAGACATCAGCCGCTCAGACCGCGGGATGCGGCATCGATCATGCTTCTCGACCGCTCCGGCGTGGGCGTGCGCGTCTTGATGGGAAAACGCCATAGTGCCCATGCCTTCATGCCGGACCTCTATGTCTTTCCCGGCGGCCGTCGCGACCCGACCGACCATCGGCTGAGATTTTCCGGCGATCTCCATCCGTCGGTCCTGCGCGCTCTGAAAGCAGGCGACGGTCACCCAATTACCGATGGACGCGCCCGCGCGCTGGCGCTCGCCGCCGCCAGAGAACTTTTCGAAGAGGCGGGCGTATGCCTCGGCAGAGCACACAACGGGGCGGATGCCACCCTTCCCTTTCTTCCCGATCTCACAAACTTGCGTTATATGGCTCGGGCCATCACTCCGCCGGGACAGACACGGCGGTTCGACACGCGCTTCTTTGCGGTCTTCGCGGATGAGGCCGAGATCGATCCGTCTGAAGTCCTGGACAGCCGGGAGCTTCAGGATTTGCAGTGGATCGATGTCAACGACTTCTCGTCTCTACAAGTGCCGGAGATCACCGCAACCATCCTCGCCGATCTGAGAGGCGGGCTCGAATCGGATCCCGCGCTTCCTCCTGAACGGGCGATACCGTTCTATTTCACGCGCCACGGGCGCTTTCTTCGCACGCTTCTCTAGGGATCCTGTCGAATGTCGAAGCCGCCGTCCGGCACATCTGCGCCGGTTGACGAAATTCACTGGCCTTCGCTGATCGCTGCAGTCGCTTCGATCACTGCGGTGGGTATCGCCATCGGCCTCGGCCTTCCCCTGCTCAGCATCATCATGGAGAAGCGCGGAATTGCCCCGACGTTGATCGGGCTCAATTCAGCCATGGCCGGCCTCGCATCGATGGCGGCCGCCCCGTTGACCACGAAGCTCGCACACCGGCATGGCGTTGCGCCGACCATGCTGCTGGCCATCCTCTTTTCGGCGGCGAGCGCCCTCGGCTTTTACTACATCACCAATTTCTGGCTGTGGTTTCCGCTCAGAATCGTCTTTCACGGCGCTATCACGGTGCTGTTCATTCTCTCGGAATTCTGGATCAATGCGACGGCGCCGCCGAACAAACGCGGCTTCGTGCTCGGCATCTACGGTACCGTGCTGTCGCTCGGCTTTGCCAGCGGCCCCCTGCTCTTTTCTATCCTCGGCAGCGAGGGCATCCTGCCCTTTGCCGTCGGCGCTGGCGTCATTTTGCTTGCCGCCATACCGATCTATCTGGCCCGCGACGAAAGTCCGGTTATCGACGAAAAACCGGACCGGCATTTCATGCGCTACGTCTTCCTGGTGCCGACGGCGACGGCCGCCGTTTTCATCTTCGGCGCAGTCGAATCAGGCGGGCTTTCGCTCTTTCCAATCTTCGGAACGCGCGCCGGCTTCACCGAATCGCAGGCCGCTCTGTTGCTGACCGTCATGGGCGTGGGCAACTTCATCTTCCAGATCCCGCTCGGCATGCTCTCCGACCACGTAAAGGATCGCCGTACGATCCTGTCGGCGCTGACGCTGGTCGGCTTCGTGGGCGCCCTGTTTCTGCCGATGCTCGTCGAAAGCTGGGTCCTTATGGCCCTAGTCCTGTTGTTCTGGGGCGGATGCGTCTCCGGCCTCTATACGGTGGGCCTTAGCCATCTTGGCTCGCGGCTTCAGGGAGCCGATCTTGCGGCCGCTAACGCCGCCTTCGTTTTCTCCTATGCGGTCGGCACCGTGGCGGGACCTCAGGTTGTCGGTGTAGCGATGGATGTCACCGGCAATGACGGTTTTGCCTGGGCGATTGCCGGTTTCTTCGGGCTTTATGTTGTGCTTTCGCTCGCCCGTATTGTTTTGAACCCAAAACGGTCTTGACTTTTCGACCGCGATTTGTAGTTTCGCGCCAACCTTGACCGTGGCCCGCAACCGGTTGTCCACGGCTTTCATCTTTTAAAAGGCAGGACGACCATGGCGAAAGCTACCACCATCAAGATCAAGCTGCTGTCGACGGCCGACACCGGTTACTTCTACGTCACGACCAAGAACAGCCGCACGATGACGGAAAAGATGACGAAGACGAAGTATGATCCGGTCGCCAAGAAGCACGTCGAGTTCAAGGAAACGAAGATCAAGTAAGATCACGTTTCGGTTCGACCGACGAGCGCCGGCCGCAAGGTTCGGCGCTTTTTCTTTGGCGCCTGCTGTCGCTGCGGAGATCTTCGACTGAGCGACATCTGACAAGATGCGCGGCGCAGGAGATCGGAACGAAAAACGCCGCCTCTTTCGAAGCGGCGTTTTGAAAGGGGGTCGGCTGGCTCCGACTGCGGCACGAGGAATCCGCGGATGTCAGAAACCAGCCGACCGACCCCACGACCCAGGAGATGCGGCGGACCTGAGCATCATGGGGTAACCGATCGATCGTGGAAGTCACACTTCCTTAATATCAGCATTGCTTGAAAATAAAAAAAAATCAACGAATTCTTAATCACCGAAACGCGTTGCTCAGTGTTTGGTTAATTCTGTCTCGTATTCGGACGAATCCAAACTCGCCGCCCTATGCAAATGCTTGCCCCAGCGCCAGCGATGCCGCTGAAATTACAACTTATAAGTAAGCTGGCAAGATGAGTTGGGCGTAAGTTACAGTCTCCGCTACGCCGAACGGCGAGGCTCGAGACCGCCCGTAAGCGCTGCTTGCCAATTTGGGCTTAGAGGCTTGCTGGTTGCTTTAAAGCGCATCGCACTCAAACGTATTCACGCGACGCGCCATAGGCCCTTGCTCTTATGCATCTCGTCATCCCAAAACCGCTGCACACCTTCGAGCGACATGCATTTAGGCGGCCGCCGCGACGACCCGGTTGCGCCCGTTGTTCTTCGCTTGGTAAAGCGCCGTGTCGGCGCGCTTCAGCAAGGCTTCGGCCGTATCCTCGTGCGGCCGCAAGGTGGCTATGCCGAGGGATGCGGTAATGGTGAGGACCGTATCTTCCTGCGAAATTCCGAATGCGCGTCCCTCGACCATCAAGCGAAGCCGTTCGGCCACGATCGCCGCCATTTCGGGCGTGGTGTCCGGCATGACGATCACAAACTCCTCGCCGCCGAACCGGCAGGCGAGATCGGCCCCGCGTACCGTCGCGCGGACGCGGTTGGCAAATTCGCGCAGAACCTCATCACCTGCATCATGCCCATAGGTGTCGTTCACCAGCTTGAAGCGATCGATATCGGTGATGCAGATCGACAGTGGCCGGCCGCGTGCACTCGCCCGGTCGATCAACAGCTTCATATGGGTATCGAGATAGCGCCGATTGTGGAGACCGGTGAGGTCGTCGGTGATCGCCAATTCGATGGTCTGCTGGACGCTCGCGCGCAGCCGGTCATTGCAGTGCTTGCGGCGGATCTGTGTCAGGGAGCGCGCGACCAATTCGTTGGGATCGACCGGACGCATGATGTAGTCCGTCACTCCAAGCTCAAGGGCGCGAACGATCATCTCTTCGCTCCCCTGCTCGGTGACGAGCAGGATCGGTATGAAGCGCGTCCTCTCGAGGGAGCGTAGCTGCGAGCAGAGGCGCAGCGGATCGTAGTCATCAAAGTTCGCGTTGACGATCACCAGATCGAAGCTGTTCTCGGCGGCTTCGAAGAGGGCGGCCTGGGGATCGGAGATCACCGCGACTTCGGCGATCGGCTTCAAGGCGCGCAGCAGCCGTTCCTGCGAGGAGGCTCGGCCATCGACGAGGAGCACGTTGCCTAGAGCCCGTCCGTTTTAATCGGGGTCATATCCTGCTGCGGCGAAATAGTTTGCACATTC
>NZ_NWTH01000029.1:0-81985 GCF_002531555.1 Sinorhizobium sp. BJ1
CAGCAGGCGCTCGCGGTCCGCGATATCGAATAGCGCTTCCTGAGCGAAACTTTGCTCGGACGAAGACCCCACTGAACGCATTTGCTGCCAAAGCACTGGTGCATCAAAGCTAGGAGCTGGAAGTTCGCCGCTCTGCTCCGCAGCCTCGAAAAGCATATCCTGGGCGACACTTTGTATCGGCGAATGAGCGGCTAAACCCAGCACTTGCCAAACCTGCAGAGTATTGAAACCTTCAGCCGTTAATGAGGCGTCGCGATCCGCAGCGTTCCCCAGGCGCTGCTCATCGACCGGCCGCATGGGCGAGGAGGCGGGCGGCTGAATGGCCTGGCGCGAGCTGCCTCCTTCAGCGCCCAAATTGCGCTGCCCGGTGATCGCGCGATAGTCGCGGAGGCCGTTCAAGGCGGCGATGAGCGTCTTGTCATTCGGAAACAAAGTGTCCGCTTTGCCAAGCAGTGCGTCATCACTGAGCTTGGCAATGGACAAGGGTCGGAGCGCTACCGCCAACTTCCGCAGACCGCTCGCATAGCCCTGGGCCGTTTTCGCGCCGATCCGTCGACCAAAGCCTGCCTCGGCGGCCTCCCTGATGAGACGCTCATCTTCCCTGAAAGGACGATAATGTGTTGTGAGGGGGCGAGCGTCGGCGTCAGGCTCGCGGTACCGACTGACCATTAACAATGCTGGGGCGATGACCTTGTCGTTTGGCAGCAGCTTCCTGGCGTAACCGAGCAACGTATCGTCATCGAGGCCAGCGATTGATTTGCCACGCAGCTTCAGCGCCTCAGCCAATTTGCGAAGTCGACGATCATAAATGCTGACAGTTGCAGAACTCCGCGGCTGCCCTCGCTCGAGCGCAGCGCCGGACGCTGCCCGGATGAGGCGATCGTCTTCCTCAGTGACATCATGGAGCTCCGCGTGAGGATATATGGGGCCCACCCCGCGTGCGGCTGCCAGGTGCTGCTCAAATCCAGCGTGCGGCTGTTGCGGTTGTTCCACGGTGGCATCGGACGTAACCGAATCATGATCAGCTGGATTGACAGTGTTGAATCGGTCCATGAGCTCGTCCATCGGCTTAGGTGTCTGGTTCCCTCCTACAAACGTTAGCTTTCCAAAAGCTGACGTGGGCCTCCCTGTCCGGCGAAATGAAAAACTGACCCCGCATTGCCTCAAGCAAAATGTCAACGATAGTGATGCTCCCGAAGGGATGGTTATGGTTCGCTGTCCCGGCTCGCGGGATAGATGGCACGGCGGATCAGCATGACGACACGGACGGAACTGGTTGAGGCGATCATCGAACGTTATCGATCGAGCTACTTGTTGACCGGGTCGGCGATCATGCCCTTCTTGTGAAGCCGATCCGTCGTTGCCCAGTCGACGCCTTTCCAGGAACAACGCTCGTTATGCAGCGTCAGCCATAACAGCGCCAAACGGCATCGTCGATCTTGTCCTCATCAATCTCCATGAACCGACATTACCACGCGCGGCGCCCAAAATCCTGCGGCCCTGCTCGGATGGATACGCTGGATCTTCTGGATGGACACATGGCACTGCCGCTGACGAAGAGCCTGGTCGTTTTCCTTCGCGATGCGGACGAAAAGAAGCCGTTCGATCGTTGTCCAGTTCACACCCGAGAGTTCCCCGGCTGAAGGAGTTCAAACACAAAATGTGTTGTTTTACTGCTACAATAATATAGTGCATATCCTGCTGATCCGCTGCCTTTTTCTTGCTTTTTTTGCGGTCACGCGCTTCGATGTTCGCACGCTTGTCTCTCGACAACAATCATGCTCATTATTTGTTCTTTCTAATCCGACCTCTTTAACACGTGAATGTCTGAGCCGGCGTTGTCTGAGAGCACATCTATTGACACAAACCCCGCTCGACGGGCACATTTTTTGAAAAACAACTCCGAAAAAGAAAACGAGTTCTTTAGATGTAGTCGATCACCACTTGACAGTACAATCTCTTTACCACCAAGGCAAAAGTCCAGGTTCCTTTTGACCACCGCCGTGTGTATGACTTGCATGAATTGGTCTTCACCTCTTACATCCGATTCATACTCAAATGCCTCTGGATCGAAATTAGCGTCCACCGGCAGCTCTGCCTTCATTCTATAGAACACGTTTAGCTGAAATTCAGGATGCGCTTCATAGTAGGATTTCGCCACATCCCTCCTCAGATCTGAGCCAATTGAGATCGCAACCCAGCACCTTTTCGCACTATTCGATATCTTCTTAAGCGTCTCGACGACCGCCTCCACGGGGGGCGATCCATTTATTGGGGCGGCAAGATTTCCAAATGTCCGGCCAAACATGACAACAAATGCCGCTTCATCGTCGCAAAAATAGCGTCGCCCAGAGAATATATCATCGCGTATGATCTCGATTTTCAACCCCAAAGCGGACGACAATTGCGCTATGTCCCCGAGGAACTCTTTTGACCGGTCGACGAGCGTGCAACGTGAGGTTTCGCCGCGCAGAGCTGTTACAAGGGGAAGCGTTTTCTGTTGGAAGGCTCGCACTGTTCCGGGCCCATACTCCAGAACCGAAACCCCTTTACGACATCGTTCGTCCTGGTGATACCATTGAACATAATCTCTCACTCTCTCGTGAAGTTTTTGGACCAACTTGAGCTCAGCATCCACCATATTAGTTGTGCCAGTGACGAGCGCATTACTGATCCTCTGAGCTTCAGCCTTAGCCCATAACAGTGCGCCACTCATTGAATTGCCCTCCCGGTCGACTCCAGTGTGGTGAGCGTATTGTTCAGGACCTAAATCAGGCGCATATTTTTGCTGAAACAGCTGCAAACTCGTTTCAAGAAAGCTCAAACTGATCTCCTCTCGATCCTTTAGCGGCTCGTCGGACTTCCCCAGTTGGCTCACTTCCGCCCTAAGCGAAGGTGGTGTGTCCAGACCGCCGAGGACAGGCTTTATCTCTTCGTGGCGATCGACCGGAGCGGAAAGCCGTTCGGTGTTTGGATCGTCATGTTAGTGTTCCTCCCCTGAATATTAGGGTCGGCTTTCTCGCGCTTGGTGGCGACGCGCTTGACGGCAGTCACGGCGGCATGCGCGGCGATCGCGTCGCCGACGACCCCGGCCGTGGTCAGACCAACTTTGTCGGGGTTCGCCTCGACGCCGAACCGTTGGAGGTTGGTCAGGCGGTCATAGAAGCTGCCATTGTCCCAGAAGCCCTCTTCCGAGCAGCCGATGAGCCGCGACCGGACTGGATCGGGAAGGCCACTCCACCGTTCCAGCGGACGGTTGAGCAGGCATTGTAGGTGGTCGGGCCCTTGCAGCCCACTTTGTAGATTTACGAGCACCATCGTCGTCCCATTGCTCGACGAATTGGCCAGCATCGAAAATGAGGGCGCCGGTAGGATTTGTTTTGGATGCGAATAGAACATCTTCGGGCGGTCAAGCTCGGGCAGTTTGCCGAAGGTGGTGATGTAGGTCACGACGCCGGTCATCACCTCGGCTATCGGCGGACAGCCGGGAACCTTGATGATCGGTTTGTCGAGGATGACCTTGTCGATCGGCGTCGCCTGCGTTGGATTGGGTTTGGCGGCCTGCACGCAGCCCCAGGAGGCGCAGGTGCCCCAGGCGATAATGGCAAGGGCGTCCTCGGCCATCCACTTGAGCTTCTTGACGAAGGGCCGGCCGCCGTCGATGCAGAACATGCCGTCCTCGTTGAGCGGCGGATTCCGTCGGCGGCGAGAATGTATTTGCCCTTGTACATGTCCTTCGTCTCCTCGAGGATCGCCTCCGCCAGAGGGCCCGAGCGAGATCATCGACAGGACCACGTCTTTGACCAACGGATGAGCCGAGCGGATGAAAATCTTCCAACAGCAGGTGCATTCGAGCCGGTGCATCCAGACGACTGAAACGCGTTCCTTGGCCTCCGGCGCGCCTCAGCCATCGCTGTGGCCACCCTGGGCCCGAAGCCGTGGCTCGCGGCGGTAAGGCTGCCGAACTGGGTGAAACTGCGCCGGGTAATCCCCTGCCGGCGAATGACGTCATAAAAGGTGTCGGCAGCTGCCATGTTGCTCCTCCAGCAATCCCACCCCAACACATCGTTCGGATGGACATCGCGCTCTGTCAGAAATGCTCCCCGCAAGAAGCAGGCCAGTTTGCGTGGCGGCGCCAATTTCCTTCTATATCTCTCGTTGGGGTATTGTAGCCCCGCCGCGGGCCGGACGGTCACTGCAGAAGATTGGACCAAACGACGGCTTCTCGCCCTGCAAACTGTTGTACCGCGTCATAGAACAGCCGACAGCGATGGAGGAGGATCGCCCCCGCCGCTTGCTTCATTATCCATTCGCAGCAGCAGGGCCATGGGCTCTGTGATCTCTAGCGTCGGAGAGACGTGCATTTGTTGCTCAACTCAGCCCGTCTGAAAAGTCTTTGTAGTTCTGTTTCAACAACGAGGTCCGCTGCCTCCAGTGGCGAAACCCACCGCCTGGTCCGCTGCCCTTTCTCTCGAAAATGATCAACTTCGCCCATGAACTTCATCAGGAACACAGAAACTACATGGGGCGGTCTCTTGTGATGCTTTATGTAAGTATAGGAGCCAATCGGCTTCTTTCCGATCTTTCCCGTGACGCCGGCTTCTTCCAGGGCCTCACGTTCGGCGCATTTGTGCGGTCGTTCGTTTCGCTTTAAGTATCCTTTCGGAATAATCCACCTGCCTGTGTCGCGACTGGTAAGAAGCAACACTTCGGGTTCGTTTCCCTTTTTGACCCGATGGCAGATCGTCCCGCACTGCAACATCTGTCGGTCCTCCTCGAGATCGGGCGCTTTACTGGTAAGCTCGGAGAGATAGTCGGTAGTTGACACTAGACTCACCTCCAAGCGGCGCTGTCTCCATTTCAACATTCGCGATTCCCGTCATCCGAATGCCGGTCGATCATTCCCGCCGCCCCTCAACGACTTCAAAAGTCATGCCAAATCGGCCGGGCCCTTATATGCGTGACTTGCCGAGACTTATCAGTCGTTTAGTCGTGAGAAGAACTGTGCGCTGGGGAATGAGGGTGTGTCGCAGGTTCGACACAAGCAACAAAGTTCGACTTCAAATGTCAGTTTCCGGCCTTCACTGCGCTGCAGGTAGCCAAACGTTCCGGCGATCACCTCGCCATCTTCGCGAAGATCGAGCTCCAGATCGAATTTGACCTGATCGAGCCCCTCCCCCGCGGCCTCCACCCGCAGCCTCGGCAGGTCCAATGACCCGACGCTGTTGTTCTGCCGGACCAACATCACCTGGAACAACGGCGTGTGTTCAAGGGCCCCGGGGCAGCTTGACGATCTCGACCATGCGCGCGGATGGGCTCCAGATCGGTCCCGCCCAGCTGAGCTGTCTGGAGGCTGCGCCGCTCAAGGCGATCGTCTCACTCGGCGGATGCTCCGCCTCCTTCGTCTGTCCCGAAGAGCTAATCGCGACCACCGCTATCGTCCCGCGCTGTTCCCCAGCGGAGTGAGGTGCTCAACCTGTTGTGAGTGCCCGTTCCGCACCCGAGCTGGCACTCATGCTTGTGCGACTATCGATCTTTCACGCCCTCTCCTGCCCTCGCCAATGGAAGGGAGACCAGCCGTGGGCACCATTGAGAAATCAAGCGAGCGACAATACACAATCGCGGGGTGGAGCATCCCGGTGTTGCTCGTGAGTGGATCTGGTGACGTTCAACACCACCAGCTTGCCATGACCGCTGCCCCTCTCAGATCACCTTGTCACGGCTCACCATTGAGTGCTCCATCAGGCGCGATCGCCTTTAACCGGAGAACGGCAGGCTCCGGCGCCAACCCTGTCCCGCAATGAAAACTGCAGTTAGTATCAGTCCATTTGCAATGCTGAAGCGGCCGCGGAGCTCCCAAGCGCAATTGTGGGTCGGCATGAGCGTGTTGGGAAGCCGAGCAACAAACGTCCCGTCCGGAATGAAAGTGACCACCGCGTCCTCGAATCCCAACCATTCACGTGTGAGCGGAAACCAAGCCTTGAAGATGCTCTCCTTAGCACTGAAGAGCAATCGGCCCCAATTGAGGCGCCTTGCTGCGTTGGCCAGCCACTTTCGCTCCTCGTTAACCGAAATGAGCTCCAAGACGCCCGACGGCAGCTCTTCGTCGACTTCCGCATCGATTCCGAGCGCAACGTAGTCCTGCTGCAGGGCCACAGCGGCGGCACAGAATCCAGCACAATGTGTTATGCTGCCGACTATGCCGGCTGGCCAAAGTGGTGCCCGGTCAGGTCGACTTGGAATGGCGCACGGAGGAAAGCCAAGCTTGGACAATGCCGATCTGGCACATGCTCGTCCGACGGAGAATTCACGCCTTCTGCTGTCGACCGCCCCGGCCACGGCACTCTCTTCTTCGGCCATCACTTCAACCCCGTTGTCTGTACCTGCTCGCGAGGTTTGCACGGCTATCTTTGATGGAAGCAGCGTCTCTATCAATTGAGATTTCCTTTCGCTCGAGCACGATTGCGCACTTCATGGAAAGTCGTGCTTGCGGCGGTCGCTGCACATGCCGTTTTTAATCGGTTTAAGCGTTATCAGCCAAGGGTAAGTAAGCATCACCTCCTACATACATTTGGCTTTAGCCTGCAGGAACATTCCTTTGAAATTGTTGAACTGCTTGATCGCCACAAAGACGGCAAGCAGTCCTGCCAGCAGCTCTGCAACTGCCTGGCTGACCAATAATCCCGTGAAGCCCCAAATGCGTGGAAACAGCAGTATGGCTGGCACGAAGAGATATCCTTGCCTTGCAAAGCAAACGACCGCGCTCAGGCGTGCTCTCCCGAACGACTGAAGCATAGTTATTACCACTTGTTGGACGCCAAATAGCCCGAAAAACAGATGGAACATAATACAGGTGGAGCCGGCGATTTCAGCCACATCCTCGCTGTCGCTGAAAAGGTGGACGATTGGCCGGGCGAAAATCACAACCACAGCAGAAAAGATGACAGAATAGGCGCAGACTGTGGAAAGCATAAAGCTCGCCGCCTTCCGCAGCCGAGCGAAATCCTGTGCTCCCCAACTGAAACCAAGAACCGCCTGTGAGCCGATGCAAAAGCCAACGATCGGGAATGTTCCGATTGTTAGCAATCGAGCGGCTATACCCACAGCGGCAACGGAATTGTCGCCGAACGTGGCAGCAGCCCTGTACAAGAGCATGAATGAAGCCGCCGTCAAAATACCGTTGATGGTCACTGGGGCTCCAACGGCTGCGATCTGCTTCACTCGGTCGCCACTGAAAGTGATGTAGGAAGTTCGGAAACGGACAATCCCGCGTTGTTTCGCGAAATACACGACGTACATGCTGCTGGCGACGATCTGAGACAACAGTGTTGCCAGCGCGGCGCCGCGAACACCGAGATCCAGCGTGAAAATTAGAACCGGATCGAGCAGCGCATTCAACGTAAAAGCCGTAATCATGGTCCACATGCTGAACCGGGTGTTACCCTCAGCCCTGACGATGGACCCATTGACCATGTTCAACAGGGTGAGCGCGTAGCCAACTAGGAGCGTCGATGCATAGTGGAGGGCTGCTGGCATTATAGTCGGACTGGCGCCGAGCAAAGCGAGAGCGTCGCGCAAACTGAAAAGGAGCGTGACGGTAAGCGCCAGTCCAATCAGAGGTGCGAGAGCGAGTGCCAAGCTCGCACCACGACTCGCTTCCAATGAGTTGCCGGCGCCAAGATTGCGGGACACGAATGATGCTGTACCGGCCCCGATCCCCTGCCCCACTGCGGAGAGCAGCACCACGAACGGAAAAGCAATGCTGACGGCGGCGATTGCCTGGGGGCCAAGCCTTCCGACAAAGACGGCATTCACGACCTGCTGGAGTCCATTGATCGACAAACCGATAATTGAGGGAATGGCGAGCCGCATGATGAGGCGGGAAACCTTGCCGTCCAACAAACTGATGTGCTCTGCCGGCGATGCCATGCGTTCGTCTTTGCCTTTCATATGTAGCTCCAACGGCTCATCCGTTGGCCTCTGCAAACGCATCGACAGTCAGTAGGAGCTCCTCGCGGAAGGCTGTGCAGAGGCTGCGGGTGGATTCGTAGCCTACTTGTCTTGGATCGTATCTCACTTCAATTTGTAGTTTGCCCGATTGGTATCCGACACGAAACCAATAGAGATAGTTCATAACTGACTGGTTCATATCTTCGCCGATCCACAGTGGGTGTGGATCTCTGGATAGCAGGCGGCGCGGATAATGACGTTGGAGTCTCGCTCGATAGTTCACTCCTATCTTGGGTAACGGCAGACGATCGATCCGCTCCCGCACTGTGGGCTGCCGATTCAAGAACTTCAAAGCTCGGAAACCTATGCCCTTGCGCGGCAAGGAGCTGCGTTGCTGATATATAGAGCGAGCGCGGTCTCGACGAGACTCCGTTCCGGTAACGTATAATGGCAGCGGTACCAACTCACCGATGTAGCCGATCGTTTGCGACGGATCGATGTCATCGAATAAACCTCCCCGAGTCGAAGTGAGACTGTCAATCCACAGCGAGTAATTTCCAAAAGCGCGGCCAAATGCCCCCGAGATAGCCGTAAGCAGTACGTCGAAATCTTCACAATGCGCGGACGTCGGCGCCGTCTTGAGAAGGCGCTCCGTCTTCTGCTCACTAATCCTTAAATGATATGTAGCCTGATCTTTCCACAGTGGGCTGCAGAGCTTCTCATCGATTATCTCCTCAAAGCCTGCATAGTGGAGCAACCTCGCAGTTTCAGCTGAAAATCCCGCCGCACGTGACCCGGCGTCGCTTACGCGCATATCGAACAAGTTATACCGCAGGCCCTCCCAATATTCGAGCTCGGCTGGCGCTTCACCATTCGCGTAATCATTCAATCGGCCGAGCCATTGAGACAGGGGCGTGGTCGCCGGATCTGCAGCGGTTCGGCCTGCGGCAAACGAGCTATAAGCTGTATCGAGCGCATTCAGGAACAGTCTGTATCCAACCCCATCTGCTACAAAGTGATGGAGCAGAACAAGCAAATAGTAATCGCCGCCTTCTGATGTCCGGAAGGCTGAGACTTTTACAAGAGGCGTCCGGCCGTCAAATCGAAAACCGAGCTGACGCTCCGCACAGGCGCGCTCGATCACTTTGAGTTGTTCTGATGTGGGCACATCGACAAGGTCTACTTCCTCTAGAGGGGAATCTGCTATTGATCCGATTACCTGAGATAGGCCGCTATCCGTTTGGTCGATACGGAGCCTCAGTCCTTCCTCCCGGCCGATGACATGCAAAAGGGCACGTTCAAGAATGGATATATTCAGGAGGCCGGCGGGCATGAAGAAAAGATCGCCAATGTTGTAGTGCTCACCGATTCCGACGACACTATTCCAATGTGTGATTGCAGGGGTTACCGGCAGCGCTCCCTTGGGAGTCTCACATGTCACCGAAGGCGCTTCGTGCTTTGCTAGTTGCCGAATCGTCGGTGTCCGGTGCAGCTGACCGACCGTCAAGTTCACTCCCGCGTTCCGCGCCAGTGTGACGCACCGCACGCTCAGAAGCGAATTTCCGCCTATGTCAAAGAAGCTGTCATCAATGCCAACAGATTTGGTGCCCAACAACTCTTGCCAAATCGCGGCGAGGAGTTGCTCCTTCTCCGTACGCGGTTCAGCCGATCTGGTTTTTTGAATCGGCCGGGACGAGATTGAAGGCAAACGAGCCCGATCTATTTTCCCGCTGGGTGTGAGCGGCATACATTCCACCATCCGAAAATCTGATGGCATCATGTAAGACGGGAGTACCTGCCGCAGATGAGTTATAATGTCTCCTGAGGTCAGATTGTCGTGAGCTGGAGCCACAATGGAAACGAGCCGCCGATCGTCGTCCACGCCCTCTACCAGAGCGGCGGCTTGCGCAATGCCAGAATGAGATTCAAGCGCCGCTTCAATTTCCTCCAGCTCAATTCGGAAACCCCGAAGCTGAACTTGGTTGTCCGCTCGACCGCAAATCTCCAGAAGCCCTTTGGCTGAGATGCGGGCGATATCGCCACTGCGATAAAGGACACTGTATTGACCTTCATCGTATGGGTTTGGCACGAAAGAGTGCTTAGTTCGTTGTGAGTCCTTCCAATATCCCGCACTCACACAGCGTCCTGCCATGCAAAGTTCACCTGAGACTCCAACAGGAACCCGCTTCAACTCTGCGTCAAGGACATAAACTTTCACATTATCGATCGGGCGGCCGACCGGAACAGCTGATGAGCCATCGTTGGCGTCCGATGTTCGGTACACCGCGGCATTAGATGCGCACTCCGTGGTCCCATAAAAATTCCATAGCGGCACATCTGGAAAGCACTCTCGCCAACGAACAGGAAGCGATGGCGGCATCGGTTCAGCACTGCTTGTAACTAGGCGCAAGCTGGTCGTTTTCACCTCTCGCTTTTGAGAGGCGATCAACCCGGTCAAAACGGGCGGAGAAGCAAACAACCGCGTCACCTGATACCTTGTCAATGCCCCTAACAAGAGGTCGGGGTCGACCAACTGCTCATGCGTAAGGATCAGCGTTGGAATGCCCTTCAGGAGCCCTCCAAAATACTCCCACATCGAAGCCACAAGTGCCGCTGACTTCTGAACGACCATTACGTCGGTGCGATCGAAAGGAAAGCATCGCCACATCCAGTTCAATCGATTGAGAATTGCAGATTCCGGTATAAGGACGCCCTTCGCCTTACCCGTCGAGGATGAAGTGTATATAAGGCTAGCTGCACCCTCCTCTAGTGGCTCGACAGTTCGGCTCGAGACCCGTCCAGGATCGTTTTCACGCTGCAGCGTAGACAGATTAACGCACGGCACACCGAAAGTGGCCCCTTCATCCGCGATTGCGTGAACAAGGAGGTTTGCCCCGCTGTCCATTATGATGTGGCCAATCCGTCCCTTCGGGTAAGATGGCGATATAGGCACTACGATTGCCTGCAAATTCCGGATAGCCAACATAGTGGCCGCTACATCTGGCGACCGGTCGACCAGCATGGCGACGCTGTCACCCGCGCCCACCCCACAGGTTCGCAGAACGGACTGGATCGTAGCCATGCGTTTGCGCAACTGGCCAAACGTGATTGCCCCGAACTCGCCGAAATAAGCCACCTGATCGCCGGTTGAAGCGCTTACTCGATTAAACGCTTCCACGAGCGAAGGCTCGTCCTCATATAACGGCTCATCGCCCTTTAGCGCGTTTAGAAAGGCGACCTCCGAGGGGCTGAGGCCGCTTAAGGCGACAATCGGCTCGTCTGGCCTCTCGACACAGGCAGCAATGAGATGGCGAAGATTATCGGCCATGCGAGCGATCACATCGCTCGAAAAACTGTCTTCGGCATAAGCCAGTTGCAACGCAATTGCATCGCCTTCGTCTTGCGCGTACAGGGTAAGGTCGAATTTCACATACCCTGTGTCATATTCGCGAAATGTCAGTTCCAGATCGTGTTTTGCCTGAGGCTCCGGAGGCTCGGAGTACATGTTGAACATGACTTGGAAGATAGGCGATTGACCAGGCTCGCGGTGGAATCGAGTATCCCGGACCATCCAGCTAAATGGATACGCCGAGTTCGCGATAGCATCGCTTATAATGCCCTGCACGTGAGTCGCGTGCGTCACAAAGGATTTATTGACATCGATCGTCGTTCGGATTGGCAGCATGTTGAGGAAGAACCCCACGATCTTCTCGGTGCCTGGTTGGCCACGCACGACATGCGGTATGCCAACGACAACATCGTCTTGTCCGCTATACATTCGCAACAGCAGCTTGAAACACGCCAAGAGGATCGTAGAAGTCGTGCATCTGTGCCGGCGTGCAAAGTCTCGCGTTTGCTCAGACAGTTCGCGGCCAAGGAAAAACGCATGCGAGCCCCCACGGCAGGAGTTCTCTTTTGGCCGCAGTCGCCTGTTACCTAGCAAAAGTACCGGAGGATTGTCGCCTATCTGCCGACGCCAATATCGTCGCTGCTCATCGAGCGACTCTGGTGTAATGTGTACACTTTCCCAAAGAGCATAGGCCGCGAGGGATGTGCGTTCCGCGGGAGAGAAGGCAGCAGCATTGGAGTATCTCGTCTGCAAATCTCTGAGGAGGACAGAGATCGACCATGCATCGATGATGATTTCGTGCGCGCTTATCAGTATGAGGTGGTCATCCGCGCCGAGGCGGATCATCCGTGCACGAAACAAACGTCCTTGACTGAGGTCAAAGGTGTTGTTGAGCTCCGTGTGCCTCAGGTCCGCTACTAGTTCATCGGTCTCCCCTTGAGTCAGGTGAGTGGCGTCCACCAACTCTAGATCGCAGCAGCCCTGTGGATCATCAAAAATCTGAACCGGCCCGTCTTCGTCGCTGAAACGTGCTGAAAGCGCGTCATGCGCCTGAACAACATCGAACCAGGCTTCATTGAATGCGGTAAGATCTATGGCACCCCGTATGCGCAGACCGCCCTGGATAATGTAGTTCTTCGCATCCGGATCGAGCTGCCATAGAAACCAGAGGTGCTCTTGCACTCGTGTTAGCGGTGAGCGTTTGAGCTTCCCGCTTGCAGGAAGCAAGTTTTGTGTTGTCTTGTATTGCCTTGATATCGCCGCCGCCAGCGATCTGATGGTCCCATTCAGAACAAGCCTGAAATCCACCTTCGCCCCGAGCTGTCCGTGCATTTGAGCCAATATAAGCGTCGCCCGGAGCGAGTCACCGCCGAGGTCCATGAACTGGTCGTTGACGCCGATAACCTTGATGCCAAGAACATTGGACCAAATATCTCGCAGCGTGCTTTCCAACCCCGTCTTTGGCTCCTCAAACGGGCTCAGCAGCTCGGGGCGAACGGCCGACGGTTCCGGCAACGACGCGAGATCCACTTTGCCGTTTGGGGTGATAGGAAACCGGTCGACACGAATGATTCGTTCTGGAACCATGTAGCTAGGAAGCGCTTCGGCGACAAAGCTCCGGAGTTCACCCTCTGTTAGTTCGGCAGGAGCCGACACATAGGCCACTATTCGCCTTCGCCCAGTTTCGCGGTTGGCACCGGTTATGTCCCGCGCCGTAAGTTTCACGCTCTCGTGGACGGGCGCGGTAGCCACTGCGGCCGTTACCAAAGGATGAGCGCAGAGGTGAGACTCGATCTCTGCAAGTTCGATCCGGTGCCCGCGGAGCTTGATCTGACGATCTCGTCTACCTAGACATTCCACGAGGCCGTCTGCCCTGATGCGTCCGAGATCGCCAGTCTTGTAGAGGTGTCGATAGGATGGATGGCCGGAGAAGGGGTTTGGCAGAAAGGCGTCTCTGGTACGGTCGTTATCGTTGATATATCCATCAGCGACACCGACTCCACTGACATAGATCTCGCCGACTTCTCCCGTCTTGCACAGACGCAATCCATTGGCGACATAGACCTCAAGATTAGAAATCGGCTTACCAATAGGTACATAGGTGTCAGCTGCTCTGGGCGGGACCGATATCAAATGGTGCGTCACCCCGTCCGCACATTCTGTCGGGCCGTAGTGATTGAGAATGGGGACTTCAGGATAGAGCCTCAGCCAACTGCGCGCCAAGGCAGGCGTCAGCGGTTCGCCGACCGTGGAGACCATGCGTAAGGCACCGAAGAGCCGCTGCTTGGCTGAGAGTGTCAGCAGATGTTCAACGAATACGGCGAGCACCGATGGAACGAATTGGGCGATTGCAACACGATGCGCCTGCAGTGCTTTAAGAAGGGCTATCGGAGATCGCAGTGCAGCGTCATCTATGATCGCGACGCAACTGCCGACACACAAGCCTGCCAAAAGCTGCCACAGAGAGATATCAAAGCCATGAGAGGCAGTCTGTGCGACACAGTCCTGCTCGCTTAGTTGGAGGGCATCTATCTTGGCCATCAAATGGTTGTTTAGGCCTGCGCGCTGAACCATCACTCCCTTGGGCCTTCCCGTCGAACCGGACGTAAACAGAATATAAGCGAGACGGGCGTCGGGCGAAGATGGCATTGCAGGAGAGACACGGCTACCGAGTAGCGCCGTTTGCACCGTCATGAATTGTCTGACGCCGTCGCAGTCCTTCTCAAAAAGACCAAGCGCTTTGGGTTTTTCCGGCCCGATAATCAGAGTGCATCCACTTTGCTTAATCATGAAGGAAATTCGGGAGGCTGGTAAGGATGGATCGAGCGGCAAATATGTTGAGCCGCTTTTCAGAATGGCGACTACTGTGGCTGCCCAATTGCTGTTCCGTTCGCCGCAATAGGCGATGACCGCGCCATCCGCGCAGCGCTCCCGTAGGGTGTTGGCGATGGCGTCTGACCGCGCCCGCAGCTCACCATAGGTGAGCTCCTCCGAGCCATATTGGATCGCAATCCTGTCGGGGGATGATGCCGCAATCTTATCGATAGCCGCGACAACATCGATTAACTGGCTTCCGACAAATTCGAGTTTCTCAGGTCGACCTTCGTTAAGCATAAGTCTCCTCTCAGGGCGCGGCTATCAGTAGGTCACGGTAGTTCGTGACGCGTCTTGACGAGGAGCTTCAAAACTCGTGCCAGTTACGCAGAGAGGCGCTCAGGCAAGAATGAAGTGCAATATCCACCGTTTAAATGAGGAGCAGGAAACCAGGTCGAACTGCATTGTCGCGGACCTTACAAACGGACAGCGGTGCCGGTTACGCGCGTTTCTGAGGAATAGCGGACAGGAGAGGGTGGACTTAACCAGTGCAAGTGCTGTTTCACATCCGAGTTGTGGCGAAACAAACCTTAAACCGCGCGATTTCGAATAACGGGTAGAATACAAATTTTGCGGCTCTTCCCTTAGCTTGCGGCGGGAATCAAGGGCTCGACCGCCCTTCCAAGATCAAGCAGGCGGTCGGCGAGCGCGCTACGCACGTCGTCGTCCTGGAAATACCGATGATGGCTGCACCACTGCCTTCGCTTCGCGGATCAGTTCGACAATGGTCTTTCGGTTGGTGGCATCGAGCGAGGCTGTCAGTTCCTCGAGCAGCAGCATCGGATAGTCGACGACGAAGCCGCGGGCGATGTTGACGCGTTCCTGTTCGCCGCCAGGCAAAGTGGCGGTCGCCAGCGACCAGATGCGTTCGGGAACGTGCAGTCGGTTGAGCAAGTCCTGGCACGCGCCTTGGCCTTATCGACCGACAACCCGTTGGCAATCGCCGGTTCGGCGCCATTTTGATTTCATTATTGTCGTTCCAACGGCGCCTGAGCGCCTGCTCAAAGGTATTGTCGCCCTGCGACCCAGACGTTGCGGATGACCGGCACGCCATCGACGAAGAAGATCGGCCCGCAGTCCGGGGGCAATGTGGCCGCGATCTTTAGAGCCGAGGAGGTCTGCAGGGTTCTTCGTCACCATCGCGACCGCCTTCGGAAGGTCGAAACCCTCTGCGGCCTCCGCGAAAGCCGCGTGCAGCAAGCTCCTCGGCACATAGTCGGAGGTGAGCACGTCGAGCAGACCGAGGTGCGCCAACCCCATCGCGCTGACATTGCCGGAATGCGATCGGCCGAGAATGATGCCCGGTGAGCCCATCACGATCTTCATGCCGCACTCGCGGGCAAGCCGTGCAGCTTCAACCGTCGTCGGAAATTCGCTTAGGGTGATGCCGTCGGCGTGCAATTCCTTGACGTCGGAAAGGGTGGTGTCATCGTGGCTGGCGATGGGGATGTTTCTTCGCGGCAAAGTTGGCCGATGGTCGCTCGACGCAATGAGAGGTCCTCTGCCGAGGCTATTCAGCCACGGACGGTTTAGTGGCCTTCAGGAAAGCCTTGAAACGCTCGATCTGCTCTTCCACTGGTACGCCTTCGGTGTCCATTTGAGCCGTGAAGTCTATGTACCGCGGATCAGGTCATACCTTCGATTCGGGAGTTCGCCCGCATCTGATCCACACGCCATTTGATATAAGCAGGTGTCTGCAAAATAAACGGCTCCGATGTCTCCGGCGCGACCAGCGGTCGCCTTCGGGCGGGCTCGCCGTGATCCTTGCCGACTTCATCAGTATCGTGGCAAGAACTTGGGCCAAGCCCTTGTCAAATATCCGCCGACCGATCTTTCGGTTGAAATCGGATGATTGTCTGCCAGAACGCGGTCAGCGCGGGCTTACGTTCGTCTTCAATCTCCACCATCGCATCATAGCTCACCATCAACATGCCGGCACTGCGGAGGCGTGCATCGGCAACAGCGAAGCGGCCGCGCACGCGTGCTCCGCTCTTGACCGGCGCGACGAAGCGGACCTTGTCGAAGCCGTAATTGATGCACATCGTCTGCTCGCGGATCTTGGGCAGGCAATTGTAGCTCATCGCCGAAAGCAGCGAGAGCGCCAAGAACCCATGCGCGATCGTACCGCCGAATGGGGTTTCCGCCGCCGCGCGCACCGGATCGGTGTGGATGAACTGGAAGTCGCCTGTCGCCTCGGCAAAACAGTCTATGCTCTCCTGCGTCACGGTGATCCAGTCGGAGATCCCGATCTCCTTGCCGAGAAGTTCTTTGACTTCGGAAACTGAAATTTCTTGCGACATGTAAAATAAGTCCTGAAGAGAGCCTGTCAGTCGACCTTTAGGCCACCCGGGCAGGCTCAAGAAAGTGGGGAAACAGCGACCTAACGAAAAGCTGTTCAATCGTGGGGTGCCCACCGTCGATGGGAATGCCCTGTGAAGCGCATCACACCATTCGCTGTCGAGGGCCTGCCAGTAATCGGAAGGGGCGGTGCATGGCCGCGATCGATCACGACAGCAACACGCGTTCTCCATTTCATCGCATCTTCGCTCGCTCGGTTATGGCCCTCGGCCGGTCATGGAGTCGCGCGAAAAGCTTGCCTGCCATAACCTCTGCGCTCAATAAATTAACTCTAGTGGACGGGCGGTGCTGCGCGTTGTGGCCATGAGCTGGACCGGCTACATGAGATCTTAAGCTGGAGCAACAACCTGTCGCGATCTGACGGCGCACGCAAAAACCTTCTTTCTCCTGACGCCGCCTCCTCTTTTCTAACCTACCCCATGACGTTGACAAAATTGCTTTTTTGGATCGCAGCCATCGTCAGTATAGATACACGAGGACGTCATTTTAGGGGCCTTGATCTCATCTCCTCGGTGTGCGCGACGCGCTGATGACCGAACGCACTCTCACGGCCGTGGCGCGCAGCATCAATCACAACCAGGAGCACGGAGTGCGGTCATTACCAGACTTCACTTGTTTCCGCGACGAGTTGTTACGATGCAGGCCTCGAACTTCTGCCAACGCCGCGTGCGGAAGCTCGCGCCCCGCATCTCGCTACGCGGCGCTGCACGTTCAAGTTCTCCAATCATTTCCTAGGACCCATTAAACCCAGCCCAACCAGGTCGCCGTTTCAGGATCATCCTCTTCATGACACTTTCTGTTAATAAGACCACCGTCGAGGCGGAGAGCCCTCTCTCATTCGACAGATATGCCGCGAATACATCTACAATCTGCTTGTGCTCTGTGCGCTCAACCGGGAGAGCAGCTGGTATCTGCGGCGTGGATCGTTGCTATCCAAACAAAGCGTTTTGGAAACCCTCCGAACGGCGATAGAGAGAGCTGACTTCAACTGAAAGACAGAGGGCGAATGTCTTTCGCGAGCGCTGTTAGAGGTGGTCTGATGCCGATGAACGACCTTCGGTCAATCGGCTTGTGACAGGGCCGGCGGAACGCGAGAAATTTGCGCCTTGGCGGAAGAGGACGTGATGTGCGGGATTCCAATCACCGGCCCGAGGCGCGCAGCGGAGGCGCAATCGCGCATGGTTTCCTGTCGCTGCTTTCGGCGAAGAACGCCTGGCTTGCCTGCAAAAGTTCACAAAATCGTGCCACGAGGTCCGTAGGACCCATAAAGGATTTCATTTCCATGGTCTTTTCCTGTTCGACGTTCATTCGCATCATCACCTTCACCGTCATGACCGCCATCGTTGGCGTGCAGCCTTCGACGGCGGATGATCTGTCCGCCCCGCACCAGTGGCCGGGAACTCCCCTATCACGCGTAGAAGCCCTTGCGGTTCTTCAGACTCTAAACGCGAATCTCCTCAGCAATGCCAGTGCGACGCTGACGCTCGATCGCTGGTGTGCGGCGCATAGGCTTGCACCAACGGGTTCTAAGATCGTAGCGAAACGTGTACAGGGCCATGACAAGCCAGCTGACCTTCATATTCGTGAATTGCTGAACGTCGGGCCGAACGAGCCGATCGTCTATCGCCATGTCCGCCTAGCTTGCGGTGATCGCATCCTTTCGGAAGCAGACAACTGGTATGTGCCTGCAAGACTGACAGCCGAGATGAACGAGGCGTTGAATACTACTGATATCTCTTTCGGTCGAGCCGTTCGGTCCTTAAACTTCACCCGAACCACCTTAACGGCCAAACTGCTTTGGTCCCCTCTCCCGGAAGGCTGGGACACGACAGCAGCATTACCGATGGCCGACTCAGGACCTTTGACGCTACCGCCGTTCCTTCTCGAACATCATGCGGTGCTGAAGTTGCAAAATGGCACGCCTTTTAGTGCGTTGGCTGAAAGGTATACGAACGATGTGCTCGATTTTCCGGTTCCGCAGCTACTTCCGCAATAAAGCCTGATGGAATGGCTGCCGACGCGCCGTTAGTTCGGATTCCGAGGTGAAAAGCCGGACGCCATTCGGAAAACACCGGATAGGATTCCGAGTGATTGCCGGGCAGTTTTGGAGCGCACCTCTAGACTGAGACAGAGAAAATGGAGGACATCTCCCATGTGGAGCTTACGCGGCTTTTCCATCTATCGTCTGCGTGAATGCTTCTGGTCGTATTCTTCCGGGGGTTAACTAGTCGAGCGCCGTATCCTGCCGATACTGTTTGTATATGGTTTCGATGAACACCCCGATCCGTTTGCACGCGTAGGCCGCATCCTTGTAGAGAGGCCACTCCTTGGCATTGCCGTGAAAGCGCGTCGTGCACCCTACGAGCCTGCCCGTTGCCGAACTGCCAAGGCCCAGAACGAGGTCGCTCTCCCAGTAACCCCCGAAATCGCACGGTCATCCGCCTCGACCGGGCGCTGGCCGACTACGATCTCGGAAACAAGAAGCCCTGCCAGCAAGGCCAATTCCGCCCAAAACGACGAAATTGCCATCGTCGGAGGGAAAACAGAACGTCGTTTGCGGCGGCGAATGACGGGACGGCCATTGAGCAAGCAATTACCGATCCGACGATGACGCAGCTTGTAAGCTGACTGATATGTGGCGTGCCAAAATCTTGCGGCGGCCGACGGCTGGCAACAATCCGCCCGGTCGCCCCGCCCCGCGAGGAATAGCATAGATCTTGAATGCTTGCTCTACATCCGGCTTTTAACCCGGTTTAGTTCTGCAGCCAACTTCGCTGCCAGCGCGTTGAACTCGCTGAACGATAGTTTGTTGTTGATCATTACCTCTACATCTGCCTGGAATCGTTCTTTTGAGGCTGCAGGGCGTACACGGCGGAACACTTGCGCGTTTCTTCGACTTCGCAATAGGTCAGCTTGATGCCTGTGCCTTTGAGCTGCTGCGGGCCCACCACGAGCACAAGATGCTGCGCAATGTTTTCAGCAGTCGGATTGAACGGGACCAGTACGATGCCATCATCGAGCGTCGTCCCGTCACCCGTTTTGATTTTGTCGTCGGTCAACACGTTGGCAACCGGATCATGCTCCCACAGGAGCATCTTGTGATCCCAATTCTCTTCCAACCACATACAGAGCTTGCTCTTCATGTCGCTGAAGTCGATGACGCGCCCCACATTGTCGAGCTCATCAGCTTCGCAGGTGAAATGCACACGGTAGTTGTGCCCGTGCAGATGCCTGCACTTGCCTTCATGCCCGACAACGCGGTGTCCGCAACTGATATCGTGGTAGCGCTTCGCCTGCCAGCTCATGCGTCACCACGCAGTGATGCATAGTTCGCCGTTGTGGGTAGCTCCATGCACCCTTCGCGCCATGCGCCCACGACCAGCGGGTCGGGAACTTCAGCTTCGAGAAATCCTTGGGCTCGCAGGACGTTTGAGTGGTTCATGTCTGTTGAAGGGTATTTCCCGTCATAGCTGGTGTGGCTGTATGCCCGCAACTTGTCACCCTTATCGGTGAGCAAGCTTCGGGCCCAGAAAAGACAGGTTGTGGAATCTTGCCCGCCAGAAAGAACGACAAGGATTTTCATCATGGTTACTCTTACTCCATACTAAGGATCTTGTGAATTTGAAGTTGCAGCCTGTAACCGTGTTGCATGCACGACTGCACACACGCTTGCAGGTGATCCTCCTTGAGCTGTAAGTTCTGCTCGTCCATCGGCTGCAGGTAGATTGTGCCGGTATAGTTCACCGGAGGTCGCGCAGCGCGCAGTTTGCCGAGGATATTGTCAAGCGCGTACACCGGCAACCCGTCGTTTTCGTCGACGCTGTGCGCAGCTATCACGTAATTTGAAGCAACACGCTCGCTCAGCTGTAACCCGGTTGATTTTGGCCGACCTTGGGCTGCACACGATGTATAGACCCTGGCAATCAGCAGTGTTCTTGTTGATGATGCTGAGCGGTGGAGGAGCCAGCAAACCGTTTGTTTCGACTTGCACATAGCAACCGAAATGCTGAATCAGCTTGAGTACCAGCACTTCGATCTGCTGTCGCAACGGCTCGCCGCCTGTGATGACGACAAGTCCGGTGAACCGCTTGATCGGGAAGTTGTCGGTTGTGCCATCGACGCGTTCATCGATGTTGTTGGATACCGGCAGCGAATCCCGGTAGACTCGTTGCATCTCACCGCAGATTTCGTCGATACCCATCCAGCGACGTCCTGACGTGTAATCGGTATGGCGCGCGGGGCACTGCAGGTTGCGGCCGGCTAGCCTGGCAAAAAACTAGGGCAAAATTTCACTGGGGGCTATGGCACTTTCTGTAGTTATTCCTTCTCCTGGTTCCGAAAATGCATTTGCCAGCGAGGAAGCAAGTAGCGAGCCAACAGAAAAAACACGTTAGAACAACATGTTGCGCAGACATCACTATGTCGTATGTCCGACAACCCGCGGGGGTTAGTTCAGAAAGTGACTTCGAGAGCTGAGAGCGACGCCCAAGGTGGAAATGGATGATGGCGCTGATTCCGTGGCATTGCGGAACTCAATCGGCCGGCAGCGCCTTTAACCAAGCCGCTCCATCTCACCCATCATGTGTATCCGAGCACTCGAGAGCGCAGGCACCCGAACGTGTCAACAACGCTCATGGCCGCGCCGCCGCCCCTGAACGATTCGAGCACACAACCGGTGGAGTCTGGGAATGCGGAATGAGAACGGATTTGAGATAATTGCTGAGCAGCGCCCGGTTAACGGGGCCCCGACGCTGGGTCGACCGGTATGCTCGATCGCTTGTGGCGACACCGTAACCGACGCTCACCTATCCAATCCGGAGATCTTGGCTAGAGCTGCGGATTGGCTGCCACCGCTGACGGCTGGTGAGCGGACTTGAACGAGCAGGATCATTTACTTATGAGGCTTCGAGTGATGCCAAACACGTTGCCTGCAAAAAAAGGCCGATCGACTGCTGAAAACCGCTGCAGTGGCAAGGCTTGCCGGCCTTCTTTCCTATACCCGTCCACACGACCCAAGCTTTTCCCATAACGAATCAATCGTGGACCGAGGAAGTTGCAGCCGAAAAACATCGGACAAGAGTCGCTGCAGTTCGGTCTTCGTTTTGAGTGTTTCTGTTTCCTCAGTTTGGTTCCGAATCAAGCTGAAATCCTTGTTGAACAAGTTCGCAGTCCCTTCGGCTGTCAGCACGCTGATCATGAGGCTGGATGGAAACGGCGAACGGTCCCAGCGAGCGCAGATGAAGTTAGCGCCCTCGACATCTGAGGGCAAGGCGGTGGCTCGATCGAAACCATAAAGAGCGAACCATTCATTCCCGTTCTTGCGTTCAATGACGAGTTCTCCGCTGGCGGAATCAGCTCGCAGACGAAACACGTCACGGCCAGCTGTTTGCAGTTCCTCTGTATCGATCCGCAGCGGTTCAATCGGTGCTGGACCACCGAAGCCAGCGTCGGCGAGCCAGTCGACGCCCTCGATGGTTACGATGAATGCCTGGTGTGTGCGTGGTCCACCCTCCGCTGCACCCATACGCACTCTGCCAAGGATGGGCTGGATCATGAAGCCGAGTGCTTCGAGCGCCAAGCCAAACAACTTGTTCAATTCGAAGCAGTACCCCCCTCGCCGGGCATTGATCAGTTTGGCCCAGATCGAATTCTCAGTCAGATTGGGTATATCACCCAATAGCACATCGATGTTTTCAAAGGGAATCGCGCGCATTTGAGCCTGCTGAAGGGCAATAAGACCGTCTACCGTTGTCGGCACTCGAGCAAGGCCGATACGATTCCGATAGATCGCAATATTGAATGTCATGAGATGTCCTTAACAGCTAGAATTCTTATCGTTGAACGCTCTGCCGGAAGGGGGATGCGTCCCAGGGTCACGGAGCAGAGTACGGTGGCCATCTCCCCTATAGAAGTGAACGTGCCGACCACTCCGGAGCCATTCCTCGTGTTCGCACTGAACCAAAGCGGCCGTTCGAGCGCGGCAAAGTCCCCGTGATGCCGGAAAGTCGCGCGTTGCTCGTACAGGGGACTAAAACTCACGGTGCTGCGATAACGGGTACACGAAGGAATTCCGATCCACGGCGGATTGCAACAGTTCGTATCGAACTTCTCAGGCCTCCGCTCATGGTCACTCGCTGTGGCTCACTACGACTGGTCGAGATAAGCGTCGAATGCGGCAGCTACAGAGCGAAGCAAAATGCGATGGCCATGCCGCACGCGGATGAAGCCATTCTCGACGTCTACCATCCCGTGTTCGGCCAGCATTGCCAAGCGCTCAGCTGAATCGGGAAAATGGGTTCAATCAAATCCGTGGGCTGCACAGATTGCCGGTACGTCGGCCTCGAGATCACACATCAGTCGCTCGATGATTGCGCCTCGGACGCGGTCTTCGCCGGTGAGACGGTAGCCCTTCGACGTTGCCAAGCGACTGGCTGCGATGTGCTGACTATAGCCGTCCAGCGCAGCTTCGTTCTCGACGTAACCCTCTCCAACACGCCCGATAGCCGACGCACCAAAGGCGATCAGGGTTTTGCAGGTTTCGGCAGAGTAACCTTGGGAGTTGCGCCGCAGGCGACCGTTTTTCTGAGCCAATGCGAGCTCGTCGTCCGGCAAGGCGAAGTGGTCGAACGCAATCTCTCGGTAGCCGGCGGCAACCAGCGTCTCGGCTACGGCCGCAGCTTGTTCGGCGCGAGCAGCGCTGTCCGGGAGCGCTGCCTTCTCGATGAGGCGCTGATGTTTATTAGAGGATGGCGCGTGAGCGTAGCCTAACACGGCAAGCCGCTGGCGGCGCATGGCTACCGCCACCGTTGCGGTCTGAACGCAGCACTGCATCGTCTGATTGGGAAGACCGTAGATGAGATCGATGTTGATGCGGCTTATTCCCTGCTGGCGCAGGTATTCGACGGCAATCGCCGTTTGCTCTACACTCTGGATCCGATTGATCACTTTTTGAACAAAGGGGTCGAAACTCTGCACGCCAAGGCTCGCGCGGTTCACCCCGGCTGCTCCTAAGGCTTCGGCCGTCTCCGCACTGAACGTGCGCGGATCGATCTCCACGGCGATGGCGGTCTTTTGCCTGAATGCGAAGCATCGGCGCAGAAACTCCATCAAGGCGAGGAATTCCTTTGGCCCAACGAGCGTCGGCGTTCCGCCGCCAAAGTGTACGTCGCTCACGGGCAGCGCCTGCTGCGTTAGCTCCGAGACCAAACGGATCTCGTCGCGCAGCGCCGCCACGTAATTTTGGATCGGCGCATCCCGCCGGGTGATGGTAGCAGCCGCAATACCAGCACATCGACCGGCTGAATGGAATATGGATGTAGAGCGATACGGAATCGTTAGCTGGTAGGCCGCCCAGCCATTCCCCATAAGTTTCCGCGCCGATCGCTGCGGAGAACTGCGGTGCGGTTGGATAATTGAAGTACCAAGGCGGGCTTGCCTCGCTATGTTTTGTCTCTAGCATAGCCGTCTCTCATCCTGATGTTAGCTCCGTAACTGGGGCGCTCTTCCATGTCTCTGATCTATGTCAAATGTTCCGCCGTGGCGGCGCAACTTGTATTCCGTCAAGCCGAGCAGCCTGTGTGCATGGTCTCCATGGAGGCGTGCGCCGGTGCGGTTTATTGGCGCGGGATTTTCTGGCGCGACAGCGGCGCAGATTAACAACTCGCTGCGTGGCCACCGAGTACGGCTTCATCACTGCCCAGGGCTACCCGATGTTGCGGGTTTCATCACTCCGCCGAAAGCAGCTCGCCTAGCACTCGCCATGGCGGCTGATACGCTGCCATCACTGGAGGACAGGATCAGGTGACGTGACGATAACGCGCCGTGCCCGGGAAGAGCGAGATGCTCGGCTGCGTGCCACAATCCCTGACGTAAGTTCTGTGACCGCGACGGCATTAGTGGCGTTGGCTCCAGCAGCGTCGATCTTCAGGAGAGGACGAGTTTTCCACCTAGCCGGGCCTGACACCGCTCCAGCGATCAACTGGCGGAAAACAGAAATTGGCGCCAGCAAGACGGTGCTCGCGCTGCCCAGCGGATTCAGCGCATCAACCGACCTACTTTGGCGTTCGGAAGATCAAAGAAGATCGCTGTGCGGCTCAACGAGGAGCCGCACAGCGATGATGCGCGCAAGTTAATCGGGCGGGGTAGCGCTCACCCGGACCCCCCGGAACCGCGCCAAGCTCGCTGGAGCAAGCTATGCTACATTAGCAAGTCCAATACCGGAGCTATGTGGACGGGTTCTTAGTTCCTAGCGTGGGGATTGTCTGTCGGCATCTACATTGCTTGAGTGATGGATGAGCCGAACGTCATTGGGGCCCCCCGGCCCCAAGAGGGCGGTGTAACGCTCGCCGCGAATGTCGTAGTTTATTGCCGGCTGCGCCTCGTTCGGCACGTGGCCCCAGCGGCGGAGCTTCGAGAGCATCGTGTCCGGGGCTGGTTGGTCGCCGTCCGAAAAATTCTCGGGAACGGCGAACGATGCAGCATAAATCTCGCGGGGCGCGGGGGACGTCCTCTCAGCCCTGGAGGACGCCGGAGCGGCTTGCTCCATCGACCCTCCAAACAGCGCTGAGGCTCGATTCGTTCGTTGCGCGCTGGGCTGCGGAACGTTTTCCAGTCGAAATCCCAGAGGAATGGCAGCGCCTGGCGGATTGAGTGGGGTGCTTCGCCTCATCGTTGCCGCGGGCACAAACAGCGCCGTGTAGCGGTCATTGTGAACGATAAAACTGTTGGGTCGGCTGTCCTGGCTCGGCGGGACGTTGCTCCGGTCAAGCGCAGCGGACGCGTGCTGGTCGCCCTGCCGGAAATTGAAGGGAAGAACGGCCGATTCTGAATCCAGCCCTTGGTGATGACCCTCGGTTGGCTCGAGAGACGCCGATGGGCCGGCGTTTCCCACCATCGCCCACAGCAGATCCTGATCGTAGCCTTCCGCAGGAAGGACGAGCCGATCGCTGGTCTGAAACGGTGCGCCGGCGTCTTCCATCAGCTCGCGAACGACTGAACTACCGGGCTCGCTCACCTGGCGCCCGATGGTATCCCCTTCCGTATGGCTTAGTGTTCTTTGCCTTTTCGCAGGCTTCAACTCCCCGGTGTAATCCTCACCCATGAGGACCTCGTGACTTGAAGAGGGAGCGCTCCCGGTCAGCTCGTTGCGAGCCGGTTGGTAGCCGTCGCTCCAGTTGAACTGGCGAACGGCTTTTCCGCGGTCCGGTCCCTGGTGATCGCGCGCGGTTGAGAGAGACGATGTTAGGGTGGGTTCGCCCATCATCCCTCGCAGCGGGTCCCGATCGTGACCTTCCGCAGGCAGCTCTATCGGCCAAGTCCAAGCTTCCCGCGGCGCGCTGTGCTGGGCAGCGGTGTCCCCGAGGTGTCTGGTGACGGCGTCTTCGGGAGGAGGACCGTGGGCCCCCTGGTGCCCACGTTCCAAAGCCTCGATGAGGCTGCGCTCTTCCTCAGACAGAGGAAGATAGTAGCGATCTGAAGAAGCAGGAAACTCTGCAACGGCAGGGGCATTAAGCTGCGGCGCTTCATCCAAGTACGGCTCAAACTCCGCTTGCTGCTGTTGTGGTTGTGACACTGCGGCGTGGTCACGGTCGAATGGGTTGATGCTGTTAAATGGGTCCATGTCAACTCCCCGGGGATTGAGTCGGTTCGCAATGCCGAGCCGATAGTGGCGCTCTCTCTCGTTCTATTCGGATCAGCTGTCGACAAGCTGACGCGCTTAGAGACTGACGCGATTGCGATCTCAGATCAGTCATTTCGCCGCTCTTGACCGCGACTCGTGACGGAACCGAGCAGGCGGCATGGCTTTGCCAGTTCGGGACGAGCACAATGGCGTCGGCACTCTGACGCCGCGACCATCTCGGCAACTGATTGGGTCTCTTCAGTCAACCCGCACGTTTCGAGGCCACCTCGATCAGCTTGCACCATCAATTTTACGGTTTGTGGCGGCAACGCTTCCTTGGCTCGCACGTTCGGTTGCCGCACCGCGGCGGATGCTCTCGATCGGATTGTAGTTCTCAGCTGGCTCTGGTGCTCGGCAGGAAAGTCATAGACAGCCAATAGGCTCTAGATTGGCGATCCTTGTCCGGCAATAACGTCACGCGCATGTTTGGCAGGATTCTCGGCGAAGGTATTGAGTGCATGCTCCGCGACCGCCCGGCTTTTTATGAGACCTGTGCGCGGGTGTCTGGACCGAAGCGAACGACTGTGATTCTATCGATCTGAACAATGGATTGAGGGATGCGATGTGGCGTCGGCGCATTGGTCAGGAAAAGTTCGGCTTTGTCCTCGCACGCGGTAAACCGTCCTCGCTGGATGCGCTTGTCAAGCTGATCGACTGGGCACCGATCGATGGCGCTCTCGGGATGATCTCCAGTGCCGCCAAAGGAGAACCTGCCTGGCCGCCGTTGTCGTTGTTCAGGGCAATGCTGCTGTCGGTCTGGTACGACCTGTCCGACGTCAAGCTCGCCGAAGCACTGGACGACCGCGCCTCCTTTGGCGCGGACGGGCGGAGAGCTTGGCAAAGCCCAGCGCCTTCAACTCCCGCCCGACCGTCGTCTCGTCGACGGATATCCTGAACTCCTGGAAGAGCCACTGCACGAGGTCTTTCCTGCGCCAGCGCACGACGCCGTGCACGGCAGGGATAGGGCACTTTCGACGATCTTCGAAAGCGCTTGGCGCTGCGCGTCGTTTAGCTTCGCGCGCCCACCAGGCGCTTTCCCATTCATCAAACCATCGGGGCCGCGTTCGTTGAAGCGCATGACCCAATCGCGGACGAGCTGCACCGTCACGCCGCCAATCTCGGATGCATACTGCCGCGAGCCGCCATCATAAATCGAAGCCACGCCAACAGCCGCCGAACCTGGGCGGCATCCTTTGCCTTCTTCGCCAGCCGCCGCAGCGCAGGCCCGTCAAAGTCTCCACGCAACGAAATCGCTCTCGTCATCCCAAACCTCCGTTTGGCACAATGAGTCAGAAATCAGCCGATTTAGGAATCCCCTAACGAGTCGCAATCAGCGCTCGCTGGTATTAACCCTTTTTAACTTTTTACCAGATGGAGAAGTTGTTACTGGGCCTCGGCTGGACACGACCGGTTAGGCGACAGCGGCGCTCGTTAGTGTCTCGGTACTTCATTATTGATCGCAGCCAAGATCGGCTGGTCGGGTTGGGCGAGCAGTTCGATGCTGTGGGGAAGGCGGGGGCCCCCTTCGAATGAGACCGCTGCGGCGGGCTAATCGCACTGCTCGCGAGGTGATGTGCAGGAAAACGCAGCAAACCAAGGGGAGAAAATGAGCTTCGACGACGTGGACAGTATCGTTCGCACTGCCCTCCAGGCGATGCGACAGGGCCGGATCGGTTTTTCGCTACAGCAAGTGAATTGCGTCAATGAGCACCATGAAGTGTTTTATTCTGAATGTCTGGCGAGACTTGAAAAACTCGACGGCACCGTGATCACCGCCGGCGAATTCTTGCCCGCCCTGGAAGCATCGGGGCATGCACCAGAATTGGATCGCCATATTTTGAACTTAGCCTTCGAATGGTTGTCCAACAGCGCGTCCGTACCGCTCGGATGCAACGTCTCATCCTTGAACTTCTCCAGCAGAGAACGCCGGGCGATGCTCTTCGACCAACTCCATCGAAACCGGTCGCTTGCACCGCAACTGGTCTTGGAGATTACTGAGAGCGCGCCCGTCATACAGCAGTTCGGTGTTGCGGAATTCATTCAAGACATTCGGAATTTAGGTTACAGAGTTGCCATCGACGATTTTGGGACTGGTTACTCGAGTCCCGAAACCATTTTTTCGATGGCCGTCGACATTATCAAGATCGATGCTTTTTTCGCACAGTTGAGCAGGCGTTGTGAGGCTGACCGCTTGTTACATCACATGGTAGGGTTGGCCTCCTGTGTGGCCCCGACGATCGTCGTTGAAGGGATCGAGACCTACGAGCAACTCACGCTGGCAAGAGCGGCTGGTGCTACCCATGTCCAGGGATATCTCCTGTCAGAGCCTACGCTGTGTCCGGTTTTTCGGGGATTGGCACATCCCGCCGCTTTGGGCAGCACAACCGCGCGTGGTTTGGGGGTGCCCTGCTTCACCAAGCTGTCGGCTTGACAAACCGCCGCGCTGCCTGCCCCAGATATGGTGTGTGTCGCTCAATTGAGAGCCGCTTCGGTGGAGACTCGTGCGCCATGCTGCAGGCCAGGATTGGCGTCACCCGAAATCCACGACCTAAGTAGGATCAAGGTTCCACTTCGAATTTTGCTCTGCAGGAAGGATCGAAGGTCACAATTCGCTGTATCGGTACCCAGAACCGCGAACAGTTTGAATGCAGGATCCGCTCTCCTCGCTCAGTTGCTTCAGTTTCTTTCGCAATCGACTGACATAAACATCGAGCGTCTTGTCATACGGGTCGAATTCGCGAAAAAAGACGATCTTGTACAGGAAAGACTTCGAACAATTTCGGTTTCTGTTTTTGTAAAGTGCTTCAATGATGCGTGCTTCCGCGTCCGTTAGCCGCATTTCGCTCCCACTACATGCCAAGACTCTTCTTTGGAGGTCGCAGATCACGTGCCCGAAAGATACCAGCTCCTTTCGTTCCTCCACCGGCCGTTCGGACCTGTGCATCACGAGCCTCCTCATTCGGGCGTGTAATTCCCGGACATGAAACGGCTTCATCATGTAGTCGTCTGCGCCGAGGTCAATTGCATCGGCGCGACTGTCGCCGGTTCCCGCCCCGGAAATCAGAATAAGCGGAACATTTGTGTTTCGCCGGATGGCTCGCAATATTTCGATCCCGTTGCCATCCGGGAGGTTTACATCGATGACAATCCCGTCAAAGTAATCGATCTCACAGCTGTGTACGATGTGCGCAGCCTGTTTGCAGGTCGACAGAAACCGAAGGCGATCGGAGGGGACCGGCCACGCAATGCGAATCGTTTCGGCCATCAACGGATCGTCTTCGATAACAAGTATATCCATGAACCCAGGTTGCCTTCGATCTGCTGTAACCGCGCGGCGACGTGCCTCTCTCGCCAGTGTCCCCCAGGTAGGGAGCCTGGACTGCTCTTGAGAGTCGCCGCCGTGATGCGCGATGACCCGCACCGCCATGGCAAGCCACCTCCCTGACGAGTGCTGCAAGCGGGTTGTCTGCCGAAACGGCTAAACCACTCTCTGGGAAGATCTTCGCCCGCCATGCTTCATGTATCCTCCCCCCGCAGAACGCGCATCCCGTAGTGTGTCCGAGGCGGTTTGTTCCGAGGCACGTTTCCACTCCGCCCCTTTATGCCGCGAGTTGCTTAATTGCCACCTCTTTAACGTGGTTTTACGCTTTTTTACTTTCGCTTAGGCTTCGGCAAGTTTTGGGCGGGGGCGCCCCCTGAGCGCAAGCACAGGCGTCTCAGAGCTTATACGCCCCCCAACGCCTCAAGCGTTGCCATCGAGCATCAGACGAACTTTTACGGCCAGCTCCGAGGGACGATAAGGCTTCCTGAGAAAGTGGATACCGAATCCTAGGTCGCCTTGGGCGTTCTCCGCGTATCCAGAAGTAAATAAAATCGGCAAATTTGGACGAATTGTGCGCGCCTCTTCCGCTAAATTAAGCCCACTTAGTCGGCCAGGCATTACTATGTCGGTAAACAGAAGATCTATATCTGTTATTTCTCGGAGAGTGTCCAAGGCCTCCTGACCATTGCTCGCAGGAACTAGCTTGTAGCCGAGGCTTGCGAGTTGTGTGGCTGCATAGGTGCGTACCAGCTCATTGTCATCCACCAAAAGAATCGTCTCCGAGCCTCGGGGCAGCTTGCTCCTGCTTGGACTCGATGTTGTTTCCTTATCAGCTTGGGCGGCTCTCGGAAGATACATCTTGATCGTCGTGCCCTCGCCGGGTTGCGAGTGAATCTTGACGTGCCCATTCGACTGCTTTGCAAAACCAAAGACCATGCTAAGGCCGAGACCACTCCCTTTTCCGGCTTCTTTGGTCGTGAAGAACGGTTCGAAGGCCCGCGCTAGGACGTGGGGCTCCATCCCGGTCCCGGTATCGGAGATTGTCATCATCACGTATTGCCCCGACGCGGCGTCCGCCTTCCAATCGGCAAAGTGTTCATCGAGAGAGATGTTTGCTGTTTCGATCGTCAGACGTCCGCCACATGGCCTCGCATCGCGCGCGCGTTGATGCAAAGGTTCAGGATTGCCGTTTCAAGCTGAGCGGGATCGACCAGAGCCTTCCAAAGGTCCGCCGGTTGGAGAAACTCGATTTCTATGTCTTGGGAAATTGTCCGTCGCAGGAGAGCGTCCAAACCATTCAGCAGAGAATTGAGATCGACCACTTGTGGTTCAAGAGCCTGTCGGCGCGCAAAAGCAAGCAGCCGGTGCACGAGTTCGGCACCCCGTTGAGCAGCCGCCCAGGACATCTCCGCGAGACGGCGGAGGTTCTTATCGTCGCTCAGCCGGTCGACGAGAACCTCTGCATTGCCCAGGATGACGGTCAGAAGATTGTTGAAGTCGTGCGCTAAGCCCCCGGTCAACTGGCCGATTGCCTCTAGCTTTTGGGCTTGTCTCAGTTGCTCCTCGACGGCGAGGCGCGCTGTTATATCCGAATTAATCGAAAGGATCGATCGCGGGCTGCCATCAACGTCACGCATCAGGGAGCATCGCGCGTCCACGGTAATGCAGCTCCCGTCCCGGCGCCGCTGCGCAATCTCCCCGCTCCATTCCCCCGTTGCCACGACGGCGGCTACATAAGCGCGGAGATTGGAATTGTAATCATCGCCGTAAAGCAGTTCTCGAAGAGATCGGCCTGCTGCTTCTTCCGCCGTCCATCCGTAGATGCGCTCCGCGCCCTTGTTCCAAAACAGAACCCTCTGGTCGATGTCATGAACGATGATCGCATCGCGGGCAAGATCGAGAAGCGCAGCCTGCTGAGTGAGCTTGTCTTCGGCTTCCTTTCGTGCCGAAATGTCAGTCATGCCGCCGACGAAACGAACCGGATTTCCCTGGTGATCGTAGATAATATATCCGGAATCCTCGACATGCGCGGTCGAGCCATCGCTGCGAAGAAACCTGTAGTCATCTTTCCATGTTTGTTGCCTGCGATCCATCGCCGTTTGAGTGGTCCGCAACACGCGCTCTCGGTCATCCGGATGGACATGGGTTTTCCAGAATTCAAGATTCCTGCGGCATTCTTCGGGCGAGTGGCCGAACACCGTCTTGAGGCCATCACTCCACCAGATCGCGTCTGTAGAAACGTTCCAATCCCAGATGACGTCCGCAGTTACGCTTGCGACTGCCCGAAACAGCTCCTCGCCTTCTCGACTCTTCTGCTCAGCAACCAGACGCTTGGTTACATCCAGAGCCATTATCAGCCTTGCGCTTCGACCTTCAAAGTCGAAGGGATGGGACGATATTTCTGCGAATACAATCCGGCCATCCTTAAGCTGATGGCGCCAAACACCTGACTCCTCGTGCCCGCGAGGCCCCGTGGCAATACTTTCCAACAACGCAGGCACGTCTTCCTGGGGACGAATGTCCCTGATGGTCATGTTCAGAAAATCGCTCCGAGAATAGCCATAGCGGGCGATGGCGGCATCGTTTACCATCAAGAATTGCAGCGACTCAATATCATACACCCACATTGCTTGTGGGTGGGACTCAAACAGTTGTGCATAGGAGTAAGCACATTTCTGGTCCGTATTGAGGGGATCATCTGTCATCTTCATTTGAGCTGTACCAAGGCACCAAGCCTGCTAAAGCACGAGATACAAAACCCGCGAGCACTGCCGGACAGAGTGTGCCACGTCTTCAAAGTCGGGTCACCGAATCGCGGGAAGCGCTCTATGCGCCAGATACCATTAGAGGAACGGGCAACGAAACATGCGCCTCATCGAAAATTTCGAATGTGTACCTTCCCTGAGGATCGACGTTCACAGAGTAGCTCATGCGGTCGCGTATGTTATTGTTTTCATCGAACGTGAGTACCTTCGGTTTCAATGAAGTAATTCGGCTTTCGTCAAGATAGACCGAGTTGCAAATGATGACCTGGTCACCGGGCTGACAAGTGCGCGCGGCGGCTCCGTTGAGAACGCAGCACCTCGAACCGCGTTCACCAAAAATGACGTATGTTGAAATCCGCGCGCCGGAGTTCTTATTCCAGATCTCGACGAACTCCATCGGCAGGATGCCGGCTTCCTCGCAATGATCGGGGTCAAGAGTGATTGACCCATGATAGTTGAGGTTTGCCTCAGTCACGTAGATGCCATGCAGTTTGCCTGCGACAAGCTTTCTCATGTTCCCTCACCGTCACTTTTGTCGTGGCCTTAATAGAGGAAAGCCTGCGAGACCGGAAGGCGCTCGTATGCCAATCAGTCAGGCACCAGGTGGAGGCTCCCGATCGGTCGCAGCACGCTGCCGCCCTGAAAGATTCGAACAGCCGACTCACGAAATGCCACCGCCATCCCTCACCTGAAATTCCGCGCCTTCACCCTGATCACGTCGCTGCAGATAGGATCGACGATGTCGCGCAGCCGCGGCCCATTCGGGAGCCCGCTTGGATCCGCTGCCGGCGATCCATGATGAAACTCGTTCCCGCGTCCGTACGGAAGCAGAAGGGATTGCATCGCGATCGCCGACACTCGCGTGCTTGGACGACAGGTCCGTCAGCCGGTGTGCGACGAGTTCCGAGAAGCCTAAATGCTGAGGAGCACAGCCCCTCCGGTCATCCCCGCCCCGGCCGCCGTCAGCAACAGCTTCTCCCCGGGCAGGAAGGACTTGGCCTTGTGCGCAAGCGACAGCGAGAGCGGGATCGTCGCAGCCGACGAGTTGCCGTGCTCCTCGATGGTGCGCACGGTCCTTGACGGATCGACGCCGAGATTGCCGCAAACCACATCGAAGATCCGGACATTCGCCTGGTGGGGCACGAAGCGGCTGACGTCCGCAGACCCAAGACCGGCATCGGCAAGCGCGCGGGTTGCGCAGGCTGTCATCATGTCCACCGCCCGGACAAATACCTCCCGCCCGTCCCGCATCGTCATCAGCAGATCCTCCGCAGGCATGTTCGGCGCAAAGGGCCGGTTACTGCCGCCGGCGGGGATGGTGATCAGATCGTAACCGCTCCCATCTGACGCCAGGTCCACGCCTATCAGACCCTTGTCCGGATCGTCCGAGGGCGCAACGACGACGGCGCCTGCCGCGTCGGCAAAGAGCACGGCGCTTGCCCTTTCGGCCGGGTTGATGCGGCGGCTCAGGATGTTGGCGGCAACGACGAGGACCGGTTTTCCCCGGCTACGGACGAAACCGTCGGCGAGCGTCAGCGCGTAAAGGAAGCCCGAGCAAGCGCCGGCCAGGTCGATCGCGCCGGAATTGGCAAGCCCAAGACGATGGGCGAGCAGCGGTGCGGAAGGCGGCAGCAGGTGATCGGGCGTCGATGTCGCGAGCAGCGTCAAGGCGATGCGGTCGCGTGAGATGCCGGCCTCCTCGAGTGCGTCCTCCCCGGCTTTGGCCGCGAGACCGCTGAGCGTATCGCCCTCCTCGACCCAGCGCCGTGCCCGGATGCCGGTGCGGCGCTCGATCCAGCCCGGCTCGAGATCAAATTTCGTTTCGATCTCGGCGTTGTCGACGCGCCTTGCCGGCACTGAATGGCCGAAGCCGGCAAGGCGGGATGACCGGACAGTGCTCATAGCCGCCCCTTCACAAAGGCCGAGGCTGCCTCGTCGATCGCGTCATAGGCCCGGTCGAGATCGGCATCGGTGACGCAATAGGGCGGCATCAGATAGATGACATTGCCGAGCGGGCGGATAAGCAGCTTGCACTCGCGAAAGAAGGCCCTGAGCCGCGGTCCGACATCCGAAAGATAGCCGCCCGCCGGCACGGAAAGGTCGAGCGCGGCGATCGTCCCTGCCTGACGAACATTGCCAAAGCGCGGATCGGCGCCGAAGCGTTGCAGACGTCGCCGCTGGTTGGCGGCAAGGGCTTCGATGCGCCCGCCGACCGGCTCCGGCTTCCAGACGCCGAGATTGGCGACGGCCGCCGCGCAGGCGATCGGATTGGCGGTATAGGAGCTGGAATGGAAGAATGTCCGCCGCCGGTCCGCCGACAGATGCGCGTCGAATATTTCGGCCGTGCAAAGCGTCGCCGCCAGCGGCAGCGCGCCGCCGGTCAGCCCCTTCGACGTGCACAGGATGTCAGGCGTGATCCCCGCCTGCTCACAGGCAAACAGACTGCCGGTGCGGCCCCAGCCTGTCATCACCTCATCGGCAATCAGGAGGCTGCCATGCCGGTCGGCAATCCGCTTCAGTTCGGCAAGGACGAAGGCCGGATAGATCTTCATGCCGCCGGCGCCGAGCACAAGTGGCTCGATGAGCAGCCCCGCCATCTGGCCGGAGGCGCAGAAGCTCGCGAATGCGTCGAGCGTCTCCTGTTCGCGACCGGCTTCGGGAAACGGCAATCGGTCAACCGCGAAGAGAAGCGGCTCGTAGACCGCATTGAAGATGCCGCGCTCGCCGGCAGACATCGTGCCGATCGTATCGCCGTGATAGGCGTGCTCCATCACGCAGATACGGTGACGCGGCGCGCTGATGTTGTGGAAATAGCCGAGCGCCATCTTGAGCGCCACTTCGACCGCGGTCGAGCCGCTGTCGGTATAGAAGACGTGCTTCAACCCGGCCGGCGCGATCTCGATCAGGCCCCTGGCCAGTTCCTCCGCCGGCGCATGGGTGTATTCGGCAAAAATCACCTGATCGTAGGTTTCCGCAGCGCGCTCAATCGCTGCCATGATCGCCGGATGCCGGTGCCCGTGGGTGATCACCCACCAGGACGAGATCGCGTCGAGAATGTGCGCACCATCCTCGTCGATGAGATAGGCGCCCTCGGTGCGGAGGATGCGCTTCATCGCCGGTTCGAGCGCGTGCTGGGTGAAGGGGTGCCAGACCGGGGAAACGTTCATGCCAGAACCTCGCGGAAATGGTCCACCTCGAAATGCTCGCGAAAGGCTCGCTGCAACCCATCCGGGGTCAGCCGGGCAAGCCGCGGCAGCCGCCCGAGAATGCGGACGCGCCCCAGTTCCGCGATCGTCCGTTCCGTGTCGGCCCGTTCGTCGCCGGTGAATGCGACGCCGAGGACCGGGATCGACGGACGCGCATCGCTTCAAGCGACAGCAGCGTGTGATTGATGGTGCCGAGTCCGGTGCGGGCGCAGAGCACGACCGGAATCCGCCAGCGCTGAAAGACATCGGCAAAGACCGTCCGCTCGGTCAACGGCACCAGCAGCCCCCCTGCCCCTTCGATGACAAGCGGCGCGTCGGTCTCAGGCGGGGAAAGGCTTTCCGGCAGGATCGCCACACCGTCGAGCCTGGCGGAGAGATGCGGAGAGGCGGGTGTGGTGAGCCTGTAAGCCTCCGGCAGGATGCGGCAAGCCTTTATCCGCCCGAGCCGTCCGACCGCTTCGCTGTCCGTCTCGCCTTCGAGTCCGGCCTGCACCGGCTTCCAGTAGAAGCCGCCAAGGGCAGCGGCGAGTGCGGCGGCGAAGACGGTCTTGCCGATGCCGGTGTCCGTCCCGGTGACCACGATGCGGGATGTCATAATCACCATTCCTTCGCCATCGCGACCTTCAGGCGTTCCAGCATATGCGCGATCGCCGGCCTGTCGACGTTCAGCGTGATCGCGATCCTCAGCCGCGCCGTGCCCTCGGGAACGGTCGGGGGGCGGATCGCCCGGATGTCGAAGCCATCCGTACGCAGGCGCGCTGCGATCCTCACGGCCCGAGCATTGTCGCCGATCATCACCGGGAGGATCTGAGATCCGCTGCCTTCGATGCCGAGCATCGCGGCGAGCGCCGCATTGGCAAAGGCGCTGAGAGCCTCGAATTCCGCCCGGCGCTGCGGTTCCTCCGCGGCGATCCGCAACGCCTCGCGAACGGCGGCTGCCGTCAGCGGCGATGGCGCGGTCGAATAGATGAAGCCGCGGGCGCGGTTGACGAGATAGTCGCAAAGGATTCGGCTGGCGCCGAGCAACGCGCCGGAGACGCCCAGCGCCTTGCCGCAGGTATGCAGCACCACAACGTTTTCCCGACCCTCAAGCGCCGCCGAAAAGCCGCGTCCGCCGGGGCCGAAAACACCGGTGGCATGGGCCTCGTCGATGACCAGAAAGCCATCGTGCTCTTCTGCGAGTGCGGCAAGTTCCATAAGCGGCGCCCGGTCGCCGTCCATCGAATAGAGGCTTTCAACCGCAATCCACGGGTGCCCGGTTCCACCGGCGCCGCGCCACTTACGGATGGCGCCGGCGAAGGCATCCACATCGTTGTGCCCGGCGGTAACCGCCTGCACCTTGCTTGCTGCGATCCCCTCATGCACGCTCGCGTGGATCAACGCGTCATGAACGATGATGTCGTCGCGCTGCGGCAGGGTCGAAAACAGAGCGGAATTGGCCGTATAGCCGCTGCCGAAAAACAGCGACCGCTCCGCGCCGAAGAATACGGCCGCCTCGAACTCAAGCGCCTCATGCTCCGGGTGATTGCCGCGCAACAGCCGCGATCCGCCGGCGCCGACCGGCACCCCGCGCTCGACGGCTGCGCTGATTGCGGCTTTGAGGCGCGGCGAGTTGGCGAGCGCCAGATAGTCGTTCGATGTGAAATCAGTCCCACTTTCGGCAAGCAGCGCCCGTCGCCGCCCCTTTCGCGCGAGCCCCTGCAACGTCCTCTCATAGGCGTCGAGAGCACGCCTGCTCATTCGGCCGGCTCCATGTCCGCCGGCCGCAGTTCCATCGGCTTCAGCCCGAGCCGGCGGAACAGCGCCGCATCGTGGTCCTCGCCGGGGTTATCGGCGGTCAACAGCGTCTCGCCAACGAAGATCGAATTCGCCCCGGCGAAGAAACAGAGGGCCTGCATCTCGTCGGTCATCTCCGTGCGGCCGGCTGAAAGGCGGACATGGGACTGCGGCATCAGGATACGGGCGAGCGCGATCGCCCGGACGAAATCGATCGGATCGACCGGCGGCGCATCAGCGAGCTTCGAGCCGGGAATGGGAATCAGCATGTTGACCGGCACGCTTTCGGGGGCGGTCGGAAGATTGGCGAGCGTCACCAGCATCGAAACGCGGTCATCGATCGTTTCGCCCATTCCCAATATGCCGCCGGCGCAGACCTTGATGCCCGCATCACGGACATTGGCAAGCGTTTCCAGGCGGTCGGAGAAGGTGCGGGTGGTGATGATCTCGCCGTAGAAGCGCTCCGAGGTATCGATGTTATGATTGTAGTAATCGAGCCCAGCATCTGCCAGCCGCTCCGATTGGGCCGGCGACAGCATGCCAAGGGTCATGCAGGTTTCCATCCCGAGCGCCTTCACGCCGCGAATCATGGCGGCGATCGCCTCCATGTCGCGCTCCTTCGGGCTGCGCCAGGCGGCCCCCATGCAGTAGCGCGCCGCCCCGCCTTCCCTGGCTTTGCGCGCCTCAGCGATGACCCGTTCGACTTCCATCCGCTTCGACGCCTTGAGCCCGGTCGGATAATGCGCCGACTGACTGCAATAGCCGCAATCCTCTGCGCAGCCTCCAGTCTTGATTGACAGGAGGCGGCTCATCTGCACGGCGTTCGGATCGAAATGCGCGCGGTGGATAGAATGGGCGCGGAACAGGAGATCGTTGAACGGAAAATTATAGATTTTTGCGGCCTCGGCGACGGTCCATCGCTCTGCCCTTGCCCCGGATTCGGCCCCAATTTCGCCCCCTATTCGGCGTTTATCTAGCATTCCTAGAGCTCCTCCCCGTGCGCAACAGCTTGTGTAGATAGATTCTAATTTTTATCTACAATCTATTCGAACCCGACGCGGCGCAACCGCCTAAGCGGCGAGCAAGCGCCGAACTTCAACCATGACGGGATGGCGGATCTATCGATCGGCCACGACGAATTCTCGCCCACATCCGGAAAAATGTTGCAAATGCAATCCGCTAAGCGTCGTGATCAGCCGACGATCGCAAAGGTGCTAGGCAGGGAACCGGACGTGTTTTTCATCGGCTTTTGGCCGATCCTCTGAACGTGGCGCCCCAGCACGGCGGCGGCGTTCTCGGTCTTCCCCTGACGAAGGAAGGCCAGAATCGAGCGATGATCGTGATCGGGCTTGGCTTCCCAGTTCGACCGCCACGTTGCAAACAGAAAACGCGCGCTGACCGCATGCAGATCGTCGATAGCAGCAAGCAGGCGCGGCATGCCGCAGGGCGTCAGGATCAGCCGGTGGAAGCGCCGGTTCGCCTCCTCCCAGGAGCGCAGATCGCGGGCGTTGTCCGCTTCGGTCGTCGCCTTCTCGGCCTCATTGAGGATCGAAGGCGTCAGATGCGGAGCCGCATGGCGAAGCGCGAGGACTTCGAGCGCGGCGCGCATCTCCGCAACCTCGCGAACCTCCTTGAGACTGAAGGACGCGACCCGCACCCCACGGCGCGGTTCACTGACAGCGAGGCCCTGCGCTTCAAGCCTACGGAATGCCTCGCGCACAGGCACATGGCTCGTTCCGAACTCCTCGGCGATATGGTCCTGCCGGAGCTTGGTGCCCGGCTCCATTACGCCCGTCACAATCCGATCGGCAAGGATGCGGCTAATGCGGGTGGCAATAGTGTCTTCGTTCCTGTTGGTCATATTTTATAGATAATTTGCAGCAGGCTCGCTGTCGAGCCGGACAGAGATTGCCACCGATCTGCCGCGAGGCAATCAAAACATACGGCCGCCTTTTGCAACGTCGCGACAGGGAGTTTTGCGCCGCTGCGATGGCCTCGATTGACGGACAACGCGGCCTTTGCGCGCTCGCTTGAGATGTCGGTCCCCCGCACCCGTTCGAGACAATGGATCGATGATGTGACCGCCGCCAATCGACTTTGCATCCATTCGCGTTGACAGGATTCGAACGGGAGACCCCACCCCGAACAGGAGTTCGTAAGCAAGTATCGACGGCTCATTGAGAATCAGCTTGAGTCAGCTACTGTCCCACTAACCTAGACTTAAACCAGGTCACCAGTTCGTCGAAATCCATCTGCCCAGCAGCGACGGCAACGACGAGATCATCGACGGGTTCGTCGTCCGGAATATCCAGCATATACCCGCTACGATCGACTAAGATTTCGACAAGGAGCCAGGCTGTTCGTTTATTACCGTCCACGAAACCGTGATTGCCGACCATGCTGTGCAGAAGGGCTGCGGTACCCCGAATAGGGTCGCGCCAGAGCCGACTCGATCAGGTGCAGGCTGCTAACGCCTTTCAGGCCGCCATACGTCAAGGCTTCATCGTGTGAGCGGTGGCGTCCGCGAGGGTCAGCCTGTAGTGCCGACGACTAGCGATCTGCCAGACGCTTCAGCGCCGAACTGCGCCTGGACGAAGCTTCCCTGACCGTAGCCTCCGTTTTTGAACTTGCCTTAGCGGCACCCTTGTGCGTGACAATCTCCATGAAACGGCCTGTGGCAGCTTCACGCTTAACCCACCCGCCCTTTACCGGAGTTGTCTCAGATCGCTTCTTCATAGTCCTAATCACGATTAAGTCTCTAACTTATATGCGGCGTTTCCTCGTTCTGCGCAAGGTCACGACGAGTGCCCTGCCGCCTTTGTCCCTTTGTCTCTTCGATTGCAGGTTTCGCCGTCTCCTACTACCGTGACGGCAACACCGGGGGCGCGCGATCTGTATGATCGAGAACGACCTCCTTACTATCCTCTATGTCGATCCTGATCGCCCTGTCCACGTCGGCGCGTATTAGATGCATCGAACGGCTGCCAAAGCAGCCGTGCGATTTGGTTATCTTTCGGTTGACGCATTTCGGACATCAAGGGAAGCTGTCTCGAACGATCGCACCCTCTCGGCCGCATCGAGCGCCAAGCTTCTCCAGAGCCGATGTATAGCCTTGGCTACGTGGATCCAGGCCTGATCGGTGCCAGCGATTTCCAGGTCGGTAATGAGGCGCCCGAGCCTCGCAATGCAGTCGTCGATGTGGCCGCTAAGCCGAGACAGCTGATCGAAAGTGACCGCTGGATGCGCCAGCATTCTGGGCACAGTCGCCGCCGCTCGTTTCGCAAGATCTTCCTCGTCCAGGAGAGTTCTCTGCCACTCGTAAGTCATGGCTATCCCTTTTCAGACCGCGACAGCATCGCCGATGGGTGCGGAATTAGTCAATGAGCAGGGGGGCGGAATAGCGTGCGCGCATTTCATCGAACAGATTGTCGCGGCAGGCGGATGCTCCACCGTTCCGCTGGGATGGAAATCCGGGGGCCCACTTGCTTTAAACGCTCCGGCGCGAACTCCGGTGAGCATAGTCGACGCGGGCGGTTTAGGCTATCCTTTTGCCACTAAAACCGCACAGAATGTCGATCGTCGCGGCGTAGGCGATTGCCAGACGGGGAGCGACACCCGGGATCGTCATAAAGCGTCGGCAGACCCTGAATTGGATATGTTCAGCGCATCGACGCGAGCAGAAACATGGCACGCCATTATACGATGTCCATCGAACCAGATCTCTTCCGTGGCTCTGCGCTCGTCTGTCGTTGGTGTCGTATCGGCACCCGCGGCCAAGAACGCATTCATCTATCTGCGAATAATGGTCAAGCGATCAGTCGCTTTCTTTTCCTGACGCGCCGGAAGCGAGCCCACGGTTACAAGCCACTATCGTACTCATGAGCGGGAGGCCTCGATAGGCGACGCAGCGCTGGTGGCCATCGTCGCTCGGTACCGATTGGCAAGGCATGAGAGTGGAGCGAGTTAGCAATCACCATAGAAAGTAGGCAAGATTCTCGGAAGCCAAAATGCGGCCGGGAATCAAGAATAAGTAACCGGAAAGCTGTCGATAACTTCACTCGCCCCTCTCGGATCGCCTTCCTTCCAGCGGAAATACCTGCAAATTACGCGGCTCAATTTCGATCACCACAGACTACGGAGAAGACCATTGACGGAATCTCATTCAGATACAAGGGAACGGAGACTCGAGCTCACCAGCCGTATCGTGGCCGCCTATTTGAGCCGTAATGTAGTTCCCACCGGCGATCTGCGGCATCTTATCCAGCAAACCTACGCCTCGCTGGGCGGAACTTCTCTACCACAAACCGAATCCACCACCGAAGAACAACGCCCTGCCGTTTCAATCAAGAAGTCTGTGACCGACGAGTTCATCGTCTGCCTGGAGGATGGCGGAAAATTCAAGTCTTTGAAGCGGCACGTGATGACGAAGTACGGTCTCACGCCGGAACAATATCGGGAGAAGTGGAAACTTCCAGCCGACTACCCGATGACAGCGCCGAGTTACGCTCGACAGCGCTCCGAACTTGCGCGCGCGACCGGCTTGGGAAAGAACCCGGCATCAACGCCCGCGGACGCCGCGCCTCCTGTACGCAAAAAATAGGCCCGAAGTTCAGTTGAGGACCAATCCCGAGAGCTGCCCATCGCAAGTGGGCACGTCTTAAATAGGGAGAGCCAACAAATCCCTTTTGCGCTTCGTTATCCTGGGATGGTGGGTCGTCGCTACACCGGATCGCGGCTGGAGACGCTATTATCCTGGCATGATCGTTATGCTCCGGATGAATGGGAAAAACACCGACGCCTGATCGGCCGGACCCCTTACTGCAACGAAGAAATCCTCGAAAAGGTCAGGAACGGAAACGGGGAGAAACTATGGATCCAACGCCAGGAGCTCCGCCTCGCGAAACAATTGACCCATGACGCCACGGAGAAGCATCTCTACTCACTGGGGTTCCGCATGCCCAAGACGATTGGCGACCAAACCAACTCGATCCAATGGGCGACCGCGCAATGGAAACAGGAGCCGGTCAGCGACGCGTACAAGAAGGAATGCGGGATGAATGGGGAGCAAGCCCATTCTTAGCCCAGCGCTTCGACGATGGGGTGCTTCACATTACCGTCCAGGACGAGCATTGCCGATGCATGATAGCATCGGCAATGAATGTCGATGGTTCCGTCTTCGATCGGAACAAACGGGACGCCCGAATATTGCCAATCGACACGCCCAGAAGACTCGAAAGGCAAGAGGTGCACGCCGGACCTGAAGGTGGAGTACGGTGCGGAGCCCGTCCTATCCTCTCCCGCAGGAAACTGGGTTGTAATGAACTATCGAGTCCAGGCCGGACGTTCAGGTTCAGCGGTGATTGAAATAAGCGAGGGGACCCGCTTCATAGTCCGTGTTAGCGGCAAGATCGGCTACGAGCCCAGGGCTGGAAAGACTTCGAAGACGAAGTTCAAGATCGGCCAGTATCGAGGTTATATGCCCTTGGTTGATACCATTGATGTCGACTGGGTAAGAATAGGCCCTCAGTAAGAGTTGTTGCCAGAAGCTCACGGCATCCGCGACCACTATCCCTGCAGCCCTCTCTCCGTAAAACGCGAATTCTCAGATCCGCATAGTCGGTATCATTGCGCACATTATCGTCCGGGAAAACGGCCTTTTGATCACCCGGATAGCCGAGTGTTTGGATGTTCCAGTTGCCCATCACCGTGTCGGATGCCACAGCGCTGACCGCCATGGCTGCGCCGAACATTGCCGCAAGTACGGTCCGCATGAGCATAGTTTGCTCCTCAACGTCGCTTGAATGACGGCTTTAAAGTCTAACGGCGAAACTTGTGCCACCAGCGCGAATTGAGGGGGCAAATCTGCCTTCTGGCGCAACTGGCTGAACGGCCGCATCAAGCGGATCGGCGCGCCGTTGATCTTTGTAAGCGCTCCGCTCCACGCTAATTGATAAAGACGTATCAGGTCGTCGATGTCCGTCTTCGTCAGCATGCTGTCGGCGCCGTAGTTCATGATCGAGCGTTTGTCGTGGGCGCCGAAGATTTCGCTGGCGTAACCTGCTTCCGAGACTTTTGCAAAGAAGTGCCGGAGCCCGAACACATGGCCGAGTTCATGTGCAACTGTTTCGACCTGCTCCTCCCGCACCTGTTCGAACATTTTGGGAAAGAGAACCAGTTCATGTTGCCCCGCATCCGGAAAGAATGCTCTCGCGAGCGTGCAGCCAAAAACTGCTGCAGTTGTCGTCAGCTCTCACCACGATCTCGAAGTCCCACGGTTCGGCCGTTTCGGAAAACTGTACGGGAACAGCATTGCCCCATTTGATAGGCGTCTCGCCGAAGAGCGTTCGTACGTACGCTTTAACGGCCTCGGGTTTTGCAAAGCGCTGAAGCGACTGTTCCTGAAAGCGCCAGTTTAGGATGACGTTCCTATCCCACAGCGGGATAAAGCCTTGCGTGGCGTCAACCACAAGTTCTTCGATCGGGCGGTTCTCAGGGGTGGCAAACCCCACCTTATCCGTTTCGCAACACGCGTTGTTGTGATAAACGTGTGTCGTCTGTTTCAAGATCTCTTTGAGGTCATTTCCGGTCTTCAAGGTGAAGTCTCCGGCCCTATGTTGCTTTCTCGATACCATCGCACTTCCCCGCGTTGACGACGAACGTTGTGATACGTTGATCTGATGATGTATGTGGATGGACGCGGCAACGGCGGCACTGGCCCGTCTTGTCCCGTATGCTTTCTTTTGCAAGGCCCGCGTGTAAAGTAGCGTATTCTATGAAATAGAAAGCGCAAATATCCCCTTTGCGTAGAAATCGCGACCGCCTGCAAGCGGGCTCGCCCACCTTCGGCCGCCTCCATCAGCCCCAGGATCTCGGCCAGGAAGGAGTTGCGCGCGCTCGCCGTCGCCTCGAGCACCAGCGGGCCGGTAAGGTTGAGCGTGCCGGCCTCGACGGCATCGCCGGCGCCGACCGAGATCGGCGCGCTCTCCCCGTTGACGACCGAGCGGTCCAGATCACTGGTGCCCGAAACCACGCGTCCGTCGACCGGTATTCGCTCGCCGGCAGCGATCATCAGATTCTCGCTTGTGGCGCGATATTCCCGCGAACCGTCCCTATTGAGGACTGTTGCGCCAAGCGGCGACAGCCGTGCGAGACCGCTGATTGCGGAACGGGCGCGGCGGCGCATCGTGTGGTCGAGCGTTCGACCAATGAGCAGGAAGAACAGAAGGGTGACGGACGCGTCGAACCAGGCATGCTCTCCATGGCCTATCGTCTCGTAGAGCGACATGCCATAGGAGAGTGTGACGGCAAGCGCGATTGGCACATCCATGTTGGTCCGCCCGTGGAGCAGCGCATTCCAGGCCGACTGGTAGAAGAAGCGGCCCGCATAGATCAGCGTCGGCCCTGCGATCGTAGCCGAAATCCAATGAAAGAGGTCGCGTGTTGCCGCGTCCGCGCCCGACCAGACGGACACGGACAGCAGCATGATATTGGCCGCAGCAAAGCCCGAAACGGCGACTGCACGGATCAACTGTGCCAGAAGGGCGTCGCCCTCTTCCTCGCCAGGGGTGAAGGGATGCGCCTCGTAGCCGCGTGCGGCGATGGCGCGCACGAGTTCTCGAGGATCGCTGCGCTTGCCAGCGGTTTCCTCCTTCCAAATAATCGAAAGGCGTCGGGAGGAAAGATTGACGCGCGCCCGCTGGACATCGGGTCTCGCCCGCAACGCCATCTCGAGCGTTGTGATGCATGCGCCGCAGTGGACGCCCGGCACGCTAAGATCCGTCTGTCGCAAACCGTTCCCAAGCGCCCGGCTTGTGAGCCACAGCCCTTCGGAAGAGGGCAGCCCCTGCCCCGCCGCGTCTGCAATAACGGTCGTGCCGACCGCCGAGGCACAGCAGCTCATTGGTCCTCTCCCGCTGCGATAAACCGAATGGCCTGACGGTAGACGAGTACTCCGCCCGCCTTGGACGTCACGTCCGCGATCCACTGCCCCGGTTTGAGCGCCTGCGTCGAAACGAACACGCCGTTACCGTCGCGAACGAGCTCGACGCGAACATCCTCACGAGCCTCGACGGGCCGTTTGAGCACTGCGACAACCTGATCGACCGCCCGCTCCGGCTCGCCTCTGCGGGTCAACACGTAACGGACGCCGTTCTCGGCCGTGAGTTCGCCCTTGATGCCGCTTGCCGCAAAGGCGCGTGTCTCGGCCGCCTTGCCATTGAACTGCTGGCTGGCGACGTAGGCGTTCTCGACGACGAGGCCGCTCCAGCTTCGGCTGGCATTCCAGGCCATGACGAAGTTTACCGAGATGATGGTGCCGAAGAACAGCGCCATCACCGCCACCATATGCCATCCGGTAAAACGACGCGGTTCACTGCGTTGGCTGATCATAGAGGCTCACTTTGCTGTTTCCGGTTGATTGAAGTTCGCGCGGTAGACATCCCGCTCGTGGCTGGAAGGGTCTTCGGCTCTGAAAGAAAAGCCTTCCTCGGCCTCTGGGAGCTTTGCTTTCGGCACGGTGTCGGCGAAATGGTGCATGGCCGTGTAGGTTTCCACGTCGTCAGCCCCCTTTTTTCAGCGATAGCCGGTCGTATTGTCATAGCTGGAGAAGTCGACCAGCGTGCCCAACATCTGCAGATAGGCGACGAGCGCGTCCATCTCCGTCAGTCTTTGCGGATCGCCGTCGAAGTCGCCGAGCTTCGCCTTAGGGTAGCGTGCCTCGACGCCCGAACTGTCGGCATTGGGATCGGCCTGGGCCTTCAGGTCGGCAGCCGCTTTGTCGATCATCTCGTCCGTGTAGGGAACGCCGACCGCCCTGTTCGCCTTGAGGTTCAGGGCGACGTTCGTAACCTCGAGCGGCGTTTCCTTGAGGAAGGCATAGCTCGGCATCACCGATTCCGGCACCACCGAGCGCGGCTCGATCATGTGTTGTACGTGCCATTCGTTGGAGTAGCGGTCGCCGACGCGGGCGAGGTCCGGCCCGGTGCGTTTCGACCCCCATTGGAACGGGTGATCGTACATCGACTCCGCCGCCAGCGAATAATGGCCGTAGCGTTCGACTTCGTCGCGGAACGGGCGGATCATCTGGCTGTGACAGACGTAACAGCCTTCGCGGAGGCCTGCAAGCTCCAGCGGCGAATAGGGCCACATGCCTTCCACCTTCTCGATGGTGTTTTCGAGATAGAAGAGCGGCGCGATTTCCACGATCCCGCCGATGGAGACGACGAGCAGGGAGCCGACGAGCAGCAAGGTGGCGTTGCGTTCGAGTAGCGCGTGTTTATCGAGAATGGACATTATCTGCCCTCCTATTCCGCAGGCTGCGGTACCGCCGTCGCACCGAGAATCGGGGCTTCATCGCGCACGCGGCCGAGGATCGTCATTGTTACGTTGAAGGCCATGACGAGTGCGCCGGCGAGGAACAGGGCGCCGCCTGCGGCACGCATGACGTAGTAGGGGAACATCGCCGCCACCGATTCCGCGAAGGAATAGACGAGGAAACCCTGGTCGTCGTATTCGCGCCACATCAGGCCCTGCTGGATGCCGGCGACCCACATCACGGCGGCATAGACGACGATGCCGAGGGTGGCGAGCCAGAAGTGCCAGTTGACCATCTGCAGGCTATAGAGCCGCTCGCGGTTCCACAGCTTCGGAACGAGATAATAGATCGCGCCGAAGGTGATGAGCCCGTTCACGAATAGACGGGACGGTTCACCTGCTTGGGGATGAAGTAGTACATCATCGCCAGGAAGCCGGCCGTCAGGAAGAAGCCGACGGCGTTGTGCCCATACCACCATTGCGTCAGCGCGTCCTGAACGCCCGAGAAAGCCGAATAGCTCTTCGAACCGAGGAAAGAGACCGGCACCGCCAGATTGTTGACGATGTGCAGCATGGCGATGGTGACGATGAAGGCGAGATAGAACCAGTTCGCCACATAGATATGCGGTTCCTTGCGCACGAGGATCGTGCCGAGGAAGGCGATGAGATAGGCGACCCAGACGATCGTCAGCAAGAGATCGACATACCATTCAGGCTCGGCGTATTCGCGGCTTTGGGTGATGCCGAGGAGGTAGCCCGTTGCCGCCAGCACGATGAAAAGCTGATAGCCCCAGAACACGAACCAGCCGAGATTGCCGCCGAAGAGGCGTGCACGGCTGGTGCGCTGGACGACATAGAAGGACGTCGCGATCAGCGCGTTGCCGCCGAAGGCGAAGATGACGGCCGAGGTGTGCAGCGGCCGCGTGCGGCCGAAATTGAACCAAGGCTCGATGTTGAGGTCCGGAAAGGCGAGCTGTAGCGCCACGATGACGCCGACTAGGAAGCCGACGACGCCCCAGAATACCGTGGCGATGACGCCGTATTTCACGACCTCGTCGAAATATTCCGACCGCGGGGGTGCCGCGCCTGCGACAGCCGGGCGGAACTCCATCCTTTGCAGGAGCACGACCGTGCCGCCGAGCAACGCGAAGAACAGAACCCACATATGTGCGCCGAAAAGGCGGTCCTGCGCGAGGCCGGCCCCAACCAGCGCCAGGAAGGCGCCGACCCCGAGCACGGTCATCTCGAACATGGTTGTGTCCCCAACTTTCTCAAATCATCGACAAGGCGCACGAACGACGCATGCCGCCGCAACCTGCCCTGGTTTGTCAGGATCGCTCGCCGTCAACCTTGATTCAGATCAAGGCCGGCCGCGGCGCTGTGACCCATCCTGCGAGCATGGCAGGCTGCACATGAGGCGATGGTGGGAAAGGCCGGAGCGCATGCGAGTAAAGATCAAAGGCCGAACCCTAACGAACGGAGCGCGGCCTTCCGCGGCAGGAGAGCCGCCGGTGGATCCATTGGCCTGGCTCGCCAGCGCTCATCATGATCAACTGGCGCTCTGCGACAGTCTCGAAGCGATTGCCGATAGCCTCCCGGAAGAGATCAACCGCGAGACATGTGCCTACGCGGCAAGGATGATCGGTCCGATGATGCGGGATCTCCATGCCGGCGAGGAACAGCGGGTTTTTGCTTGGATCGAGCAACGTATTGCAGACGACGCTTCCGTGCATGCCCTGCTGGAGCGCCTGAAATACGAGCACTGCGAAGACGAATGTTTCGCCGAGGAACTGACCGAAATGCTCGGCCGCCTGGGGGCGGCCGACAGGACCGTCAATGCCGAGACCGCCGGCTACATGCTGCGCGGCTTCTTCACCAGCGTGCGACGGCACATCAGCTTCGAGCAGGAGTGCCTTCGCAGCATGCTTGTCCGGCGTTCAGGCGAAACGTCCTGCTGATCCTCTCGCAACGAGCCGGCTAGAGCTCAACCCACTTTGGAGTAGATATCCAGCTTGTCGCTGGAGACGAACCCATTACGACGGTAGAACTCGGATACTCTGCCCGAGCGTTGCGATACCAGCCATACTTTGTGACGCCCTGCCGCCTTTGCCGTTTCGACGATGGCGCTGAGCAGTGCCGTTCCGACACCGGCACCCTGCGCACCTGGAAGCACCGCAACCTCCTCCAGGTAAAGCAGTTGGCCCGCATGGTGTCGACGCCGTGTACCAATTGTAATCCCAACGCGTTTATCCGCATCCCAGGCCGCTAAGGCTATGCGCCTTGGCGCGGCCAAAAGCTGCGAAACACGCTCGGTTGCGGCTTCGACTGAAAAGTCCTCGTTCCAAGGAGGCGCAGCGTATGCGCGAGAAATGATGGTTGCTGCCGCTTCGAGGTCTGCCTCGTTCATCTGTGTAATCAAAAAAGACATGCGCTCCGATTTCATCAATGACCTGCCACAGCATGTCTCTCGAATACTGGCGATCTGAGCGTTTCGACCGCCCGCCTGCGTTCGATCGTGCTCAGCTTCGGTAAATGTGCAAGCGTCGCAAACTTCTCGAAATCGTCGCGCAATCTTCTGCTAAAATCTACCCTAACGTTAGCGCGCCACCAAATGAACGCAGTTGTTGAAGTTTGTGCACAGTTGGCACAAACTGCCGCTCACACAGTCAGCAGCGTTCGTCACTTCAGAGCGCATTTTGCTGGTTCGCGTCTAAAGGACAAAATGGCTTTCTTTCTGCAGACCTTTGGAGCTTTCAGGCTTGTAGACACGGAAAGCAGCGACGTTGCTTTTCCCGAAAAGGGAATTTTGATTTTTTCGGTCGCGGAGATTGCGGAGGAGGTCCACCCCGGACATGTCCGGCATTCTCAGGTCCGTCTCGACAATCCCGTTTCTAACGTCCGGTGCGAAGGCGAGGAAGGCCTCGGCTGATTGATGCATCTTCACGGCGAAGCCGTTCATTGTCAGCATGAAGGCCAGCGACTTTCTTACCGCCTCTTCGTCGTCAACAATGTGCACCGCATAGTCAGTCATTGGCACCGATGCGTTCATCTACATAGGCAGGCAGCGTGACCGGAAAGTAACCCCACCCGCCGCATTTTTCGAGACACTCATCTCACCGCCATGCGCCTCGACGATCCGCTTCGAAATGGACAGTCCGATGCCCATTCCGCTTGCTTTGGTCGTGATGAATGGCTTGAAGAGCTTGCTGAAGGGTAACCGCTGCGGCAATCGAAAGCCCGGCCGCTAAGACGACCGGACCCGGTCGTCCCGCTATCGCGACGATTCCTTGAAGGGCAGTCATACTTGGCTGAGGTCAACAATATTGCGGAAGCGCCTTTGTGCACTTCCTTGACATTACTCAAAGAGAAAGGGCCGTGTGCGCATAGAATGCCGCTCATCCAGCACCGACCATGTACCAGAAGGACTGTTCATGCAACCGGCTCTTGTCGCAAAATATGGCGAGGCACGACTGCCCCGCTACACGAGCTATCCGACGGCACCTCGCTTTTCGCCCTCAATTGACGCCAGCACCTACGGCGACTGGCTTGCAGCCGCGCCGCCAGAGAAACCGGCTTCGCTCTACCTGCACATCCCCTTTTGTCGTTCCATGTGCTGGTACTGCGGCTGTCATACGACGATCACCCAGCGCGACGAGCCGATCCTCGACTATCTCGACTTCCTGCACGAGGAGGTCCGTCTTGTCTCGGCAAAGACGCGAGCACAGCTTAGCATCGACCACGTGCATTTCGGCGGGGGCACCCCAACGATCATGCGACCCGAGGAGTTCCTGTCATTGATGTGGCTTCTGCGCGAGCATTTCGACTTCGCGAGCACCGCTGAAATCGCGGTGGAAATCGACCCGCGCACCCTCATGCCGGAAATGGCACCGGCTCTCGGCGAAGCCGGTGTTCGCCGGGCAAGCCTCGGCGTCCAGAGCTTTGATCCGGAAGTACAGAAGGCGATCAACCGGGTGCAGAGCGAGGAGCAGACGATGGACGCGGTCACTCGGCTGCGCAAGGCCGGTGTCGACAGCATCAATTTCGATCTGATCTACGGCCTGCCCCACCAAACGGTCGAATCCTGCATCGCCACCGCCGAGGCGGCCATCCGGATGGGACCCGAGCGCTTCGCCGTCTTCGGTTATGCCCACGTGCCCTCGTTCAAGAAACATCAGAAGCTGATCGACGAGAAAGCACTTGCCGATGCGGAAGGGCGTGTCGCCCAAGCCGAAGCCATTGCCGCAACACTCGTCGCCGCCGGCTACCGCCGTATCGGCCTCGATCACTTCGCCCGCCCGAACGACAGTCTGGCGATCGCCCAGGCAAGCGGGCAACTGCACCGCAATTTCCAAGGCTACACGACGGATGCCTGCGAAACCCTCATCGGCCTCGGCGCCTCTGCAATCGGACGGATGAAGGACGGCTATGTCCAGAACGAGGTGCCGCCGGGCGTCTACGCTCAGCGCATCGCCTCGGGCCGGCTTGCAACGGTGAAAGGCTACCGGCTGACGCCCGAGGACCGGCTGCGGGCGAGCATCATCGAGCGGCTGATGTGCGACTTCGGCGTCGATGTTCCCGCCCTTGCCACCGCGCATGGCTTCGATCCGCAGATGCTGCTCCGCGGCAATGCCAAGCTCGCTATGCTGGAAAGCGACGGCATCCTTGAAAATGCCGACGGCGTCATACGGCTTCGCGAGGGAGGCCGCTTTCTCATCCGTGCCGCCGCTGCCGCTTTCGACGCCTATATCGAGCAATCAGGGCGGACACACAGCAAAGCCGCCTGAGGCTCTTCACCGTGTACACACCAGAAAGGCCCGGCATGTACACGCATTCTGGGCCTTCCGTCTCGCGCGTCTCACCGCCTGCCCCCGTCTGGTCGCCGGCAACGGCCGCAGGACCCTCGGCTTCGGAGACGCGAAATTGAGTAGTCAAACTGCATTATTTTGATCGAAAGGTTCAACCCTTCAAATCCAGAACGATGCGGCCGTCGATCCTGCCCTCCTGCATTCGATCGAAGATCGCGCTGATATTCTCGAGCTTGTACCGTTGTTCCTTGGACGATCTTGTCTTCCAGGGCTGCAATCGTCAGCGGCCGCTGCTTTCCATCCGCCGCCATCGGTATATACGTTCGGCGTGACGGTTGCGGGCGGTACGCTCCCCGTTGGACCCGTCTGTGCAGATCCTCAAACCGGGGCTCGAGGTCTGCCTCGTAGTCCCGCCACGTCATGCCATCCACCCCGGGAGCGGCCTTGCGCTTCAGCGCGTAGAAAGCTGTCCGAAGGGTATCGACGTTGATATGGTGGAAGAGCGCGGTGAACTGATCCTTCTTCCTTATCCTTGCGGCCTTCCGTATGCGGTCCAGCGACTGGAACATGCGATCCCGGCTCTGTGTCCGGTGCATGCATTGCTGTTCCGCGCTCCCCTTGGTCTCCGGCTTGGCTCCACCAGCTCCACCGCCGGTTGTCCGGCTTTGTTCGTTGGCTTCGTAGCTACTATGCCGGAGTCTGACTTCTCCTGTCCGTCCATCATTGGCTACGGCTCCTCGCCTTTCCGATGCGGACCGGCGTGGCTGACACTACCCGGCCAGACGGGAGATCTCCCAGGTTCTGACGCGTTCCTTTCATGCGTGACATGGCCGTAGACCCCGGCAGGGCGACGGCGCCTCGCATATCGGCCCCGCGCACGTTGCCTGCGACGGATGAGAAAGTCTCGGCCCCTGCGATCTGGTCGTTATCGTGGCTCACTCCCATACCCCACATGTTTGCTGTGTACGCTTCGCCGTGGTCGTCACCGTCCACGCCGCAACACTCACTATCGGGCGGGAGCTGCCCCTTACCCGAGCCGGACTTTCACCGGCTGGAACGCGCCAGCTTCTCCTGGCGCACCTCATCCTGATCGTCGCGCTATACCTCCCGAAGCGGCTTTCGACCGGACGCGTATACCCCCGAGCCTCGCGCGCAGGAGTTTTCCTGGCTCGGCAAGATCGAAAGGGCCTGATCGACGGCAGCACGCTTTCCCAAGTGCAAAAGCACCTTGGAAAGCGATGGTCGAGCCTTCCCGATCGATCTTTAGCTAGCGCCACAGAGCAATGATAAAGATCTCTGCGGGAGTCTTGGGATGTCTCATTGTTCCAGGCCACGATCGGCGAGCAGCCGGTACATGACCTCGCGTTTGATCTCGCCAGCGATTTGGTTTCGAACCTGGGCTCCGAGCACCCGCTCGGCATCCGGGTCGCCTAGCAGACCGTGCTCGGCCAGCCGCTGATCCAAGCGGCTTCGAAACTCTTCGCCCATCGCTTCGACGAGCCGGTCTTGCATCGCTGCATGTTCGTCCGGCGCGATGCGTCTCAGCACCGTCTCCCAGGGTTGCCAGCGAGTTGCCATGTAGTCTATGAATTGGTTCGCTTCGCGCTCCCGGACCAGGTCCAGCGCCAGCGCCGCATCATTCTGGGTTACGTGAGAGACAGCTAGGAAGCGCATGTGAGGGGCGACGTGACTAAGCCCCAGCGGTTCGCGCAGCAGATGTTGATAGGCCAGGTAGACTTCGACGTCGTCTATGTTCGGGTCGACGCTGAGGAGCGATCTGAACCTGTCGCGCGCGATCTCGTCCAGCGTCTCCAGGCGGAACGCAATACGGCCGCGCTGGATCAGTTCGCTAAGCCGATCGTCATATACCCCGTCCTCGACGTCAGCGTTGAGGCGCGCGGTCTGCATACCGTTCCAGTGCAAAATAACACGATCCTCGCAGGTCGCGTTGGCCTCGGAAGCCTGTGTGAAAAACTGCTCGCGCAATCTCGGATTGGCCGAGGCCTGACGCAGATCATCAGCTACTGCCTGCCGAAACTCGCCACTGCCATAGTTCATGTTCCCTCGTAGCCTCCCCAGGAAACGTGCGTAGTCCTCGGCGCCTGGCTCATTCGCAAAGTGCTGCCATTCGGCCAGTGTCGCCGGATCGTCCTCGAGCCAGTGCGCGGCAGCCTCGTACAGAGATAGCTGCGCAAGCTGCGGTGACGCGAGGTTAGCGCCGAAGTCGTCCAGGAGTGGGTTATCTCCGAACTCAAGCTCCAAACTCGGGTAGTTAATATCCGATAAGAGATATTCGGGCAGGCTGGTCAGCCGGTTACCGCGAAGATTGACCCATTGCAGCCCGCTCGGAAGGGGTTCGGGGAGTTGGGTCAATTGATTGCTGCTGACATCGAGTTCGACGAGCCAGGATGGGAGGGGCTCGGGCAGGTCGGTCAGCTGATTGCCGCTAACCGCGAGCGAGGTGAGCCCGCTCGGTAGAGGGCTGGGCAGGCTACTGAGTCGGTTGTTGTTTGCGTTCAGGATACCGAGCCCCGCCGGTAGGTTGGCCGGCAGGCTGGTTAACCTGTTATCGCTCACCTCCAGGCGAACGAGGCTCGCTGGAAGAGCGTCCGGCAAACTGGTCAACTGGTTGTGGCTAATATGAAGTTCGCGGAGACCGGGTGGCAGCTGAGCGGGCAGGCTGCCCAGCTCGTTGTGCATGGCGTGCAGCCTCAGCAGTCTGGGCGGCAGGGCGGCAGGCAAAGCGGTCAGGGAGAGGGATGACAAATCTACCGAGCTCGAGCCCCCGTTGTCCGAAGCTCTGATTCGTGAGCGCCCGTGTTGCCGGTTCTCGGCTTCGCCTTGCCCTTCTTCAGCAACCCAGTCTTCCAGGATCCGCTCGCGCGAGGAGGCGGGCGTCCGATAGCCTGTCAAGGCTTCGACCCAATCGGCCACGGCTCGGGTGAAGCCGTTGAGGTAACTTTCCTGCTCCCCCTCCTCGGAAGGAACCGGATAAGAACCCGCACTCCGCTGTACCTGTCCTGTGTCCATCGACTCCTCCATCGTCAGAACAAAGAATGCGCCCGCCGCTTCTCAAGCCGCAGCTGGTTGCGCAGCGCAACGACCATTCGAAACCAGTGCAGGCGCGCTGCGGCTCCCGCGCCGACTCGAGAGGGTACAGGTTCACAAGCGTCCCACCGCGGCAAATGGATCGATACTGCTGCGATGCTTCCTGCCATTTCATCAACCAGATGAGTCCGGAGGACCATCAACGTGGAAGCGCTCTGCTCTTAACCGGCCTACCTGTCGAAAAGCTGACGAGTGTCACTGCAGAACACCCAGTTCGCTCGGTTTGCCCGCGCCCCTGCCCGGCCGGAGGACATGCACCGGCCGCTGAACATCATGGCGGATCGGCTCAACGACATTCTCTGCAAGCGTGAGCAGCGCTAAGTCGGTACCCAACTGACGTTCTCCTACGAGCGCAAGCGGATCATGCCCGAGGAGACCGATGTGACGCGCGGGCTGATCGGCCGCTATGTCGAGACTTACGCCTATGCGGATGGCCGGCTGGACATGCGCTGGAAGGGGCATTCCCTGCCTTACCGGGTGTTCGACAAGGACCAGCGTGTGACCCATGCGGCGATCACCGAGAACAAACGGCTTTCCGATGTCTTGGCCTATAAAGACCAGCAGCGAGAAGAATGGCTATACGCCGCGAGGTCGCAAGCCGGGCAAACGGACGGATTTCATGAACGATCCAGCGATCATTGCTCGACGGCGACAGGCGCTCTCCAACCTCGATGCCGCAAAATGATCGCCTAATCGGGCTGTCCAAGCTAAAGCCGAAGGGTGCCTCTCACCCGCCCCGATCTCACCTTGCAACCCGGACCAGCCGGTCAAATCGGGGCTGGTCGGCGTCGCCGCGCGGCAGCCTGAAGTTGACATTTCAATTTGCGCAACCGCGGACATTTCAACCTGGCTGCCACATTTGAGCACAATACGAGAACGTTAGCGAAGTCTACTTCGTGAAGCAACAGCCGTCCGATAGTTGTCGATTAGCGGCCGCCTCCGGAGCCATTACCGACCCCAGACAGGCACTCAGCATTCGCTCGGCTCAGTGCCGCCTATGAAGCTGTGCGCAATCGCCTCTTTGATCGAACGAATCCAAATTCCTTCGTTCGCCGCGTAGGTCCCCTGCTTACCGTTCAACTTTGGCATGAAGTCCGCCCCTGCATGGTGGAGACCGATCACGTCCCAATCAGCGGAGAATACCGGACTGCCGGAGCTTCCCGGTTCGGTAGGAGCTCGGTAATGCAAGAGAACCCGCCCGGCGATCGCTGGCTTGCCGCTGATTGGACCCTCATGGTCCAGCAGTCGATTGTCCTGAAGCGAGAAGCTGAGCTCGCCCCCAAGTGGATGGCCGATCACGTAAACGCGCTGATCCTCATCTGTCACCGGAAGCGAATCCGACACGGGACAAGGCTCGATCCCGACCGGCGGTTGCACAAAACGCAGCAGACTGGCGTCCAGCAGTTCAGGTGGAGAGTTCCATACAATCTCAAGCAAACGATGTCGTCGTGCGGTCCGGTCTACGTCGGCTGTTGCCTCGAAGGCCACGGATGCCTTGTCGCTTCGGAGCACTCCCCTCTGTTCCGCCGAGTCGCTTACCACGTGAGCATTGGTGAGCAGAAAGAGTTCGTCGCCGAGCGATTCGTGGAGATCGCGGCCGCGGACCAGAAATCCGGTCCCGACTCCTCGACCATCCGGTTGACGGATCAGCGCAACCGAGCGTGCCCTGTCCATTGCCGTCCGCACCCACCAATACGTCTGAACGCCGGTGTTTCCAAGTATCTTTTCGAAAGATGCCACGTCCGCTTCAGCTGTGCGTTGAACCTGCTGCGGCGTCAGACTGAGCACCCCGGACCTTCTACGAAGCAGGGCCGCTCTTAGAACAGCAACAACAGCTCCCCTTTCACCGGCGCCCGCGCGAAGCCCCCATACCTCGGTGAACTGGCGCAGGGTCCCGGCAATCTTGAAGGCGTCGACGTCGGCCGCGTTCAAATACTCCCTTAGCCAGCGTCGCACACCGCTCAGATCGCCACCCGCGAGCGCCAATTCGGCGGCGGAAGCATAGGCCCAGGCATCAAGTGTGCCTGCCGACCAGTGTTGTTCGATTTGGCGGCGCAAAGCCTCGATTATGCTGTGTATCCGTAGAAAATCGGGAGTCTTGACACCATCACGGTCAGCCCGGGCCAACAACGCGACCAAGTTCACTCCATGCCAGAGCTGCGTTGGGTCACTGTCAAATACCTGACGATACGCAGCTATGGCAGCCCTCAAGGCACCCTCTGCCATACCCAAGTTGGAGCCGCAGGCGTCGATGTATATTTGCTTGTATGCGCGTCCGAGAAGCCCCTGAGCTTCATTCCACTCTTTCGAGCCAAGGGGCACTCTCCTAACCAGGCCCTGAAGCATCTCGATTGCTGCAATGGGTTCGCCGCTCTCGATTAGCGCTTGGCTGTAGTGCCGATAGACAAGGTCATCCTGACATCCGAGTCGCACAAGATTGTCCGCCAGACGCTTGAGCGCGCTCATGTGCCGGTGCTGCCGCAGCACGTCCAGCACCGTTCGAGCAATCTCTAGGTCCGGTGCCCGATCACCGGCCCGCAGGCACTCGATCAAGTTGCTGCAGACCGATTCCACCCGATTTTCCTCAAAGCTCGCGGCGGCTATGAGGACCTTTGCCACCTCTGCCGAGCAGTTCATCGGCGTCCCCTATATTTGCAGCAGTCTCTTGAGCTCCGTCCTCAAGAGTGGCCCCTCGAAATACTTCCTCAGACTATGGCGCCACACGCCGCTATTAGGTTCATGGATATCCCTGACCACCTCAAGCCCACCGCGACGGAAATCGTTCGCCAGCACCGGATCGAGTGCCGCGACAACATCAAGGCGATCGAAGATGTTTACCCAGTCGCCTTCAACCTTTTGACTCGGGAACCCGTCTGAACGCGTCCATTCCGGTGCGAGCTTGTCCTGCACCTCGTCAATTCCCAGCGGACTGCCGAGTGTCACCAAGGCGTCAACGCCCGGACAGTCTGGTACCCGCACCAGACAGTCATAAGCGATCACGGTGCCCATGCTATGACTGACGACCACGTGGGGTCGGCCTTTTTTGGCACCGGATGCAATCTTCTCAACGAAGCGCCGTCGGATTTCGTGCTGAACCTGGTAGGTCTCGCTCGATCGAGGTGTCCAGGCCACGTTGAAAAGGTAATGATGCACGTCGCGCAGAAAGGCACCAAGGAAGCGTTGCTTAAGCGCCCACGGGAGGGGGAAACGTTCCTCCACATCTGAGCCGTAATTAAGCGGATCTTCTGGTATTTCCAGGGCCGGATCCTCTAGCAGCAACCGCCCTGCGAGTCTTGCAAGCCAGTCGGGGTCGGCGGCCTCATCCATAGTTATTGTTTGCCCAATGTTGTCGACGTCGCTCCTCAGTGCCTCCAGATCGTCGATACTCTCGTAAGCCGCAACATTCGGATCGGGCTCCGGATAGAGCACATCGGCCCAATAGACCATGGAACTGCTCACCCCGTTTGCGCCGAGATCGATCCGGGTCTCGTGTGGACCTCCCGCCAAGGCGCGGCGCCAGATCCCCAGGAGGGCGGCCTCCTCCGGCTTCTGACCGATGCCATGGATCATCGTGACGTGTGCCATGCATCCCCCTCTCTCTCTCTCTCTCTCTCTCTTTAAACCGCCTACGCTAGTCCCAGCGTTCCAGTGGGGCACCTTCTGGCAAATCAGGAACACGAGCGATGTAGGGCATATCTCCGAAGTCTGGTCCCTCCGGAATGCTTTCGAGGCCCGGTAAACCGATCTCACGGCGAAGATCGTTCAACCGATTCATCCAACCCCTCAGGAACTTAGACTGTCCTGGCGCTTGGGCAAATCTCTTATATAGACCTTCGCGTACTTGAGTGTAGTGAACCAGCGTCATACCGAGATCGCAGGCATCGCAGGCGGTCTTCGTCGCCGGTCCGAACTGCCCATCAATCCGCGCGCCAACGGCCTCTTGAAGGATCCGAATCGCGCGGTCCGTTCCCATGTTCACCGCTGTGTCAAACTGCGCCAAGTCGAGCTTACGTCTCAGCAAATCACATCCGGCAGGAGTCCAGTAGTTTCCATCGTAGATGGCCTGGACCTCCTCATCGCCGATGTGCTTAACGTCGTGCGGAGGCTGACCAATTCGGCTCCGCCAAGAATTATAGACCTCCTGCGTGATCCCTTTATTCGTGCGACCACCGCGGTCATCAGGGTCGTCAACGAAACCGCCCTCCCACTTCATAATGAACCGCATAGAGTCCGGCAGATTTTCCCTAGCCATGCACCCCTCCTCCAAAACCGAAAGCGGGAACGCGCCAACGCAATCAACTGGCCGCCCCGCTATTCCGCTGCTGGTCTCACCTGCTTCGGTCCCACCCGCACTGCCATGCGCCCGTTTCACAAGGCAAATCGGTGGTTTTGCAATTGGCTGCGCTTACTCGCTGACCTCACTGACTTCCTGAAATTCACAAGTCGGATAATCAACCGTAACACGACAAATCCAAGCCCATCAATGACTGAGCGCCGGCGGATTGGCCGGCCATCAATTTCTAGGTGGCAGATTGCCTGCCAAATATCCCTCGGATCAAGACGAGGTTCGAAGCGACGACGTCGGAACAGGACACCCCTCCTCCGTGTCGCAGGTGCTGCTAGTCCGCCTCTAGACCCGCCGGCGTGAAAATGTCCGGCTTGTTTGAAATACCTACACGGCCTACAAGATCGGCGGTCCCGCCGGGGCCATCGCCGCCTTGGCCGTCCCATAGGGCAACCAAATGAACTGCGCCATACCCCTGAGCGCGCTCAAGCAGGCGGAGGTTACAGGTGCTGTATGCCTCTTCAGATCGAGGCAGGTTCATGGTCTCGCGCTGCGCCTCGGATGTCGTGGTCCACAAATGCCAGAAGCGTCGCTCCCAATCGCTCCCGGGAATACCCTTCACCGACGTATGGAGAAAAAGCTCTGGAGAGAATGGTAGCACGATCGTCGTCGAAATTCGAACGAGCCGGCATTGTTCATGAAACAGTATGTCCCCACCCTGGGCGCAGCTTGCAAACCCCATAACAGGGCCCTTGTCTGTGGTTGCGAACGGAGCGATTGCTGTGGCAATGCGTACTGCAGCCGCCCGCTCCAACTCGGGTGGAAAACGCGCATTCGGGCGATCAGGCTGATCGATCATGTGGCCGGTGAAAAGAATAGAAACCGCCATTGCCGCTCCCATTGCGGGATCTCGAGGGAGCAGAATACGCCAAACGCCGCAGCGTGTACGAAAAATAGCGATTTCTACGTGGCCGCCCTAGCAGTCTCTTGCTCGCAGGCACTGGGTGCTTCGCATGACCGCATGGAGATGCGGAGGGCTCTTGTCATCCCCGTTCCCCGCTTGGCCAAGCAACACAGCTTCCGGGCGCTTGCCGTACCTCCCTAAGAAACGCACCGGCGCTTAGCCATCGCGACGAGCCTCCTATCATCCGCCACTTCATTCTTTCCCGGACCATTCCGGCCAAGAGATTTTGGACATCGCCCGGACCCACCGGAGGATCGAAAGGCTGCACAGCGAGCTCGATGTCGTCTTCGGACGGTGCACCCCCATAACCTCGCCCTGCTGCGAGCCCACCCCAAAAAGGAATCCGCTTCGGGTAAATCAAATCGCGCAGCATGCGACGACACCTCTTCTCGCAATCCTCATCGCCAACAAGCGACCCTGGCGTATCGTGGGTGGTAACATCGCCACGCTCTATATTAGCATGTGGTTTTTTTGCATCCACTGTTGGAATATCTTCAGGGCACGCAACTTCCATATTGCCATTCCTCAAAAAACTGTGATCCTCAAGCCGAGCTCTTCGCGGCGGGAAAGTTGGTGACTGCGTGTAAGCCGTTCTACACCCGTCGCCCGGCTGCCGGCATCAACTGTCGAGGGGGACGTGATGCGAATCAATGCGGTGCTTCCAGTGCTGAGCGCTTGTCTACTGGCTTGCGGCGAAACGAATGCGCAGACTGTGCCTCTCAGGAACAATTTCGATACTTACAGCCAAGCATTGGGATTTCTCCTCGGGGCTGGGAGTGCTGATTGTCAATTCGTTGCAAATCCTTTTGCAAGCAATCTCGACCTCACTTTGGTCGATCGCGCTGGAAATATTAGCAGACCTGGACCTATCGGACCGAATCTCTCACGCCACTGTCAGGCGAACACGGATGAGACGCAACTTTCCGGCGGCTCCGTACTGGGGGGTGGTCTGGCGTCGCTGCAGTCTACTAGAACCGTTTCGCAATTTGACGTCAGCCGTCGGCGCGCCGAACCATGTGATCCCTCTAAGAACCCCGAGTGTAGAGACGTTGAAAACGCAGCTGTCTCGAACTACTTCTACAACGGTGACTTTCGTGCAGCAGGGAACGCCTTTATCAGCCTCCTTAGTGATGGACAGGACGCAGTTAATGCAGCAGGCGTAATTCCATTTGATGACTTTAGCTTGTATGGCCAACTTGATTATGAAAAGTATCGGCAAGCTGCTACTCGCTACGCACCAGCACAAGACATCGATCTATTCCAAATTCAATTGGGTGTATTTTGGAGCGTTTCCGATCGCAGCCTGCTCGGCTTTAAGGGCGCGTACACGAAGGCCGACGGCATCTCGCCGCAGCCGGACACGCTCACTTTGACAGGCACGGATGCCATAGCGAGCGGATTTTCCTTGTCTGGTGACTTTCAGGATCTTTGCGGCGTACCAAGTGATGGCACATTCGACGCCGATGAATTTAGCACTTCTGCCTTCTATCACTCCAGCTTAATGGACAACGGTTTCATCTCGGCCGAAGTGACAGCTAGCAAAAGCAAGCAACGGTACAGGAACAGTCTCTGCACAGTCGATCTGGGCGCATCCCCTCAAACTGATCCGGATGGCAACCCTCTTCCGCCACTTCTCTTCTTTGATTCCGACAGAACCGCCGGCATGATTGAGGGCAGTCCCGACGTGCTGGGCCTCTCCGCAAACCTCAACGCAGGATACGACTGGCAATATGGTGGTTTAGTCATCGGACCAAGGCTGGCATTTCGCACTTCCTGGCAAAGCATCGATAGCTATTCTGAAACGGAAGCGGCCGGTAGCTTGCACCCCATCACAGGGGCGAGCCTCCGCTATGGAGACCAAGACATTGTATCCGTCCAGACACGCGTCGGGTTCGCTGTATCGCGGCCGTTCGCCCTTGAGACCATAACGGTGGTCCCGTTCGCGCAGCTGGACTACATACACGAATTCGCAAATGATCAACGAACGATCCACGCGAGTTTTGTAGAAGACGGCCGCCCCGATCCACTTGTATTCAGTTTCAAAACCAATCGGCCTGACCGCGATTACTTCGAGCTACGAACAGGTGTTGTAACCGAAGTGTTTAACGGAGGAGTGGCCTATATGGACGGTCGAGCAATTTTGGCTAATGATTTAATAGACAATTACGGCTTCACAGGCGGACTGCGGATATCCTTCTGAACAGAACAGAGCCTCCTACTGAAACGGCAACCACATCCGGAGCGCTTAATTAGGCAATTTCGCAAATTCATGCTCCTTGGCAAGGAGATACTCTTCATCTTGCATGTACTGAGCGATCCCAGGGAATCTTTCTCGCAAGCTCCGCATGACCCCAATGGCGGTCCGGATTTCCGCCTGAGCACTCGCTACATTTCCCTGTTGCTGATAGAGGTCTCCTAGGGCGGAGTGAACCTTCGCAATCTCGCGCAACCATATCGGCTGTGCATCCTCCCTGCTTGTCAGTTCCTCCAAAAGTGACAGCCCTTCTCGTAATGAACGCTCTGCCCCCTCGCTTTCCCGCCTTTCCCTTGCAACTTCGCCGAATTGGACCAAGGCAACGGCCAAATCGAGTTTGTAAAAGGAGCGCCCCGGATCCGCTTTTAGAATTGCGCGGCGATCGGCGATCGCTTTGGCGTACCAACGCGCGGAGTCCTCCAATTTACTTGCATCGCCTCCACGCTTGTAGCTCGCGAAAGCTACCTGACCCTGTCTTTCCTCAAGCACGCCGCGATCTCTCAACAATTGCTGACTTAGAGGATTGTTATTCAGAAGTCGCTCGGCGGTCTCCAAAGCGTCCCGAACGTACTGTTCTGCCTGACGCAAGTTTTCCAAGGATTTCATGGTATCTCGACTATCTGCCAGACGGAGGTGCGAACTCGCCAGTCGCTCCAGCAGGAGAGAGCGGTCTCGCTGCCAGTCGAGCCGCGAAGGATCAGATTTTGTAAGCCTGTCGGAAATGGCCAATGCCTGCTGATAGTGCTTTAAGGACCGAGCAACATCCATTTCTACTGAAAGGACCATATCGCCGAGCCGTGTCAATGTGACGAGTTCAGTTCGCTGGTATTCTGTGTTGTGAGGTTCGGCGGAAACCAAAGCGCTTGCTGTCTCAGCAGCTTCCTGCTGTCGCGACAGCGCTTCTGAACGACGGTCCATCTCCACGAGCGTCGTGGCGAGGGAGGAAAGCGCAGCCATCAGATCTCCGCGATCCGATGTGGCCTGCCTCTTTTGCATCAGCGACCTGGTTGTCTCCAGGCATTTTTCGTAGGAAGCCGCGGACGCCGCGAGCTTCCCCCATTGATAATTGTATCCTCCCACCCGGCAATGGCCTTGAGCCAACTCACGAAGCCAAGATAGGCCACCTAATTTGGCTAACCATTTTTGCGAAACAGCAATCCTTGATTCCGCAGACCCGATCGCTTTCTTGAACTTTCCCGCATAGGCACTTTCTTGGCCTTCCACATCAAGCAATTTCAATCGCAGCATGGCGATCGCAGCCGGGTCCGGTGCTGAAGACAGGCCGATCCATTCCAAAGCCGATGGAGAGCTTTGCTCCAACCGATCCAAGGCTGTTGTAGTCTCGGCGATGAGAGGCAAGATCTTTTGTTGTGATTGCTCATCGCCAACAAGATTGAACAGTTCGGCGAATTCCAGATTAAGCCGCGCGCGTTGAAACACGAGCATCGGCGAGGTGTCATCGTCCGAGATGAGGTTGCCGAAATCTGCCTCCGCAGATCTCAAAAGCTCCTGAATTACGCCCGACGGCACGCCGTATCGATCTCTATATCGAACCGTGGCCACTATCTGCCTCGCGGCGCTATCGACAGCGTTCTGAAGGCGTCGCTCGGCTGCCTGACTTTGCTCCACTGCAATCCACGCCCCTGTGCCCGCGACAACGGCAAGGACAAGCATTCCGGCGGCAACGGCTTGAGCTACGCGACGTTGGCGTCGATCCACCTCCGCCTGTCTCTGCGTGAGTTCGGCAAGGGAAACACCGAGCAGGGTAGCGATAATTTTTAGCTTCGCCAGGTTAAACCCGTCGCCGCCTCGTCCGTCCGCGGCCGGCTCCTGAATGTCGGCCGCCAAAGGCTCCGTCAGCGAGCCATCCCCGCACAGCAGGCCGACCAAGGCTTTTGGGAACGCCCCCTGCGGCTCCCGAGCGGGATCGTTAACGACAGGCACACCACGCACGATTACGGCTATGATGTTGTCCGATCGGCCAAGCTCCTTAAAAAAGGAAATTTCTTTATCTACCCACTGCGAGTTGGCGGCCGCGGGACTGCATAACACTATCAAATACTCTGAGCTCTCCAGTGCCTCCCTAATTGTTTGCCCGAGGTCTGCAGAGGCCTTTAGATCGGATCGGTCTCGGAAGATCGGCGAGACTCTTTCGTTCCTGTAGCCCCCGGACCTGCGGAGTGGTTTAGGTATCCTGTATGACTCCAATGACCTTTGAAGCCTTTCTGCTACCGTACGGTCCGAAGCGGAGTAGCTAATGAAAGCCCTGTATTTATAGCCCGCGTCACCTTCCCCGATCGGAATTGCGCCTGCAGATTTCTTCCCCACCAAGGACAGCGCTGCACGCACGTTCAGCCCTCTCAGTGTTCGTGCCGCCAAATATCACCCCACTATACTCGCCTGGGCTCCACCTAGGCGAGAGAAATTTCACACTTCTCGAATGCGGCGGTGAGCGTCTCATCTCTCCTGTTGACGGTCTTCTTAAATTTGGGAAGAGCAAGGTTCTGCATTTTTCCTTCATGGGGGGACTCGACCAACAGCGCGCCCGGAATCAAGCGGATGGATTCAACAGAACCTGCTCGGGTGCCACCGGAAGCGAACTGTGCATCCCTCGCCGTGAAGGGAGTCGAACCGCACATTACTCTTTCTCCTCGGCGGCGGATCCAGGTCTGTCATAGAGTAGGCGGAACCGCGGTCGGCCCCGCGCTTTATGAAACCTCGCGACGTGCTTGGAAAGTCTCGCTAGAAGACCCATATTTAGCCGCGGAGTGGGACGCCGGCTTTTGCCGACGCCCCCTTCCTAGACCACGAATAAGACCCGGATACGGAGTAGCCAGCTCGTCCGGGTCTTATTCAATTCCAGGGTAACGCTAATTGGCAGATGCACATTGGCGTTCACGTCCGATTGAGGGCAAGGCACTTGCCTCGGAATGGCCAATCCTTTCCGATTGGCCCTGCTGCTTCTGCCCCTCAAATGTTGACCTCAAGTTCCCTTATCAACGATTCGTGCAGGTTTGTTCAACCCGTGAGGTAATCCTCAGCGAGGGCGGTTGGTTAGGACGCGGATATGTTCAAGCCACGGGCAACCACCACTCAAGCGCCTGTATGCACTTCTATGCGCAGGCACTGCCGCCCGCGCCCGTTCGCGCGCAGCTTGACCGGGTAGAAGGGCAGCCGCAGGAGGTTTGTGCAGGGTTCAGAAAACCGGACCGACATGGGATAATTGGGGTCAGTGCGATCCTGCCGCTGATATTCCGAGCGGTAATCGCGAAGGGACGCCTCGACACCGGCATTTTTGGCCTGGGATTGCAAAGACAGAGCTTAGATTTTTTTGTCCAGAAACTAGCGGTACGTGGGGTTAGGGGAGAGTATATCTGTGCGTGATCCAGAAAAGCACAGCTGCTACTCCTCGTCGGCTCGTCTCGGACAAGAGGGTCAAAAGGGCGAATCGGCTGAGCCGTTGTGAAGCCGCGTCGCAAGGCGATCTTGCCGTCAGTATCGAAGCCACGATGTGAAAGAGGTCGTTGCCGATGTCGATGCCGATCGTCGTCAGCGTTGGAAAAAGGTCCTCGGTCTTGGTCTCCATGGCTGCTTCTCCTGTTGTTGCGGGTACCAGCCTGTGCAGACTAACCCGCCGGGGGAGCAGCCGGTCCATCCGAAGCTCCGGGCATATGATCAGGCGGCCGAGATTTTCCGCGGCCAAAAGATGGACGTATCGGCTGAACGCGGCGTGCGGCGCGACATCGATGGCAAGTATGTGATGGACACCTCGTATCGCGGCCTCGACTTCTTCAATACCGAACTAGCCTTTTACCCAAACGGCCACACCGATACCCACAAGGTGGTCCTGCCCCTGCCGACCACGGCCGCCTTTAGCTGCTACTACAAGGGCCAGGCAATCTATTGGTTGAAGTCTGACTGGACCTCGGCCAAAGGCACCGTCTTCCGCAATGGCGCGATTATCGCTTTCGATCTCAAGGGGGCGCTCGCCGATCCAGCGCACGTTGAACCGCTTGTGCTGTTCATGCCAAACGAGCATCAATCTGTCGCAGGGACTACCCAGACCAAGAACCGTCTCGTGCTGTCGATCCTGTCAAATGTCACCAGCGAGGTCCGCAGCTTCGATTTCGGCAAAGGCGGCTGGACGTCTTTTAAGTTGGCTCTGCCGGAAAATTCGACCCTGTCCCTGACGTCCAGCGACGATGAGAGCGATCATCTGTTCGTCTTCTCAGAAGGGTTCCTCGAACCTTCAACTCTCTTTTGCGCCGATGCTGTAACGGGCCAAGTCGAGAAGATCAATTCGGCCCCGGAACGCTTTGATGCCAAAAGCCTGCAAGTACAGCAGTTCTGGGCGACCTCGAAGGATGGCACGAAGGTTCCGTACTTCCTCGTAGCGCGCAAGGACGTCAAGCTGGACGGCACGAGCCCGACCATCCTCTACGCCTATGGCGGTTTCGAAATCCCAATGCAGCCCAACTATTCGGCGGTGCTTGGCAAGCTATGGCTGGAGAAGGGTGGTGCCTATGCGCTGGCGAATATCCGCGGCGGCGGCGAGTTCGGCCCAAAATGGCACGAGGCCGGTTTGAAAACCAATCGTCAGCGCGTCTATGACGACTTCCAGGCCGTGGCGCAGGACCTGATCGCGCAGGAGGTAACCTCGACACCGCATCTCGGGATCATGGGGGTCGAACGGCGGCCTGCTCATGGGCGTGCAAATGATCCAGCGGCCCGACCTGTGGAACGCGGCCGTGATCCAGGTGCCGCTTCTCGACATGGTCAATTTCATCCACATGTCGGGAGGAGCCTCCTGGCAGGGCGAATATGGCAGTCCCGACGATCCGGTCGAAGGCGCCTTCCTGCGCTCGATCTCGCCCTATCATAATGTCAGGGCGGGCGTGGCGTATCCGGAACCCTTCTTCGAAACTTCGACAAAGGATGACCGCGTCGGGCCAGTGCACGCGCGCAAGATGGCCGCCCTGTTCGAAGATATAGGCCTGCCCTTCTACTATTATGAAAATATCGAGGGCGGTCACACCGCCGCCGCCAACCTGCAGGAATACGCCCGCCGCTACGCGCTTGAATATATCTACATGTCTCAAAAACTCATGGATAACAAGTGAGTCCGCAAAACCTTAGGCCTTGTGGGCAGATCTGAGCAAAATGAAGCCGGTGGCGAGGACGACGAAAGGGGGCGAAGGTTCGCTTTGTCTTCTCGCAGCGTAGGGCGACGCCCTCAAAGCGCGTGAGCTTGCGCCGGCCCGCTTCTTTTGGCACGACCTTTATAAGCGTCTTGGGGACGAGGGCGGGCTTACCGTCGTCTCGCGGCTTGGCGTTGCCTCGCCGGCGGATCGCCGCGGCGCAGCTGAAAAGCATGTTGCCGACGTTTCCTCTGCTCGTCGCTCCCGACAGGCGAACGTTCTAGAAGATCGCTTGCGCGAATGGTCGGACGAGGTCTTCGCTTGCGACCGTTACCTTCGAGACGATCGGACCCAAGACCAGGATGGCCTTTATGGTTGCAATCCGCGCGGCGGCAGCGGCGCGGTTTAGACATGGAAGGTTTGGTCATCTCCATCACGCGCGGGATACGCGGCTCCTGTCAGTGGAACGATTGAGCGGCGGACCTTGAAAGAGATCTCACTCGCTTCAGACCTGGATGCGCTCGGAAAAGAGTGAGGCGTCGCAGCCGGGAAAGCTGAGGAATCGGCTGCTCTAACCCGAGCCACTGTCGGCCGGCTGGCATTGGCGCGTTAGCCAGTCGGCAAAGGCGCGGGCGAGTCGCCGCTGGCTTCCGGATTTTGGATAGGCGAGATAGTGGCCGATATAACGGTTGTCACGACAGATCCGATAGAGAGGACGGACCAGTTTGCCATTTTCCAGTTCGCGCCTGGCCAGCACGTCTGACTCGAGCGCGATGCCGAGCCCGTTGACCGCAGCATCAACCGCAAGGAAGCTCCGGTCAAAACTCATCGATGGTGGCGGCGGTGGTCCAAGGTCATTGGCTTCGAACCAGTCAATCCACTGGATGCGCTTGAGATCGCTTCGGATCAACGGTTGGTGAAACAGGTCGCGCGGAGATCTGATCAGGCGCGCGATTTCCGGTGAACATAGTGGCGAGACGATCTCTTCCGAAAGCGGAATGACGATCAGGTCCTCGCGATTCATCGGCTCTCCGTAGACGACATCGGCATCGAAGAGTCCATCGACGAAGCGGGCATAGTTCGTGCTCGCGGCAACACGGACCTCGATACCCGGATTCTCCTTCAGAAACTGTGGCAGGCGCGGTGACAACACCTGTGCTGCAAAGCTCGGCGCGCAATGGAGGCGCAACAGCTGCGCCTTGTTGGATGAAATCTGTTCAACACCGCGCCGCAATTCTTCGAAGGCATTCGAAGCGTGATTGAGCAGCGTCTGTCCCGCGAGAGTGAGCGAGACGCTGCGCGTCGTTCGCTCGAACAACGCAACGCCAAGATCCCGCTCCAGACGCACGATCGCATGGCTGACGGCACTCGGCGAGAGGTTCAACTCCTCCGCGGCTGCCCGGAAGGAGCAGAGCCTTGCGGCCGCTTCGAAGATGCGCACGGCGGAGAGTGAAGTCATCTGCAGCATCAGATTAGTGAACCAGATTCACCTATAGATGTAAACTTGGCGTTTGATAGCAGGCGCTCGCTGCGCCAGAACTTCTCTACGAGGACAGGCAACGGGCCTGAAGGGAGCCGAACACCGTTCGATCGCTGCCGGGAGGAGAGTCAAATGCTTTTGAAGGGAAAGACCGCGGTCATTTCTGGCGCCGCGAGCAAGCGCGGTATTGGCCGGGCGACGGCGGAGCTTTTTGCGTCGCACGGCGCGCGGGTCGCCATTCTTGACATCAACGCCGATGAGGCAAAGGCTGCAGCGGGCGACTTGCCGGCGGTCGAACAAGGCGCGCATCTCGGGCTGCCCTGCAACGTGGCCGATCGTGCCTCCTGCGTATCCGCTGCAGACGAGGTGCTGAGCGCGTTCGGCGTGACGAACATCCTCATCAACAATGCCGGCATTACCCAGCCGGTGAAGACCTTGGAAATCTCCGATGCCGACTGGCAGCGCATCGTTGCCGTCAACATGACAGGCGTGCTCAACCTCAGCCAGGTCTTCATACCCAACATGCGCGAACATGGCGGCGGTTCGATCGCCTGCATGTCGTCGGTTTCAGCGCAGCGCGGCGGCGGCATTTTCGGCGGCCCGCATTATTCGGCGGCCAAGGCCGGGGTGCTCGGGCTGGCCAAGGCCATGGCCCGGGAGTTCGGCCCCGACAGCATTCGCGTCAATTGCGTGACACCGGGGCTCATCCAGACGGAGATCGCCGGTGACAAGCTGTCCGCTGAGATGCGCGCCGACATCATCAAGGGCATTCCCCTTAGTCGCTTGGGCGACGCGCGTGACGTGGCCAACATCTACCTCTTCCTCGCTTCCGATCTCTCTGCCTACGTCACGGGCGCCGTCATCGACGTCAACGGCGGCATGTTGATCCATTGATCCGCAAGAGAGCCTGAAAGGATAGGACAGCATGGCTCAGATCGGCCACAGCATTAGTCTGCCCGAGCGCGCCCGCCGAATTCGTCGCCATGCCCTGCGCATGGGCGAGGTTCAGGGTCAAGGCTATATCGCGCAGGCGCTCGGCATCGCCGACGTTCTCGCGGTCGCCTATTTCCATGCGACGACATACAGCCCAGAAGATCCGGAATGGGAAGGCCGCGACCGCTTCCTGTTGTCGATCGGCCATTATGCCATCGCGCTCTATGCGGCCCTGATCGAGGCGAAGATCATTCCCGAAGATGAACTCGAAACCTACGGCACCGATGACAGCCGCCTGCCGATGTCCGGCATGTCCGCCTACACGCCGGGGATGGAGATTACCGGAGGATCGCTGGGTCACGGCCTCGGCATAGCCATCGGAATGTCGCTCGCGCTGAAGCGCAAGTGTTCGCGGTCATTCGTCTACAACCTCTTCTCCGACGGCGAACTCGACGAGGGCTCCACCTGGGAAGCGGCCATGTCGGCCGGGTCCTACAAGCTCGGCAATCTGATCGGTATCGTCGACGTCAACCAGATGCAGGCCGATGGCCCGTCCCTTGGCGTGCTCAATTTCGAACCTCTGGTTCCGAAATTCGAGGCCTTCGGCTGGTTCGCCCAGCGCGTCGACGGCAACGACATCGATGCGCTTGTCGACGCCTTCGACAGGGCGCGCCAGCACCCGGACCCGCAGCCCAGGATCATCATCTGCGACACGAAGATGGCAAAGGGCGTGCCGTTCCTTGAGGCGCGCGAGCGCAACCACTTCCTGCGCGTGGAACCGCATGAATGGCAAGAAGCGATCCGGATCATTGATGCGGGAGTAACGGCATGAGACGCTCGAAATACGAACGCCCGGCGCTTCTGATCGCCAACCCCGCCAGGCCACGGCTGACGACGTCGGCAATGATCGCATCCATCGCCGGAGCCGACCAACCGACGCGTCCGGCGCCCTTCGGACACGCGCTTTCGGCTTTGGTCGAAAGGGACGACCGTATCGTAGGTCTTTCGGCGGATCTCGCAAAATACACCGACCTGCATGTCTTCCGGGCAGCCCATCCCGATCGCTTCTACCAGATGGGAATGGCCGAGCAGTTGCTGATGATGTCGGCGGCCGGCATGGCGCGGGAGGGACTGCAGCCCTGGGTGACGACCTATGCCGTCTTCGCCTCGCGCCGCGCCTATGACTTCATCTGCCTGGCGATCGCCGAGGAGATGCTCGACGTCAAGATCGTCTGCGCGCTGCCGGGGCTGACCACCGGGTACGGCCCGAGCCATCAGGCGACCGAGGACATTGCGATATTCCGGGGCATGCCGAACCTCACCATTGTCGATCCCTGCGACGCCAGCGAGATAGAGCAGGCGGTCCCGGCCATCGCAGCACATCCGGGTCCCGTCTACATGCGGCTTCTCCGCGGCAACGTTCCGCTGGTGCTCGAGGAATACGGCTACCGGTTCGAACTGGGTAGGGCGAAGCTGCTGCGGGACGGCAAGGACACGCTGATCGTTTCCTCGGGGCTGATGACGATGCGGGCGCTCGAAGCGGCCGAGGAACTCCACAAGGACGGTGTAGATGCCGGCGTGTTGCACGTTCCCACCATCAAGCCGCTCGACGAGGCGACGATCCTTGCCGAATGCGCCAAGCATGGTCGGCTCGTGGTGGCGGCCGAGAATCATACCGTCATCGGCGGTCTTGGAGAGGCGGTCGCCGCCACCCTGATGCGCTCAAACGTGCGTCCCGCCGCGTTTCGGCAGATCGGGCTGCCCGACGCCTTCCTTGAAGCGGGCGCCCTGCCAACCTTGCACGACATGCATGGCATATCGACCGCGAAGGTCGCGGCTCGAATCAAGGGGTGGCTGGACGGCTAGGTCGCACCATTACCGCGTTGAGGAAGCGCGGCGGGCCGCAACAGTTTCAAAGTGGAGGAGAGAAGATGAAGTTCGAGATCAACAGACGCCGGTTCCTGGCAGCGTCGTCGGTGCTGATGGCGGCACCGGCAATCGCCACCATGGTTCGGCCTGCGCGCGCCGGCACGACGCTGACCCTCGGTCACGGTGCCGCACCGGGAAATCCGCGAACGATCGCCGCGGCGAAATTCGCGGAACTGGTCGCCGAGAAGACAGCCGGCCGCGTTACGATCAACGTCGCCGGAGCGGAAACGCTCGGCAGCGACTCGGCGATGCTGACAAGCCTGCGAACTGGCGCTCTCGATTTCACAGCCAATAGCCGGGGCGCCACGTCCGCGCTCGTCCCAGAGCTTGCGGCGCTCGGGCTTCCTTTCTTGTTCGAGAACACCGAGAAGGCGATGCGGGTCCTTGGCGGCCCGGTAGGCGCCGAACTCGTCAAGCGGTTCGAAGCGGTCGGTGTGGTGCCGCTCGACTGGTGGGACAACGGCATCCGCCACCTCACTAATTCCAAGCGCAAGGTCGCTGTACCGGCGGACGTCAGCGGAATGAAGATCCGCACGCCGGCCGACCCGATGAGCATGAACATCTTCCAGGCCCTCGGTGCGGCGACAGAGCAGATCGCCTTCGGAGAACTCTATGTGGCCCTGCAACAGGGCGTGGTCGACGGACAGGAGAATCCGCTCGCCAATATCGGCAGTTCAAAGCTCTATGAAGTCAACAAGCATATCAGCTTGACCGGCCACAAGTGGGAGTCGACGCCGTTCCTGATGTCGCAGGTCGCCCAGGCGCGGCTGGGTGGCGATCTTGAGGCGGTGAAGGCCGGCGCGAAGGAGGCCGGTGAACTCCAGCGCAAGCTCTCCGCCGAGAAGGATGCGGAGGTATTGGCGGCATTCCGGGGCAATTCCGCGATCGAGGTCACTGAGGTGGACCGAGAAGCCTTCGCCAAGGCAACGAATTCAGTTGCCGAGAGCTGGAAGAAGAAGCCCTTCGGGCATTTCGTCGCCCAGATCGAAACGGCGGCCAAGGGCTAAGGCCGGGCCACCGCGGGAGGATCCCATGAAAAGCCTCTTGAATTCCGTAGAGCTGACGGCACGGGCGATTGTCTGGTTCGCGCGGCAGGTCGTCATATGCAGCGGCATCGCGCTGATGGTCTTCATGACCGCGAATGTCATTGCCCGCTACCTACTGACAGGCGGGGGCTTTTCTTTCGCTCAGGAACTGCCGGTACTGATCTTCCCCTGGTTCATCCTCGCCGGCATTGTGCTGGCCGCGCATTCCGGCGGTCATATGGCGGTCGAGTGGATCTACGACAAACTCAAGGGTGGCGAACGTTCAATCGCCTTCGTGGTCGCTAATCTCCTCAGCGCCGGAGCCTTCGTGGTGCTCGGCTATCAGGCATATCTGGTTGGCGAGATTGCCGGAGTGGAACGCAGTCCGGTTCTGCAGCTTCCCAACAGCATCGGGTATTTCGCCCTATCGATAGGTTCTGTGCTGGTAGCGATCATCACGCTCAATGTCGTTCTGCGCGTGCTGCGCCTCGGTTGGGATTCACGGACGAATGCCGAGAGCGGCGAGGTGGCGCTATGACAATCGTGGTGATCATCGTCTTCTGTGCGCTGATGATGTTGGCGGTGCCGGTCGGTTACGCCCTGATCATCTCCGCCGGCGTCGCCGTCTTGTTCAACGGATACCTGCCGCTTTCGATCGTCGCGCAGCAGATCTATGATCAGACCCAATCCTTTCCGATGCTCGCGCTGCCGTTCTTCATGTTGACCGGCACGCTAATGCTCGGCGGTGAGCTCGGCCGGCAACTGCTGGAGCTGGCATCGCATGCGATGCAGCGCTGGCGTGGCGGACCCCTGTCGACCACCGTCGTTTCTTCCGTCGTGTTTGGCGGCGTCTCCGGCTCTGCGGTGGCCAATGCCAGCGCGCTCGGTTCCGTTCTTATCCCGTGGCAGAAGAAGCACGGCTTTCCGCCCGCGCTCTGCGCGGCCAACAACGCAACCTCGGCAGTCATCGACGTCCTGATCCCGCCATCGATCCCGATGATCCTCTTTCGCTGGTGAGCGGCGTCAGTGTCGCCAACCTCTTCGTCGCGGGCATCCTCCCGGGCATCCTGATGGCGGCCAGCTTCGTCTTTGTCTGCTGGTTCGTCTCGGTGAGACGCGGTTATGCCACGAAGCCCCCACAGACCAGCAGGCGGCAGCTCGCCACGCTCGTCCTGAAGAGCCTGCCCGCGGTGCTGCTGCCGGTGCTGATCATCCTCTTCCTGCGGTTTGGCCTCGCCACGCCCACGGAAGTCGCGGTTCTCTCGGTCGTCTATTCTCTCGCGCTCAGCCTCGTTTACTACCGTGACCTGACATGGAAGCGCTTCTGCGACAACGTGGTCGAGGCCGGCATGGCGACTGGCGTGGTGATGCTGGTGATCATGGGCAGTGCCGCTGTTGGTTGGGTCTTGACCTTCGACCAGGCGCCGCAGCAGATGGCTGATTGGGTCGCCGCGAATATATCGAGCCCGATCGTCATCATCCTGATGATGAACATCCTGATGCTGATCGTCGGCATGCCACTCGACATGCCGCCGGCCATCCTCCTGCTCGGACCCATCTTCGTTCCCCTTGCCGACACGATTGGCCTCGACCGCGTCCAGCTTGGGCTGATGATGGTGATCAACCTTGGCATCGGGCTCTACACCCCGCCGATTGGCACGACGCTCTTCATCTCCTCGTCGATCGCGAAATCGCCGCTCGGCGAGACCACCCGCGAGCTGTGGCCCTTCTTCGCCATGGCGATGATGCTCCTGCTTGCGGTGAGCTTCATACCGGCGCTCACGCTCTACTGAGGACAGGACCATGACCGACGACAGCAAGCAATCGTCTGTGTCCGATCACTGACCAAGTCCTATGGCGCAACGTCCGTCCTTAAACGCGTGGATTTTTCGGTAAAGCGCGGCGAAATTCACGCGCTCCTCGGCGGCAACGGCGCCGGCAAGTCGACACTCATTGGCGAACTCGTCTTTCGCGACGCCGCCGGCAACATCCTTACCGAGACGGACGGCCGCCGCAAGGTCGCCGTCGTTCACCAGGAACTCGCGCTTCTTCCCCACCTGACCGTTGCTGAGAACATCGCCCTGCCCCATTTCCGCAAGGGTTCGCGCCCTTTTCGACCGAAGGACGGCCGCCAGCCAGGCGCATGCCGCCTTGTCGATGATCGATCGGGAATTCGCCGGGACCGCGTTGAACCGCCTCGTCGGCGACCTCAGCCTCCATGAGGGACAGATGGTGGAGATCGCGCGAGCCCTCTCGTCGATGCCGAACTCATCCTGCTGGACGAAGCGACCGCCAATCTGACCGCGGCCGAGACGGAGCGACTGTTCGGGGTTCTGAGAAGATTGACGCGGGAAAATGGCCTCTCGGTCGTCTTTGTCTCGCACCGCATGAAGGAAATTCGCCAGATCGCCCATGTCTGCTCGATCATCCGGGACGGAAGAACCGTGGTGAGGAGCGTGCCGACGGCAGAGCTCACGGATCTCGCCATCATCGAGCATATGGGGCAGGCGCATGCCACGGCAGCTCCCCTGCCCGCGCGAACGGCAGCAACTGGGTCTCGGCCTGGGGAGCCACAGACCATTGCGGAAGAAGGGTTCTCCGTAACGCTCAAGCCCGGGACCATTCTTGGCGTTGCCGGCGCCCCAGCAGGCCCCGAAACCCTGATCTCCGCACTCATTGGTGCCGCATACAACGCTGGACGGTAACGCGCCGGATGGCCCGGCCATTTCCGCTCGCCGCGGCCGTGCGCCTCGGAGCGGGCTTCGTGACCGGCGACCGGTCGCACCGCGGCATCCTCCGTTCCCTGCCGATCATCGAATTCAGCGTCACGTCCGGCTTTTATTCGTGTGCGAGACGGGATTGGCATGCGGCTTTTTTGCACTGCGCGGCGAGGCTCGTCAGCATCTCGCCAGCTTGCCAGCTTAGCGTGCTGCCGGGATCCGCGGAGATGAGGCTAGCGTGGATAATTTTTCGCCAACCAAACTGGCGGCTTCGATGCAGGTGCAGCACGCCGTCCGGACGCTCCGCAAGCTGGCCAGGCGCAAGCCGCCTTTGAGCAGCAATTGGCGGGCGCGCGAGAGGCTACAGTCGTCGATGAGGCCGCACCTGAGGCGCCGCCCCCTCAGCGGCCTAAAGATATCCGGAGCATCATAAGGAGGGCGATCCAGGCAGAGGCGGCGCGGCGGAATTTGAGCCCGCAAACCGCCCGGGCTTATGCTAGCGCGCTTCATAAGCCGAAAAGATCTCAGCTCTGGGGGGTGAAACGATTGCCACGCTGGACCACAATTCTCTGGTAGCTCGTGCTGAAAAGTTCTTCTCGCGCGACTCGGCAATGGCTCCCGCGCTAACGGCGCTTCATAGGTATCGCAATCCCAATGCTCCTGACGGTCCGCGCCGCCGATATGTTGTTCCCTCTGCGATAGGTGGCGGCCCCGTCAACGAGGCCGCGCCTCCAGCTGACAACTATCCTCATCTGTCTGTTAGACCGGGGTCTTATCGATAATGCAGTCCGGCATTTTGGCCGCAGCCTACAAGGAAGTACCGCTTACGAATATGGCCGGGTGAGGATGGGCATTTGCTCTCGGCATTGAGCGCGCTGCGGAAGTATCGTGAGCCTGAACCTTTGCCTGATGGGCGACATGACTTTCCCTCTGAAGAGGAGGCAACCCTGATTGACGGCGCAGTCCAGGCAGCTGCTGCCCGTCGGGGCTGGACACCCGGCACTACCGAGAACTATTATCGGGCTTTTCACAAGCTGGCCAAGTCTCTTCCCCGGGGCCGGGCAATCGCAGCGCTGGACCACAATTCGCTTGTAGCCCATGCCAAGACGCGCCGCGTTGGAGGTGCTTCTCGAGCATCGTGATCCGGCTATCCTGGCCAGGCGCAGCCAGGGCAACCATCCTCCCTGCGCGAAAGACAAGAGTCTCATCGAGGCTGCGGCTTGTGCCAGTCAGCGGCCGAGGAAAGCCGTCGAAAAGTCTGTCAAAAATCTTCTCAGATTTGCAGGAGCGCTCAACGCCGATGATCAGCAAATTCATCAGCTAGAGCACGCCGAACTCGTCAAGCTTGCAAGAAAAAGTTTCCCAGTAACAAAAGCCTCATCAGCGGGCTTGGCATGATCCGTGATCACCGCAAGGCGGAGCGCGCTTCCAGCACAGAAGGCCCCTGGCAGCGAAGGATGACCTGGCCCAGTCGCCGCTCTTAAGCGTCGACCCAGAGGAGCTTCGACGACTGCTGGATGACGAACCAATGTCCTCGCAGTCGATGACAATTGAGCGGGGCATCAGGACAACATGGATCCGGGTGACCAGAGGCCGACCGAAAGTTTGGACACAGCGGAGCTCATGGAGATGCTCGCTTCACCCGGCCATTCGCCAGCGGACAGTGTCAATCAGCCCCATCCGTCTCCGCTGTGGCAATTAGCCGGTTCCAGCGCCGGCGCAGCATTTCACGGGAAGCAACCGCAACCTTTGGATTCCAGAGCTGGAGCGATATCTTCCGCTTGGATGGGAACACGGCTAGCAGTGGGCGACCGAAGAGTTTAAGGAAGGAATGCGCCTTGCATGATGTGCTCCCGGTTTCATCTCAGCCGGAGACAAGTTTCACCATCCATGGCGTGAACTACACGGCCAGCATTGGGCCACCGGGGCTGGAGCACGAGATTTTCCTTCGCAGGACCTGAACAAGGCTCACTCACCAGTCCATATGGGTTCTTTCCAGATCTTTCCTGGAGTGCGCCCCTTCGGGTGGACATGTGTCAGGCTGCTGATTTGCCAGTCTGCCGGTGTGCGCTCCGGAAAACCGGCGGCGAGTCATCACCGTAGTCTTTCCGATGGTCGAAGGGGTATTTGGTGATGCAATGGCTCTCCCGAATGCTACTTTTTGACGGCCATAGTATGGTCCAGTGATGCCGGATGCGGAGTCCATCCACATGGGGTAATCGCGGGAGCGCGTCGCCCTGAAAATCAATCATAGCCTTGGAGGGTGGCTGTTCCCCGATAGGATGGAAATGCGGGCTCACGACTGGACGCCGGGCCCAAGCATCGAATGGAGAACAGCCATGGAAGAATATATCGGTCTCGACGTGTCGATGAAAGAGACGGCGGTGTCGATCCGCCGCGACGGCAAACGTATCTGGCGCGGGAAGTGCGCCTCGGATCCCAAGCTCATTGCCGAGCTCATCCGCAAGCGGGCACCGGCGGTCAGACGCGTGGTGTTTGAGACCGGTCCGCTTTCGGTGTGGTTCTATCATGCGCTGTGCGCCGAGGGAGTGCCGGCGATCTGCATTGATGCGCGTCATGCCAAAGCGGCTCTCGATATGGCGCCTAACAAAACTGATGCGAATGATGCCGATGGCCTGGCGCATCTTGCCGAGGTGGGCTTCTTTCGTGAGGTACGCGTCAAGGGCTTCGACAGCATGCTGACCCGTACGCTCGTCGCTGCACGCACTCGGCTGGTTCGCATCACCGTGGAACTTTCCAACCAGATCCGCGGCGTCATGAAAACCTTCGGTCTTGTTGTTCCGGCCGGAAAGGGAAGTATGTTCGAGCGGAACGTGCGGAGCCTTCTTGTCGATCACGAGCAGCTTGCTGCTATCATCTTACCGCTTCTGGATGCCTGGCGCAGTGTCCGGATCCGTGCCGCTGACCTCGGACGTCAACTCATCAGGGATGCACGCGAGAGCCAGGCCTGCTGCCTTCTCATGTCTATCCCCGGCGTAGGCGCGATCACCGCAACGTCTTTCGTGACTGCGGTTGAAGAGCCTGACAACTTCAGGAAGTCCCGGAATGTCGGGGCCTGGATCGGGCTAACGACCCGTCGGTATCAATCTGGAGAGGTCGATTATGACGGGCATATATCCCGGCGTGGCGACAATCACTTGCGAGGACTTCTCTATGAGGCCGCGTCCGTCATCTTGGCCCGCAGCAAGAAAGAGAGCGCACTACGAACATGGGGTCTCCGACTCCGGGAGAGGCTCGGCTTCAAACGAGCCGCCGTCGCTGTCGCGCGCAAACTGGCCGTGATCATGCATGCGATGCTCAAGACCGGCGAGCTCTTCGATCCGAATGCAGGAGCCGCGGCATGAAAGCTGGTGGATAGCGTTCAGTATCTGAGCGCCTGAGACGTCCCTGCCGGGACGTAGGCTGAGCCATTCCGTTGATGGGATTGCACCGCTGCCCAGCCGAGTGCGTCGTCCACATTGAAGGCTCTTCCAACGAAGGCCATGATGCGGCGGCCTCTGCCGACCGCGAAGACAACCCTGTAACCCGGCACACGCGTCTCATATCAAGATACTTGACCCCACGGCTGCGATTAGACAACCTCATCACTTCACATCCGGGTTACGACCACCGCGTACACTACTACCGTTCTTAATCTGCTTGTATCCAAACATTGCTTCGCGGGGGAAGCTTCGCTCGTCAGGAACGAAACGACTCTTGCCGTTGTCGCCAGCAACTGCTTCGCAGGCGTCGGTCCTGCCGGCATGCCGATAGGGCAACGGTAGCGAGCAAACATAGGGACGTTCGCCTAATAGGGTGTTCGTCTTTTCTGTAGGTTGGAAGATGGTTTTCTTCGTATAGATGCTCTAAAAAAGCAACTTAGGCCAGGCATTTCCTTGCGCCTTCCTGCTGATCGATCGCGTCGCGGATTACACCTATGTTGGTTTCATACTCTTGGATCTTGTAATATCCTTCGTGCAAGCAATTGAAATAAAGACTTCTAAGATACCTGTCGCTTCTGAACTTCAAAAAATCGTGATATAGCTCGCTTGGATCTGCGGCGAGAATATATTTAATTTGACGAACGGTCATGTGATGATTTGGCTCCGCCGCGATCCGATTCAGGTCCCTTATTGACTTAACTGCGGCAAGATTTATCTCGGACTCTATGTCGGGACGATCACCCGTGTATCGAGCGAAATAAAGAAAAAAAGTTTTGTTCTTTAACTGTTGCTCGTGCATGAGCTCTACTAACCTGTTTTCGTGAGTGCCGGTGATCTTCACGTCGTCGACAAACAGAAGGCAACGACCTTCGAAATGTTGCGAGTTGAAGTAGAACCTATCACCGGCGATCAATGACTTGCGATGTTCCCCTGACAGGAGTCCGTAGTCGTTCACATAACTGATCTTTCGTGGGACAGTCGCATATTCCACGTGGTTGCCTTTGGCATCAACAATGTGGCTGTTGAGGCGATTAAGCAAATGCATCGTCATTATAGTCGCTGCATTCGGGACAAAATTATATGGCGACGAAATCATCAGGGAGCTACTGTCCAGTAGAGCGGGTGCGTTGTTTTGGAAGAACGCGTCTGCAATCTGGTAGCCCATCTCGCGGGCTGCTTCGTCGCAACCGAATTTCAGACGTGAATATTGTTCCGGTCGAAAGGGTGCATCCTCAATCGACTGAAATTCATGGAGCGCAAACTCCTGAAATTGCCTCATATACAACCTCTCGAATGTCCTCAGGTCGTCCCACCAGGGCACCATGCATTCCAGCGCTCTGTGCACCTTGTAGATCGCAGATCGGGTCGTCGCCCACATGCAGGATGTTGTTCGCCGCAATGTCGCACGACTTGGTGATTTTGTTAAAGAAAGTCTCCTTTGGCTTTGCATATCCAAGCAGGTCGGAATAAAGTCCGAACCGAAATACGCATCCAAACGTGTTCTCAAGAAAATTGTGCACCGTTCGGCCGCTAATAAAACTCGAGTTGCTGCCAAGCGACAGCGTATATCCGTCTTCGACCAACCCATGGATTAGCTTCACGGTAGGATCCAATACAACTGGTTTGAATTCATCAAAAATGTGCTCAAACGCCTTTGCGATAAAGCTTGGATCGTTGTGAGCATTGCAATACAACATAAGCAAACGGATATTTTCGAACAGAGATGGAGCGTACCCAGTTTCGATCGCGTGTTGGGTCACCCACTTCTTGACCTCGACGTATGCATTCCTGACGGCTGCTTCTTCTGTGTGAAAACAGGCTGCGAGAAACTTCGTCCTCGTCTGCGCATGGCATGGGTTGGGCAATACGAGAGTGTTCCAGACATCGAAGGAGATGTGACTTATCAACTTGTCTTCCCGCAGTCTCTTAAGTGCTCGGAGGTCGTGCATCTGCGATTGGCCGCAGCCGTCTCGGCGTCCGGTACATGCGCGGGTCCGAAACGGATCGGGATGCCCGCATCGACAACGGCGGTGGGCGTGCATCGGGAGATATCGCCCTGCCGATACCGCTCTTCTCTGAAAGTGGATTATGGCGAACTAACATATTCGCTTTATCTTTCGTTAATTGTTCGTGACGGCGCTCGACACCTGAATGTCCGGGCGATATCCATCTGTTTATGGCTGAGAATGAGCAAACGTCATGCCAACCGCGCTCGGCGTCTCGGGAGTGTAGTGTTTGCAAAGGGTTCCCATGATTGGGATAGCTATGGCGCCAAATAAGGCTGCGTCGCTAACAACACAATTCGACAGTTGGTGTCGAATTTCGGACATTCCCTCGGTACGGCCTGCAGAGCGCATGGAATAAGCTCGTCGTCAACCATGGAAGATCATCTCCATCGGCGGCCGGGGCTGGGCACATCGATTACGATCGGCGCTCGTGGATGTGAGCCACAACCGCCATCGGCAAGCACGCAGCCGAAGTGCACGCTGCCGTGCGAAGCCGTTCCCGACAATGCCAGATGCAGGCCTTCGACTTGCCGGTCGGCGCGTAACTATCACGGAGCCGAAGCACAGGCACTCAACAGGATGGTCTCGCCGCGCGCCAGACGTGCTTCTGTGGCGAATTGCGATCTCTGGTCAGCCAGGCGTTTGCGATGCGTTCGCGGGACTGTGAAGGATATTCCTGTGCGCATGCGCCGCACTCGCAGACGCTCGTGCGAAAGGCAATCGCCAAGCCGGGCTCTTATGTCAGGCGGACACCAGTTGTGAGCTTTCAACAGATTGTCCACTCGTCCGTGCCGGAAAGCTAACGTTATCGAAGCTTCACCGGGTCTAGGGGTTGGGCCGACGATGCCAAGGCCTTGCTGGACACCTGCATGCAAAGGGAATTGCCGCCGCCCTGGAACGGTCGTGATCGGGAGTAGCGGCGATGTCTGGATATTCTTCGCTGAGCCCGTTCCGGCCCGGATCGCCAGGCAGTTTGGCTCTGCCCTGCTCACGGAAACATGGAGAGATGCCCCAAGATCGGCTTCGCATCCTATGATCGCCTCTTTCCAAATCAGGATACGATTCCTCTTGGGGGCTTCGGCAATCTGATCGCCTTGCCGCTTCAAAGAAAGGCCCGTGAGGTCGGCAACAGCGTTTTTGTCGACAAGGATCTGCGACCTTAAAGCCCGCCTACGTCATCGCATGGTCATGCTGGAGACGCGCCCATTAGGCGGCTGTCGGGCGAAATGAAAAACTGACCCCCCCTATTGCCTCACCCAGGAATGTTACCGGAGTTCTGTGCGCTGAGATGGCCGTTATCTTCT
>NZ_NWTH01000030.1:0-77421 GCF_002531555.1 Sinorhizobium sp. BJ1
CGCTGGTCCGCAACGCGCCGATCCTGCTTCTCGACGAGGCGACCTCGGCGCTCGACACCGAATCGGAAGCCGCCGTCCAGAAGGCGCTCGAACAGGCAATGAGCGGCCGCACCGTGATCGTCATCGCCCACCGACTGTCGACCGTCGTCAACGCCGACAAGATCGTCGTCATGAAGGACGGCACGGTGATCGAGGAGGGGTCGCATGAGGAACTTGCACGGCGGCCGGACGGTCTCTACGCTCGCCTCCACAATCTCCAAGGTGCGGTTTCGGAAGGAACCGTGGGGGCACCGGCCTAAAAGATCCAAGGCAAGTGCATGCAGCAGGGCAGGACGGTGGACGGGTCGGATCGTGGAGCGAAAAACCAATCTCAAGGACGTGGCGCGTGAGGCGGGGGTCTCGCTCAGTACGGCGTCGCATGCCCTGAATGGCACCGCGCCGCTGACTGTCGAGGTGCGCGAGCGGGTCCTCGAATCCGCACGCCGGCTCGGTTATCTCGAAAGCCGGCGGAAAAAGGCGACGATCGCGACCGTGCGCATCGTTCTGCTCGCCCTGACGAGCGACGCGGCGCCGCAGAGCGACCTCAACATGGTGAGCTGGACGATCCTCAATGGGGTGCGGCGCGAATGCGAGAGGCGAGGGATCCGCATCGTCCCTTTCGTCAGCGCCAGCACGCGCCTCGATCCATCCGAGGTTCGCGCGGCAGCGGAGGACGAGAATGTCGACGGCATCCTCGTCTTGAACGACGACAGACCGGAACTCATCCGGGCGCTTTCGACGCTCGTCAAGCCGATGGTCATCCTCAACGGTGAAGACCCCTCGATGCTGGTCGATACCGTAACGGTGGAAAACCGTTTCGGGGCGAGGCTCGGCACCGAGCATTTGCTCTCGCTCGGTCACCGCCGCATTCTGCACCTGACATGGCAGGGGCGCACGACGATCCGGCGGCGCTACGACGGCTACGTCGATGCCCATCTGGCTGCCGGCCTACCGGCGCCGGAGAATATGGTCGTGGTCGCGGAAAGCTACGAGCCACGGCATGGCGAGCAGGTGATCCGCGCCCTCTTGAAGGCGGACGACAAGCTGAGGGGCGCCACGGCGATCGTCTGTGCCGCCGACAATCTGGCGCTTGGTTGCCTCGAGGCGCTCACCGAAGCCGGCATCCGCGTGCCGGAGGATGTTTCGGTGCTCGGTTTCGACGACATCGTGCCGGGAGAGTTCAGCGCGCCGCCGCTCAGCACCATCCAGATGCCGGCCGACCGCCTGGGTGCGGCGGCGCTCTCGCTGCTCGAGCAACGTCTGATCGCCAACGATCCGTTGCGCCCGGCCCATCGGCTCGAGCTCGGTTGCCGGCTGATCCTGAGGGGCAGCATCGCGGCGCCCCCGAGGCTCAGGGCGTAATCCTTACTTCATGCCCGTGCCGGCGATGCCGGTCGTGATGTAGCGCTGCAGGAGCAGGAACACCAATGTTACCGGGACAAGGCTCAGGAAGGTCATGGCGAGAATATAGTGCCACTGGACCGAGAACTCGCCCTGGAAGGCATTGAGCCCAACCTGGAGGGTGAAGTTCTCACGGCTGCTCAAGACGATCAACGGCCAGAGGAAGTCGTTCCACCTCCAAAGCACTGAGAAGATCGCCAGAACCGCGAGCGCCGGGGCGGTCAGCGGCAGAACGATGCGCCAGAAGATGCGGAACTCGCTTGCCGCATCGACCCGCGCCGCTTCGATCAGTTCGTCCGGAATGGTGAGCATGTATTGCCTGAGCAGGAACACGCCGGTCGGCGAGGCGACCGTCGGGATGATCACCCCCCAGAGATTGTCGACAAGGCCAACGCCGACGATGACGAGATAGGCCGGCACCATCACGACCGTCAGCGGGATCATCAGCGTCGAGATGATCAGCACGAAAATGGTCTTGTCGCCGCGGAAGCGGTATTTCGACAGGGCGAAGGCCGCCAGCGCGTTGACGATCAGCGTCAGGAGCGTGGCGACGAAGGTGACGAAGACCGAGTTCTTGAGAAAGGTCAGGAAGCTGAAGCGGGTCAGAGGATCCGTGTAGTTCTCTGTCGCGACCGTCAGACGCTGGACCGGTGAAATTGTCCTGGTGTCGACGCTGACCGGCTTGCCGGGATTTTGCGGATCGACCATCTGTGCCTTGAGCCCGATGCGGCGGACCATGGCCATTTCCCGGGTCTCGCCATCGACCGCGACGTTCCAGAGGCTCAAGGGTTTGTCGAAGCCCTGAACCTCCACCTGCACGGCGGCGCGCGGCAGCAGCGTCGGCGGAAAGCGGGTTATCTCCGCCTCCGGTTTGAGCGAGGACATGCCGGCCCAGAGGACCGGCACGAGCACGGCGAGCGTTCCGCCGATCAGCCACAGCCAGGAGAGGATGTCGGTGATGTCGATCCGGCCGGCGCGCCGGGTGCGGGTGAAAAAGCCGATGGCGCTGACATTGCCGGACATGATCAGGACTCCACCTTCTTGCCCAGGCGCAGCTGCACCAGGGTGAGCACCAGAAGCACCAGCCCCATGAGGACCGAGGCGGCCGAGGCGAGGCCGAACAGCCTGAGGTCGCCGGCAAAGGCCATCTGGTAGATGTATTGGACGAGGAAAGTATTCGCGGTGCCGGGGCCGCCGCCATTGGTCAGCACCCAAGCCTCGTCGAAGATCTGCACCGAGCGGATCATCAAGAGGATCAGCACGACGAGCAGGTTCGGGCCGAGCAAGGGCAGGGTTATCCGGAACAGCGTGCGCGACGGCGTGGCCGCGTCGATCGCCGCCGCCTCGTAGAGGTCCTTGGGGATCGCCTGCAGGCCGGCGAGCAGGATCAGCGTGTAGAAGCCCATGTGGAACCAGACCGACACGACGACCACGAAGAAGCGCGACCAGCCGACGTCGAGGAGAAAGATTTCCGGCGGCACGCCGAGCATCTGCAGAAAGACATTGAGCAGCCCGTTGCGGTCCAGGAACCATTTCCAGATCAGGCCGATGACCACGGGCGACAGCAGAACCGGATAGAAGAACATCGCCCGGAAGAAGCCGCGCGCGGCGATCGCCCGATTGAGGATCAAAGCCGTGACGAGGGCGACGAGAAGGGTGGCGGCGACATTGAAGCCGACGAACCAGAGCGTGTTCCAGATCGCCGTCCAGAATAGCGATTCCTCGCAGCTTCCTGGCACGAGGTAGCTGTCGCAGGTCAAGAGCTTGCGGAAATTGTCGAGGCCGACGAAGGGTCGGTCCGAGATCAGGAGCTCGGTACCGCCGGTGAATGCGTAGCCGATGGCGATGGCGATCGGCAGGAAGGTGAAGATGCCGAAGAGCACAAGGTTCGGCGCGAGGAAGACATAGGGCATCCGTCCCTTGCCGATCAGCCGCTCGACGGCGTTGATCGGCGCTTCGAAGAGCGCCATGACGAGGTCGAGTGCGCGGTCCGCGAGTCCTGTCGCCCCAGCCATGGTCAGGCCCCCCCGCGCCCGGTGCGGGCGAACGCGAGCTCGCTAGCCGGATCGAAGACATGCAGGCGGCCTTCGAGCGGCATGATCCTCAGAACGGCACCGGGCGAGCGCGCGAAATGGCCGGCCCGATGGACGATGATCTGCTCCGCCTGCCCTTGAAGGTTGCCATAGATGTAGGTCTCCGTCCCGAGGCTCTCGTGATACTGGACCTCGAACGGCAGGCCTTCGCCGTCGGAAAGGGCGAAATGCGCGGGCCGGACGCCGGCAAGGACCTCCTGTCCCGCGCTGACGGTGGCGGGATCGACGTCGCTCCTGAGCAGCGTGCCGTAGCCGACATCGACCAACACGCTGCGATCGTCGATCACGATCTCGCCCTTGAGGATGTTCATGCGCGGCGAGCCGAGGAAGCCCGCGACGAAGAGATTGCGCGGATGATCGAAGAGCTCGAGCGGCGTTCCCACCTGCTCGATGCGGCCGGCCCTGAGCACGACGATCGTGTCGGCCATGGTCATCGCCTCGACCTGGTCGTGGGTGACATAGATCATCGTCGTCTGCATCTCGCGATGCAGCTTGGTGATCTCGGCGCGGGTCTGGACGCGAAGCGCCGCGTCGAGATTGGAGAGCGGCTCGTCGAAGAGGAAGATGTCCGGGTCGCGCACGATCGCCCGGCCGATCGCCACGCGCTGGCGCTGCCCGCCGGAAAGCTGCTTCGGCCTGCGGTCGAGATAGGGCTCGATTGCCAGCATGCGGGCGGCTTCCGCGATCCGCGCGTCGATCTCTGCCCGTTTGAACTTGAGGTTCTCGAGGCCGAAGGCGAGATTCTTGCGCACGCTCATATGCGGGTAGAGGGCGTAGGATTGGAAAACCATGGCGATCTTTCGCTCGGCCGGCGAAAATGCGCTGACATCCCGTCCGGCGATGGCGATCGATCCGGAGGTGACGTCCTCGAGACCGGCGATGATGCGCAACAGGGTCGACTTGCCGCAGCCCGAGGGACCGACGAAGACGACGAATTCGCCATTGTCGATCTGCAGGTTTACGTCGTGCAGGACGTCAACCGCGCCGAACGACTTGTTGAGATTCGTAAGCTTGAGATCGCCCATCGCTTGCTCCCGGTAGGTCACCATGGTTTGGGTCGGTCCGACCGAAAATCATGGACGTAATCGAGTCTAAGAAGTTGGAGCGGGTTGCGGGCGGAAAACCGCGCTGCACTTCTCCCGTCCCGCTCAGTTAGTTTGTCTCTTCGACGATATCCGTTGCATTCCAGCCTGACGGCCGAGGCGCCGGACGCTTGACCGCCACATCCTGCGCAATCAGCCCCTCGACGCCTTTCAGGTAGATCGCGGGCATACCGCCCGGATAGTCCAGAAGGCCGACGATCCGGCCGTCGGCGCCGCGCGTCCAGGCATTGGCACGCCCCGCCGCCTCGGTGATTGGGGCGATGTCCGCGAAGGTCGGCCGCAGATCGTAGCGAAGGCCGGTGCCGAGTGGCCCGGGCTCCTGAGTGATCGTGATGCCGCGAAGCGCGACATTGTGGATGCCGGCTTCGGAGGTGGAGACGAGGTTGATCGCGCCTTCCATGCGGCCGCTGATCTCTTCCACGAGCAGGTTCTCGACGGCACCCGCCCGGCGCTCCGGACGCCGGTCGACAACCGTTACGGTCAGCGCCTCGCCGGAGCCCCAGAAACCGTCGAGGGTCTCGTGGCAATCGACGGCGATCCGCGAGAAACGGATGTTTTTCATTTGGCCGCCGTCGCGCGAGAACACTCCGAGCCCTCGATTGGACTCTCTGACCTGGCAATCCTCGAAGAGGACGTTGCGGAAATCGCCGTGGGATTCCGTCCCCAGTTTCAGTGCGCAGCTGAGACTCGAGACCGTGCAACGGCGCACCGTCAGATCCTCGCAGACCCCGATCGCCTTGCCGTCCGGCCCGGCGCTCGTCTTCAGGCAGATGCCGTCGTCGGCAGTGGAGATGGCGCAATCCTCAATCACCACGCGACGGCAGGCGTCGAGGACCATGCCATCCGTGTTCGGCAGACGCCGGTCGTTCGCGATCGTGACGTTGCGGATGACGACGTCCTCGCAATCGGCAAGATGCAGCGTCCACATCGGCGAACCGGTCACCTCAAGTCCGTCAAGCTCGACGTTTCGGCAGCCTTCGAAGACGATCACCCGCGGCCGGAACTCCGCCGGGATGAAGGTGCCGACGTCCGGGTCGTCGCCCCTGATGAAATGCTCGCCGCCCGCCTCAACCTTGCCGGGGCCGGTGATCCGCAGGTTTTCGGCGTTTCGGGCGACGATCATCCCCCTGTTGGACTTTTCGGCGATGACGCTGACGGTCGTATGCCGGTAAGCTTCGTAGTCCGGGATGGGGCGAAGCACGGCGTCGTCGGCGAGATGCAGTTCGACGCCGCTTTTGAGGACGAGCCCGCCCACCGCATGCTCGCCGGCCAGAAGCGACACACGGCCGCCGCCGCGCGCTGAAGCCTGATCGATCGCTGCCTGGATCTCGGCGGTCGCGTCGCGGCCGGTCGCCTCTATGCCGATTTCGTGCGGCGTCGTCACGGCTTCGCATCCCCCTCGAGGAGGACGTCGATCAGCAGCAGCATGGTCAACGCCTGGCCATAGGGGGTCGGCAGGTTGGGGATGCGCCGGTAAAAGTCGAGGTCGTGGCCCATCGGCGTTCCGTCCGAGACGCCCTGCACGACGCCTTCCGCATCGATCTGGCCGAGCACCGCCATCAGCGCCCTTTCGGCATGAACACGATCGTTCTTGCTCAGGATGCCGGCTTGGATGCCGCGCAGGATGCCGTAGGCGATGCCCGCGGTGGCGGACGTCTCGACGGGCGAGGTGGGATCGTTTACGAGCGTGTGGAACAGGCCGTCGTCGCGCTGGTGACGCTTCAGCGCCCGGACCTGACTGGCGAGCACATTGGAGAGGAAACGCCTGTCGCTCGGGTTGAGCGAGGGCACGAGCTCGAAGAGTTCGGGAATCGCCACGGTGATCCAGGCATTGCCCCGCGCCCAGAAGGCCTTGGCGAAGTTGTGGCGGCCGCTGAACGTCCAGCCGTGATACCAGAGGCCGGTGGCGGGGTCGGAGAGATAGCGTGTGTGGATCATGAACTGGTAGACCGCCTCGTCGATCCAGTCGCGGCGATCGCAGATGACGCCGGCGCGGGCGAGGAACAGGCAGGCCATGAACAGCGTGTCGTCCCAGAGCTCGCCATCGTTCATCCGCTCCTTGACCACGTGCTGGAAGCCGCCGTCCTCAGTCTTGGGCAGGCTGTTGACGAGCCAGTCGGCCCAGTCCTCGACGAGCGCGCGAAAGTCCGGGCGGTCGACATGCTCGGTCAGGATCACAAGCGGCAACATCGGCGCGGAGCTGTTGATCTGGCGCGGCGGCAGGCCGCGTTCGATCTGCCAGGCATACCAGGCGACGAGATCGTCGATGGCCTTGCGGTCACCGGTGGCGATCGCACGGCGCAAGAAACCATAGAGACCGACGCCGACCTCCCAGTCCCATTCGTCGAACTGGATGCCGCCGGCATGATCCGCGCCGACGAGGCCTTCCTTGATGCCCTTCAAACGGCTGAAGGCGGCCGCGACCTTGTCGATTTGGGTCTTGAGCGTCGATCGCTCGATGCTGATCTGGTTCATCTGCATGGTCCACTCATGAATAAAAGAGGCGGTCTACCCGGTCGGCGAAACGGGCGCTGTCGAACGTGACTTCGGGCCTCGGTTGCTTGTGGTCGAAGGCCAGCGGCTCTTCGCCAATTGAGAAGGTCCCGTCATAGGCGAGCCGCAACGCCGGCCGATCCGGAGGGGTGACCGAGAGCGCGCGTCGATCGCGGTCGAAGACTACAACGGTCGAGCGGATCCTCTCGCGGAAACGCGCGAAATCGTTGTCGCTGCCGCAGCCGACAGTGCCGATCCAGCCGCAGAGACGTCCCTCGGAGCGGAGCTCCCGTCCGGCCGTGGCACCCTTCGTGACCATCGCGATGCCGTTGGTGGCGTGAAGGGCGGCGAAGCCGGCGCCCGAGCGAACGATCAGCCAATTGCCTTCGATCAGAATGCCGTCGAGACCGTCGCGTCCGAGATAAGCGTGCGTCCAGCCGTTGCGGTGGTCCTGCGTGTCGAAGATCATCAGCGCCAAATCGCGGTGCTGGGCGACACGCGGAAGGATGCCGCTGCCTGCCCAATAGGAGGGCCGCTGGGTACCCCAGGGGTCGTCCTCACCCGGATGGTTGACCCAGAGCCGCGCCATCGGATGGCCGGCGAGGCGGATGTCCATGACGTGCTGCTGGTGCCCCTTCTGGCCGGTCTTGTGGTCGACGACGGTGGAAAGCTGTGCCGCCTCGTTCTTGAAGAGAACGAGCTTGCCGGCATCCAGCCCCTGGGCGTATCGCGCCTCGATGGCACGGCCGGCCTCCAGCCGCGCCAGCCGAGCAAGATGGGCCGGCGGGATGTAGTTCGAGCAGCAGAACATCGGCAGCGAGGCGACGCCGCCGTTCAGCCAACCTTCACCGTAGGCGACCTCGGCGAAGGGCGCGAGCTCGGTTAGCGGTCCGGCGCGCAATTCCTTGTCGTAGGCACGCCCCTGCGAGCCCGCCGGCACGCCGGCGAGCGTATGCAGCGCGATCATTTCGAAGATCAGATTGAGCTGGTGCCGGGCACGGCCCGCAAGCTCCGGCTCGGCCCAATGCTCGAGTGCCAGAAGGCCGATAAAGTCGATCGGGTAATAGGCGGCCGAGTTCCATTCCGCCAAGCCATGCGCTTCGACGCTGTCGAACCATCGACGAAGCCGTGCCTTGGCGAGCGCCGCCTGCTCGCGTCCGGTCCGCCCCGAAGTCTCGAAGACGGCGTCCGGCAGGAAATCGCCGGCGAGCAACTGGCTTGCATGGAAGCACAGCACATGGTTCTCGCTCCAGAACCACATGACGTCGTTGCCGGGCTCGTCCACCCAGTAGCGGTAGCCGAGGACCGCTGCCCGGATCTTCCCGACCGTCTCCGGACCAAGACGCTCGCCATAGGCGCGGACGAGCCAGAGCAGCGGCACCAGGACGAAGTCGGAGCAATCCTCGCGGCGGTCGATCGACATCAGCGTCGCCGAGATGATCCGATCGATCGTTGCCCTGTCGTCGCTGCCGGCGGCGACCATCGCGAGGACCCGGCCGATGCGCTCTGCGCCGCAACGTGCACTGAAATCGAGGGCCGCTCGCTTTCGCGCCGCGATGCTGGCGGCGGTCATGCCCGGCGAAAGCCGGCCGAGGAAGGCCGCATCGATGACCCGGGTGACGGTGCCGGCGCCGGATCCGATCGTCAGCCGCACGCCGTGATAGCCATCGGGAATGCCGAGCGTTTCCGGGACGGCAAGCCGCGTCTCGGCTGCGCCGAGGGTCGCCGCGGCCCGCGCCAGAACGGCCCGGTCGTGGCCATGGCTATAGACTTCTACGACAAGCGGAAGATCGCGTCCGGGCGAGGCGTCGAAGACCAGTTCGAGCGCCGACCCGACGAAGACGTCGCGGCTCGGGCGGACGTCGCGCACGAGTGATGCAAGGCGGCCGACCTCATCGCTGTCGAGGGGGACTGGCAGGGCGACCGTCAGCGGCGCCTCGTCCAGGAGCTCGAGCTCGAAGAACCAGATCGTGTCCCTTTCGGCGAGATCCTCCGTGTGCAGCAGGATCTCGTTGTCGCCGGGTTGAAGCTCGAGCGTCACGTCGGACGTGCTTTCGACATTGCGGCGGAAAGGCTCGAAGCGCACCTGCTCCACGCCGTTCACCCAGATGCGCACGCCGCCGCAGGTCCGGAGCCTGAGGTGAAGCCGGCGCGGGGCTTCGGATCGGAAGGTGCCTTTCAGCCACCGGCGAATATGGGTCGGCACATACCAGAAGCCGGTGAACTCGACACGGCGGTTCGACCCCGGCAGGTTCAGACGCGCCGCCGGCCAGTCGCATTCCGGTTCGATCGCGCGGCCGACCATCTCGGCCCAGAAGGCCTTGCGGCAGGGCAGGTCGCCGACATCGACGAAGCCGTTGATGAAGCGGTAGTTGACGCGATCCTCCGCCGGCGTCGCGATGCCGGGGAAGCCGGAGCTGATCAGGTCGGACACGATCCAGGCGGTGATCGTCTCGCCCTTTGCAACGTCATAGGTCGGATCAAGAGACACTGTCTCGATCGGAGAATTGCCCAAAATAGATCGCCTCCCGTCGATCGAATGAAAATGTTTTCATTATTGCCAAAACGGCGCGTAAAGCTTTCCGCGAAACAAACAGCTTGACGTTTGCGCTGTCAAGTCGCAAAAAGATCAAAATCGAACTGGGAGAGGAGTTCCGGTCCGATTTAATGAAAATATTTTCATATGGAGGATGAGTATGTCGAAGCTCTTTTCGGGCGTCAGTGCACTAGTAATCGCCGGTTTCGTCGGCGTGGCCTCGGCTCAGGGCGAAACCAAGACGATCACATTCCTGTTCACGGATGACGACCAGGGCTATGTCCAGCGCATGGCCGAGCTCAGCAAGGAATTCGAGAGCACCCATCCGGACGTGAAGGTGAATTTCGTGTCGTCCGGCTATGACGCCGTCGCCAAGCAGCTGCCGGTGCAGCTTGCGGTCGGCGAGGGCCCTGATCTCGCCAAGATCACCGATTGGCAGCTTGCGCCCTATTACCTGGACATGCGTCCCTACATGAAGGATCCGGAAGCTTACGCCACGCTCCACCGCGCAAGCCTCGAGCAGCTGCGCCTGCCGGCGATCAACGAGCCGAATTCGATCAATGGTTATGTGGCGTCGCAGACGCTCAATCTGCCCTTTGTCAACAAGACGCTGTTCGAGCAGGCCGGCGAGCCCCTGCCAGGGCCGAAGGCGACGCTGAAGGAGATCGTCGAAGCCTCGGGGCGGGTCGCAAAGGCGACGGGCGTGCAGATACCGTTCACGATGGACCGCTCGGGCCACCGCTTCTCGGGCGCGGCCTTCTCCTACGGTTCGACCTACGTGAAGGACGGCAAGTTCAGCTTCCCGGACGAGGCGGCCAAGAAATATATCGCCGACGTCTATGCCTGGACCCAGGACGGCAGTTTCCCCAAGGAGATGTGGGGCGCGGCCGGCGGATCGCAGTACAAGAACATGGGTGACGAGTTCGTCAACGGCAACGTCGTGACCTATCTGGCTGGCAACTGGATGGTCAATCCGTTCCAGACGAAGATCGGCGATGCCTTCGATTGGACGGCGATCAATGCGCCCTGCGGCGAGGCTGGATGCTACGCCATGCCCGGTGCCACGGCGATCGTCGGCTTCAAGCGGACCAAGCATCCCGAGGCGGTGGCCGAGTTCATCGAGTTTCTCGGCTCCGAGAAGATCCAGCGGGAGATCGCCGAAAACTACGTCATCCTGACCGGCGCCGAGATCAAGGACCCGCAGTACAAGCTTTCGAGCGAGAACGCCAAGTCCGCCATGGCGGTCTTCCTCGACAACAGGAAGAACGTGCCGCAGGCCGCGCGCGACTTCGAGCGCCAGAAGGGCGGATCGGCGATGTATCAGCAGATCGTGCAGCGCATGAGCCAGCTGATCGTCGGCGAATTGTCGCTCGAGGAAACCTACAAGGTCCTGGAGGATGACGTGCGCAAGATCAACGAGGTCCGGGCATCGCAGTAAAACGCCATTCTGACTAAGCCCTCCCAGGCTCTGGACGACGCGCCCGATCGGCGGGCGCGTCGTCGCCGCGATCAAGGCAAGAAGAAGAGGAATGCCATGCAGTCGTCCATAACTGTTCGCCATGCGGTTCATTATTCGCAGTCGGAATCAATGAGCGGGAGCGCGTTGCGGCAGAACTTCCTGATCGAGGAACTGTTTACGCCTGGAAGCGCGAACGCGGTCTATACCCATTACGATCGCCTTCTCCTTATCGGCGTTATGCCGGACCGGGAGGCGATCAGCCTCGGCGAGGACATGGCCTGCGTCGTCGGTGGCGAATTCCTTCTGGAACGACGCGAACTGGGGCTGATCAACATCGGCGGTCCGGGGATCGTCCGAGCGGAAGACGCGGTTTTCGAAGTCGGCTTCCAGGACGCGCTCTACCTCGGCATGGGGACCAGGGATGTCTACTTCGAAAGCGCCGATGCTTCGGCGCCTGCCAAGTTCTACATCAACAGCGCGCCTGCGCACGCCGCCTTTCCGGCCCGGCATATCCGCAAGACGGAAGCGATCGAGCTCAATCTCGGCGACGGGCAGACCTCCAACAAGCGGACGCTTTACCAATATATCCACCCGGATGTCATGCCGAGCTGCCAATTGCTGATGGGCATGACGCGCCTCGAACCGGGCAGCGTCTGGAACACCATGCCGGCGCATACGCATGATCGGCGGATGGAGGCCTATCTCTATTTCGAAGTGCCGCAGGACGCTTTCGTGGTTCACCTGATGGGCCGGCCGGAAGCGACGGGCCATCTGATCGTCAGGAACGAACAGGCGGTCATCTCGCCGCCCTGGTCGGTCCATTGCGGCGCCGGCACCTCGTCCTATGCGTTCATCTGGAGCATGGCGGGCGACAACAAGTCCTTCAAGGACATGGATTTCGTGCCGATGGGAGATATCCGATGACCGCGGGCGCCGGCCTTTTCGCCCTTTCCGGCAAGCGTGCCCTGGTTACCGGCGCGCGCACCGGCCTGGGGCAGGGGCTGGCCCTGGCGCTTGCTTCCGCCGGCGCCGATATCATCGGGCTGGGGTCGCAGGCAATGCCCGAGACGCGCCGCGCGGTCGAGGCGCTCGGGCGGCGATTTGAAGAGGTCATCTACGATCTCACCAATCCGCGCGACATCCCGGAGATGTTTGCCCGCCTCGTTGAAGTCGGCGCGACGGTCGACATCCTGATCAACAATGCCGGGCAGATCCGCCGCTCCGACTTCACCGACTTCACGGAAGAGGATTGGGACGACGTCCTCAACATCAATTTGAAGAGCACCTTCGTGCTCTCTCAAGCGGTCGTCCGGCATATGCTCGACCGGGGCGTCCAAGGGCGGATCGTCAATATCGCCTCGCTGCTCTCCTTCCAGGGGGGGATCCGCGTCGCCTCCTACACGGCCTCCAAACATGGCGTAGCCGGGCTGACCAAGCTCATGGCCAACGAACTGGCTGCCAAGGGAATTACCGTCAATGCGATCGCGCCAGGGTATATGGCGACCGACAACACCGAAGCGCTGCGCAACGATCCGGAGCGTTTCCGGGCGATCCTCGAGCGCATTCCCTGCGGCCGATGGGGCGAGCCGAGCGATCTCAGCACTGCCGTTCTGTTCTTTGCTTCGCCTGCGAGCGGCTATGTGACCGGGCAGGTGCTCGCCGTCGACGGCGGGTGGCTGGCGCGTTAACGCTGATCGGTTCGCATCGGAAGATGCTGGCCTAACGTGTAGGACAGTTTTCGACTCCGTGCGGCTTCAATTTGATATTTTCTGTAGATATACTCTGCTGCACGGTCATTGTATTATGGCGCGCACAAAGGCGTTCGCGCGCCTGGAAAAATGGTGACAACCATCAGGAGGCGCTCTTGCTCTACGATGTCGCTGTCGTCGGTTCGGGATTTTCGGCGATCGCCGTAACGATCCACCTTCTTCGCCTGTTGCCGTCCTCCGCTTCGATAACAGTGGTCGGCGACGATCCCGGCTTCGGGCGTGGAACCGCCTATCGGACGGAGTTCTATGTCCACCGTCTGAATGTGCCCGCCGGTCGCATGAGCGTTTTGCCGGAGGAGCCGGACGATTTCGTCCAATGGCTTGAACGGCACGGGCGGCAGGCGACAGCCGACGGTTTTGCATCGCGCGGAGATTACGGTCTCTATCTGCGCGACCGGCTCGCCGCGCTGCTGCGCGATGACGATCGACGCGCCCGCTTCGATTTCATAAAGGCAAAGGTGACGAATTGCGTCCAATGCAATGACGCGGGGATGGTCTTTCATCTCAACAATGGCGCTGAGCTGAGGGCGCGTAACGTCGTGCTTTGTCTCGGGGTCGGCAATGCCGACCTGCCGCTCGAACGCGGCAAAATCGAAGCTGGCGCGGAAAAGCGGATCGTGCGCAACCCCTGGCGGCTGAGTTGGCTTTCGAAAGTCGGCCGTGGCGACCGGATCTGTATTCTCGGCTCAGGTTTGACGATGATCGACCAGGTGCTTGCACTCAGGGTTCACGGCCATCGCGGTCCCATTCGCGTGCTGTCACGCCGGGGCCTCTTGCCGCGTGCGCATGCGCCGGCCGGCGAGCGCTCGCCGCCTCTCCAAACTGAGCTTGCGCCATCGCGCAGCATCAGCGCCCTGCTTTCCGGCTTTCGCCGGCAGGTTCGCAGCGGCGCAGACTGGCGTGGCCTGATGGATGGCCTGCGGCCGATCACGCAAGGGCTCTGGCAGTCGTTGACGAGAGACGAACGCGCCCGGTTTCTGCGCCATGGCCTTGCCTGGTGGAACGCCCATCGCCACCGCATCGCCCCGGAAGTCGCCGCGCGTTTCGATGCCTTGCGGAAAGACGGCATCGTCATAGTTCACGCCGGCTTTCTCGAGGCGATCGAGGAGGACGCGCGCGGGGCGTCGGTCAGCTACAGGGAGAGGCAAAGCGGCCGGCACCTTTCCTTCAATGCGGATTGGATCGTCAACTGCACCGGCATGGAGCGCGCCGGCGTCGCCCATTCGCCGCTGCTGCAGCACATGCAGCGGCAGGGGCTGATCACGCCAGACGCGCTCGGTCTCGGTCTTTCCGTCGACGCGGCCTCGCGCGTCCTTGGCCGAAACGAGGAGCCGCAGCCCGGCCTGTATGCCGTTGGCGCATTGACGGCCGGCCAGTTCTGGGAGATCACGGCGGTGCCGGATATCCGGGTGCAGGCGCAAGCCGTCGCCGGAGCGATCGCCTCGATCTTGCGGGGCGAGGTCCGATCGTAGGCGCGATCGGCGATCGCTGCAGAGACGCGTGCGACATCTTTCCTTCGGCCGCATCGCATGCGAGGCTGGCATTGCGCCTTTGGCCGCCGGTGGCACGCTAGCGTTCCACCCGTCCGACCGCGTTTCGAGCGCCGGAGAACTGCGAGGGTGCGGCATGCGAAAACTCAGGCCCTTACCGATCGTGGCGATCATCGGAGGTGGCTTCAGCGGCGCCGCCGTTGCACTGCATCTCACACGCAATCTGGGCGCGGAGCGTCGGGCGCGTATCGTTGTCTTCGAACCGCGCGCCAGGCTCGGTGCTGGTCTTGCCTATGACACGGCGGAGCCTGCGCATCGCATCAATGTGCCGGCCTTCAAGATGAGTCTCTATCCGGACGAGCCGGAAAGCTTTGCAGACTATCTGGTCCGGGCTGACACGCTCGCCACCGATCCGGTCGCCTGCAGCGTCGAGGGCGTAGCCTATCCGCGCCGATCGGTGTTCGGCGACTATGTCGCGGCCGAGCTCGCTCCTTGTCTTGCGGGCGGGCTGATCGAGCATCGGCGCAAGCGGGTGCTCGGCGTCAAGCGATCTCAAGGCCGATGGACGATCCTTGCGGAGGATGGGGAGGTGCTCGTCGCCGACATCGTCGTTCTTGCGGTCTCCCATCCGCCGCCGTCGCTGCCGAAGGCATTGCTGCCGATTTCGTCTATTCCAAAACTGGTTGCCGATTCGACCAGGACCAATGCTCTGGATGGGATCGCGCCGGCAGATCGGGTCCTGGTCGTCGGCAATGGTCTAACGGCGGCAGATGTGGTCGCCGCTCTCACCGAAAGAGGCCACCGCGGTCCGGTCATCTCCATATCGCGGCGCGGCTTGCGGTCCCGCGGTCATCCGGCCGTCGTGCAAGACCCGTTCGGCGACTTCGTCTCCGAGCCGGTCACCCGCGCCTCCGAGCTTCTCCGCCGCATTCGCCGGACGCTGCGGGTCGCCCGGCAACGGGGGTTGAGCTGGCACCCGGTCATCGATGCCGTTCGGGCGCAGGGCCAGCAGATCTGGCAGGCCCTGTCAGTCGTCGAGCGTCGCCGCATCGCCCGTTTGGCGCGGGTCTATTGGGACGTGCATCGGTTTCGGATAGCACCGCAGGTCGAGGATGTGCTTGACCAGGCGATCGAGAATGGCCGGCTCGAAATTCTTTCCGCCTCGGTCGCATCGGCTACGATCGATGGCGGGGAGATCAGGGTCGACCTCAGGCAGCGGGGTCTAGACGCGTTACGCAGCATTATCGTGGACGCGATCGTCGTGACCACCGGCCCGGCCCATGGCGGGATCCTGAAGTCCCAGCCTTTCCTGGCTGGCCTCGAGAAGGGAGGGGTGCTCACCGTTTGCGAAACCGGCCTTGGGATCGCTTGCGATCTTCACGCTCGGGCCGTTGGCGCCGACCGGCGTGTGGAGCCGAACCTTTTCATCGCCGGGCCGCTGGCGCGTGGCACCTTCGGTGAATTGATGGGTCTGCCTCAGGTGACGGAGCATGCGGTTTTCGTTGCCCTAGAAGTAAAGGCACTGCTTCTGCGTGGCGAAGCGAACCGGCTTCACCCCGTCGTCGACTGAGTGCAAAGGTAGACGGCGCGCCGCAATTCGCCACTTCCGCTATTTCCGGGAAACATAATTTCTGATTTAGAAACAGCGGCTTGTTTGTCATTTCTGTAATGCCCAGACGACTTGGGCCATTAAATTTGGTTTTGCCATTGCATATCTCAAGGCAGCGTCTATATATACGGCGTCGAACATTGCTTGTGACCTTTGTCTACGCGCCGAAGCGCTTCGTCAGATTTCCTTTCAAATATCGATCCACTCGGGTGATTATTTGCCCGTAATCTCACCATTGAAAGGAAATTGTTATGAGTTCAGGCACCGTAAAGTGGTTCAACAGCACCAAGGGTTTCGGTTTCATCCAGCCCGACGACGGCTCGACGGACGTATTCGTCCACATCTCCGCCGTTGAACGAGCAGGACTGCGCTCGCTCGTCGAAGGTCAGAAGGTTACCTACGACATCGTCCGCGACAACAGGTCCGGCAAGAGCTCGGCAGACAATCTGCGAGCCGCATAATTCGTCATTCGCCTCCGCTGACCACGGATGTACTGGCAGGGAGCGTTTGAATGACGGAGCGCCCTGCGTGTTCGAAAAGGACGCGCGGCGCTCAAGAGGAGGTCGGGGTAACGCCCGGCCTTTTTTGCTTGTGCCCCGAAGGGCACAGACGAAGGAGATGCGATGAGCCGGAACATCTACAATGTTGGCGATACGGTTGTGTTGAAAGCCGACCTTGTGCGCACGTTGGCCGCCAACAGGACCTGCCGCATCGTCGGCATTCTGCCCGCAGCCGAACACGGAGAAGCGCAGTATCGCGTCCGGTTCGGTACCGAGACCTTTGAACGTCGCATCTTCGAACACGATATCGATGCTTCGGAAACGGCCTTGCCGGCCAAGGCACACAGTCCGGCGGCGGCGGTCGCAGGCAAGCCCTGGCTCAAGCCGTTGCGCGTCAGGACAGCCAAGTGAAATGCCTGCCCTCAGCGCCAACGTGGTCGGTAACCCCGCCAAGGTCGCTGTAGCATTTTGAATTGCCACCCGTCGGTTCTATTGACGGGATCATGTAGTAACCTTATCGACACGGAAAGGATGTATTTTGCAGGTACTCGTCAGAGACAATAACGTCGACCAAGCTCTCCGCGTTCTCAAGAAGAAGATGCAACGCGAAGGCGTCTTCCGCGAAATGAAGATGCGCAGCGCCTACGAAAAGCCCTCCGAAAAACGTGCTCGCGAAAAGGCCGAGGCCGTTCGCCGCACGCGCAAGCTTGCTCGCAAGAAACTGCAGCGGGAAGGCCTTCTTCCCTCGCCGAAGAAAGTGGCGCGCACGCGCTGATCGCTTCTAAAAGTGAAGCGCCTGCGGGTGAAAGGCGCTCAAGCTTTTCCTCGCCCGCGCGAGCTCCGCCCTTCGTCCGAGGGGCGGAAAGCCTCCGGGCTCCGCATTTCTGCCCCGCCACATCAAAAATCACTACGCCGCGCGCATCCACGATTTGGTCAGTCAAATGAGCGTTACGACGCGCACATGTCCGCGCCGTTCGATGACGTCGATGACGACCCGTGTGCCGGAACGGTTTGCCGCAACGTCGACGGAACCAGAGCCGATCTGCAGGTTCCCGATTTCGAGCTCCTCGATGAAATCGGGCAGGTAGGGCGTGTCAAAAGTGATCTGCATCTGCTTCGTATAAAATTCAATTCCGAGGCAGGACTGGATCAGCGACAGGGGCGCTGCAGCGGCCCATGCCTGTGGGCTGCAGGCGACCGGGTAGAAGGTCGGGCCCTGGGCGCGCTGGCGCGGAAAACCGCAGAAGAGTTCCGGAAGGCGGCGCAGCTCGATATAAGTCGAGGCGGCAAACAGGCCCTCGAAGATCCGGGCGGCCTGCTGGCGGTAGCCGTAACGTGCCAGACCGAGTGCGATCAGCGCGTTGTCATGCGGCCAAACCGAGCCATTGTGGTAGCTCATCGGATTGAAACGTCTTTCGGTGACCGGCACGGTGCGGATTCCCCAGCCCGAAAACGAGGCGCCGGACATCAGCGTTTTTGCGACCACTTCGGCCCGCTCCGGAATGGCAAGTCCGGTGAGCAGGGCGTGGCCGGCATTGGAGGAGCGGACTCGGCACGGCTGCTTGTCGCCGTCGAGGGCGAGCACATAGGTGCCGAGCTCGGCATCGAAGAAGACCGAGTCGAAACGATGCCGCAGATCGTCGGCCCGGCGGGTGAACTCTATGGCCCGATCCTCTTGACCCAGAACCCGGAGCATCCTCGAGGCTGCCTCCCAGGCGCCGTAGACATAGGCCTGTACCTCCACAATGGCGATCGGCCCTCTGGCGAGCGTCCCGTCCGCGTGGAAGACGGAGTCGTGGCTGTCCTTCCAGCCTTGGTTGATGAGCCCCTCCTCGGTCCGGCGGCCGTATTCGACGAAGCCGTCGCCATCCCGATCGCCGTGGTCATCGATCCATTTCAACGCAGCCTCGATATTCGGCCAAATCGTCCGGATCGTTGCGATGTCGCCCGTACGCTGCAGGTACTGTCCGGCCAGCATCACGAAAAGCGGCGTCGAATCGACGCTGCCATAATAGCGGCGGAACGGCACTTCCCGTAATTCGGCCATCTCGCCGAAGCGAACCTCGTGCAGGATCTTGCCGGGCTCGGCATCCGACAGGGGGTCGAAATCCGTCGCCTGGTTGGCGGCGAGATGCGCGAGAACGCCTCGCGCAATCTCCGGATCGAGCCACAGGGTTTCGATTGCGGCGATGATCGCGTCGCGGCCGAACACCGTGCTGAACCAGGGAATCCCCGCATAGGGATAGGGCCCCTCGTTGGTGTCGGTGATCAGCATATAGAGGTCGGATATGCTGCGGCGGACGACCTCATTGAAGACTTCGTTCGAACTCACGATCGACGCCGCCCGTCCCGATGATGAGCGCAGGGCCCGCCGAGCATCCCTCAGCGCAAAGAAGAACGACCTGTGACCGATCGTGATCGCTGGCTCACGCTGGCAATTGATCTCCAAAAACAGCGTTCGGCTTTGACCCGGTGTAAGACCGATCTCGTAAACCGCTTCGGCTGCCGACAGATGCGAGGGCGGCGGATCGAAGCCGAGGCGGGTCGTCCGCTTCTGACCGTCGAGACCAGTATAGGAGAGATGAACCTCGCCCCGCTTGGTTGTCGGCGGATGCATCTGCCCGCGCAGCTTGCGCTGCTTGCCGCGGACCTCGAACAAATCCGCAAAATCGGCCGCAAAGGCCAGCCTGATTTCTATCTGCTGCGGCCTCTCGTGAAAGTTGCGCACCAAAATCCGTTCGTAGCAGGTGCCATTCCAGAGAAAGCGGGATCGCCTGAGATGGATCGAATCATGGGCAAGGGCGACAGCGCCACTCTCGTCCAGAAAGTCGGGATTGGTGAGGTCGCAGGTCAACGTCGCGTTGTCGTCTCTGAGCGTCGAGGAGAGAAGCAATGGTCGAGTGCCATTGATCGTCACGGCAAGATGGGAGAGATGGCGGGTATCGCGATGAAACACCCCTTCGGGGCTGCCAGATCCGCAATAGGCATCGCCGTTATGGTCGAACACGGCGAAGGTATCACCATGCTTCAAGGTGTTCGGGCGCCGCTCCTGCAGGGAAGTGGATGCCGCAACCGAATATTCGGGCGGCTCGGGGACCGGAGGGTCGACGATCGCAGAAGACATGGCGCTTCCCTTGGCACGCGCGCCGGGGCCCCGCGGGCGCCCGCGAATGTTCGTTAACAACAGCCTCCGAATTTTGTTCCGGGCCTCGGGGAAATAAGTGAGCGCCAGGATAACGAGAGCGCCAGATCATCTTGACCAGCCGAGGGCCACTGCACTGGCGCCACCCAGGCGTCGAACGGCGCCGGCTGCGCACCTCACCTTGCCTCTATGGAACAAGGCTGCAAGTGGCTGGTTTGAATGACATAAACAGTCGCGTTTCGCGACGGGAGGAGCCAAAATGAACAATGAGACAAGCGGCCGCGGTCTGGGTGACCAACCCAGTTGGCCTGGAACGACGCCGGAACGTGCCGGCAGTCAGCCTGGCGCGGGATCAAGCGGAGCCGAGGGCGCCACGGACCGGTCGCTGCAGCAAGCCGTGCGCGAGGATCTGGATGAGCTCCGGCAATTTGCCGATGAGCGGACAGAAGAAGCGAAGGAAGCTGTCAGCCAAATCGCCGAGGAAGAGAAAAACCTGACGGCACGCCAACTGAGCAGCGTCGCCATGGCCCTTGAGAAAGTCGGTGGCGAACTCGAACAGACGGACCAAAGGGCGCTCGGCCGATATGCCAAACGGATGGGCAGTTCGCTGCAAGGTTTCGCGCGCGACATCGAGGGGCGCGACCTCAGCGACATTGCCGGAATGGCGGAAGACTTCGGCCGAAAACAGCCGCTCGCCTTTCTGGGCATGGCGGCGATCGCCGGATTGGCCGCCAGTCGCTTCCTGACGGCCTCGGCTCATCGCCGCAGCAGGCGGAGCGTTTCCCAACCATCGTCGCCGTCGCCATCGCCATCGGCAAGCAACAAACCCGGTGAAGGCGGGTGGAATTTTGAGGAGGATCGGCGCAATGGCTAATCATCGGGACGACCGTCCCCTGTCGGAACTCATGACCGGGCTGGTGGCGGACATATCTGGACTCTTCCGCAAGGAAATCGATCTGGCCAAGGCCGAGGCATCCGAGAATGTGAACCGGGCGATAGGCAGCCTGGAGACGCTTCTCATCGGCTTGATCTTCGCGATCGGTGCCATCGGCGTGCTGTTGAGCGCGGCCGTCCAGGGATTGGCCGCCTTTCTCGTCGCACAGGGCGTGACCGAACCAAACGCGGATGCCTTGTCGGCTGTCGTCATAGGCGTCGCAATCGCACTCCTCGCTTGGGCGATGATCTCGCGCAGTCTCTCGACGTTGCGGGGCAGCAGTCTCAAGTTCGAGAGAACGGCCAGTTCGCTGCAGCGCGACATCGACGTTGTTAAGGAGAGAGTGCAATGAACGATTATTCCCACACGCACTCGGCCGCCGAACTGCAGCGAGAGATCGAGGCCGATCGCCAGCGGATCGAGGAAAAGCTCCACGCCATCCAGGAGCGCATGTCGCCGGGCCAACTGATGGACGAGGTGCTCGACTATGCCAAGACGAGCGGCGGCGCTGAATATCTGAGCAATCTCGGCGTGGCACTCAAGGCAAATCCCCTACCCGTGGCGCTGATGGGGGTAAGCCTCGCCTGGCTGCTCGCCAATCCGGGCTCACGCGCGCCACGATTCACGGACAACGCCGCTGACGAGTATCCGCTCGCGACAGTCACGGGTTCCGTGAAACGAACCGGTCCGGTCGAGGAGAGCTTCGGCGAGCGCTACAGCCAGTTCGCTGATGAAAGCGGCAATCGCTTCAGGGCGATGACGGATGCTGCCGGGCGCCGCGCCGGTCACTTCGTCGACCAGAGCGGCAAGGTCTATCGCGGCTTTGCCGACGCAGCCGGCAAGCAGATCGAAGACATAAGGGACGAGACCGGTGCCCTGTTCGACGAGGCCTCCGGTTGGGCGTCCAGGACATGGCAACAGGTGAGTGCTTCGGCGAGCCGCATGTCCGACTCCATTGCGGAGACCGGCAGGTCTCTCGCTGGCAGCGTACAGTCGGCCGGCCGATCGCTGGAAGATCAGGGCGCGCGTTTGAATGCGGCGATCCTCCAGCATTTCCGCGATCAGCCGCTCGTCGGCGGGGCGCTTGCCTTCGCCGTCGGCGCGGCGATCGGGGCGGCGCTGCCCCACACGGACACCGAGGACGAAGCCATGGGCGAGGCGGCTGACGAAATGCGCAGCAGCCTAGCCGCGAAGACGAATGCTGCGGTCGGCGACGCAATCGGGACGGCACAGGAAGCGATGGATAGGACGGGTGCTGCCGCACTGGAAGCGCACGACGCCGCCCGGGAGCGTGTCCGCGAAGCGCTTCGGGAGTGACGTTTCCGCGCGGCCCGTAGCAGATCGACGATCGCCGCGGCCCGGTCCACTTCGACGGGCGACACTGCTTCGTTGTGTCGTCCGTTGCGACACCCAGCTCTTCAGCATCGAGGTACTGCACGTCACCCTGCTCACGACCGTCTGAGTTCGATTATCCGCGGCGGGACGAAGCGGCGGATTTTCTAGTGTCCACTGGAATGCTCCTCCATCGGGCATCCGCTAAGGCATCGACCGGCCATTGTTCGTAACCGGCTCCTGCAACTCTCCGGCTGTTGACATTTTTTGCAGAACATGAAATTTCTTTCAGAAGGCGATAAAAATATCATGCAATGCAAAAATTATCACGCGGCGCAGCATCGGGCGGAGCAATGGCGATCATCGGGGGATTGGCGGTTCGAGATGATGAGGCAAGCATGGCGACGCGAGCTGCCTGGCTGCATTACGCCGGCGGGTTGACGCAGGCGGAAGTCGCCAAGCGCCTGGGCCTGACCTCGTTGAAAGCCCACCGCTTGATCATGAGGGCTAATCAGGAAGGCCTGGTGAAGGTCTACATCGATGGCGACGTTTCCGAATGCGTCGAGCTCGAGCAGAAGCTTTCCGGCCGCTACGGTCTCGACTACTGCGAGGTGGTGCCGGATTTCGACAGCGACGACCTGCCGTTGAAGGCGCTCGGCATATCGGGGGCACAGTTTTTGAGGCGGGAGATCGAGCGCGGCGAGACGGCGCTGATCGGCGTCGGCCACGGGCGAACGCTTGCCGCCTGCGTCGAATACCTGCCGCGCACCGCCAGCAACAACACGCGCTTCGTCTCCCTGCTCGGCGGCCTGACGCGCAAATTCTCGGCCAATCCGCACGACGTGATCCACCGTCTGGCGGAACGCACCGGTGCGGAAGCCTATGTGATGCCGGTGCCGTTCTTCGCCAACACGGTGGAGGACCGCGACGTGCTCTTCAGCCAGCGCGGCGTTCGCGAGGTCTTCGAACTGGCGAAGTCGGCCGATTTGTTGATGGTCGGTATCGGCACGGCCGAGCGAGAGGCATCGCTGGTCGCGACCGGCATGATCGAGATGAGCGAAATCGAGGACATCCAGCAAAGCGGCGCCATGGGCGAACTGCTCGGTCACTTCTTCGACGCGAAGGGCAGGCCGATCGAGACGGCGCTTTCCAACCGCACCTTCACGCTCGGCCGGGAGGACTTGCGGGACCGCCGCACCGTGGCGGTCGCCGGCGGCAGGATCAAAGCACGGGCGATCCGTGCCGTGCTCGAAAGCGGGCTCCTGAACGGGCTCATCACCGACGAGCGAACGGCGCAAGCGCTCGCCGTCTAGCGGGCAACATTTGAGGCCGCGGTAAGGGGAGGAAACCACCGCGGCCGGGAGGCAATGCCGGTCGGGTAGCCGGTCAGCTCAGCGGAGCATTCTTACCCGCAACGGAGGAGAGAACAGATGTATGAAAAGGAGAAAGACCTCATAAGCGCATTCCTGCGCGGGGAGGTGGACCGCCGCGGCCTGCTGAAGGGCCTGGGTGCGGCAGGTCTGACGGCCGGCACCGCAGGGACTTTGTTCAACATGATGTCGACCGAGGCGCTTGCCGCCGACTTCGACTGGAAGGCGCATTCCGGCAAGTCGGTGAAGCTGCTCTTGAACAAGCATCCCTATGCCGACGCTATGATCGCCAACCTGCAGGCCTTCAAGGACCTGACAGGCATGGAGGTCACCTACGACGTCTTCCCCGAGGACGTCTATTTCGACAAGGTGACGGCGGCGCTCTCATCGAGCTCGACGGAATACGATGCCTTCATGACCGGTGCCTACATGACCTGGACCTACGGTCCGGCCGGCTGGATCACCGACCTCAACGAGTGGATCAAGGATGCGTCGAAGACCAACCCGCAATATGGCTGGGACGATTTCCTGCCGGGCGTCAAGGCATCCTGCGCCTGGAACGGCCAGCCGGGCGGCGCGCTCGGTTCGGAAGACGCTAAGCAATGGTGCATTCCGTGGGGCTATGAGCAGAACAACCTCTCCTACAACAAGGAGATGTTCGACAAGGTCGGGGTCGGTGTTCCGAAGAACCTCGATGAACTGCTGACGACCGCCGCAAAGCTCACCAAGGACGTCGGTGGTGGCGTCTACGGCATCGGCGTGCGCGGCTCGCGTTCCTGGGCCACCATCCATCCGGGCTTCCTCTCCGGCTACGCGAACTTCGGCCAGAAGGACCTGAACGTTTCGGCCGACGGCAAGCTATCGGCCGCGATGAACACGCCGGAGTCGAAAGCCTTCCACGCCAAGTGGGTGCAGATGATCCAGGAAAGCGGCCCGAAGGACTGGTCGACCTATACCTGGTATCAGGTCGGCACCGACCTCGGCGCCGGCGCCTCCGCCATGATCTACGACGCCGACATTCTCGGCTATTTCATGAACGGCGGCGATAACAAGATGGCCGGCAAGCTCGCCTATGCGCCCTTCGCCGCCAATCCGGCCGCATCGGCACCGACGCCGAACATCTGGATCTGGTCGCTGTCGATGTCCAACTTCTCCAAGGACAAGGATGCGGCCTGGTACTTCCTGCAATGGGCGAGCGGCCTCGAGCACGCGATCTTCGGCGCGACCAAGATGGATTTCGTCAATCCGGTTCGGGCTTCCGTCTGGAAGGACGAGATCTTCCGCGAACGGCTGAAGAAGAGCTATCCGGGCTATGTCGAGATGCACGACATTTCCGCGCCGGGCGCCAAGATCCACTTCACCGCCCAGCCTTTGTTCTTCGACCTCACCACCGAATGGGCGGCGACGCTCCAGAAGATGGTGGCGAAGGAAGTGCCGGTCGACGAGGGCCTCGACAAGCTAGCCGAAAGCATCAACCGGCAGCTTGCGGAAGCTGGTCTCGGCTGATTTGCGGCGATGCCGGTCTGTCCCTGGGCGGGCCGGTCCACTGACGTTAACCGGGCATACGAGGAGGGGGTCTGGCTGCGCCGGCCGCGGCCGGCCCCTTCATCGCCATCGACAAGCAATTGAACGGAGCTGGCCATGGCTTCAGTGACGCTATCCGGGGCTAGGACCCGCGGGTTCAGGATCAGCAAGAGGGTTCTGCCCTATGTGCTTTCCCTGCCGGCGCTTCTCGTCTGCATCGGCATCCTGATCCCGTTTTTCTCGGCGGTGGTCTATTCCTTCCAGCGCTACCGGCTGAGCCAGCCCTGGGCACGCCAGTTCAACTGGGGTGAGAACTATCTGAATTTCTTCACCGATCCGGGCTTCTGGAACACGCTCAGGGTGTCGCTGCTCTATGCCGGCACCACGGTGATCCTGGAGCTTCTGCTCGGCCTCGGCATCGCGCTGCTCCTGCAGCGGCGCTCGACCGTGAACAACTTCATCTCGATCATGCTGCTGCTGCCGCTGATGACGGCACCGGCGCTGGCAGCGCTGATGTGGAAGCTGATGACCAATCCCGGCTTCGGGATCCTGAGCTATTTCGCCAGTCTGATCGGACTGGAGAACTTCCGCTGGGCATCCTCACCGGACACGGCGCTCCTGACCGTCGTACTCGTCGATATCTGGGTCTACACGCCCTTCATCATGATCCTGTTGCTGGCCGGCCTGCGCTCGCTGCCGACCCAGCCCTTCGAGGCGGCGGCGCTCGACGGCGTACCGCGCACCTTCGTCTTCTTCCGCATCACCCTGCCGATGTTGACGCCCTATATCCTGACGGCGACGCTCTTCCGGCTGCTCGACTCGATCCAGCAGTTCGACATCATCTATGCGATGACCCAGGGTGGTCCGGGCGATACGCTGACCGTCTTCCAGGTCGAGGCCTATCTCAACTTCTTCCAGTCGACCAATGTCGGCCGCTCCGCCGCGCTGCTGATCATCCTGTGGGCAATCACCTACGCGCTGTCGAACGTCTTTATCAAGAACTGGCTACGGCTGCGCGAACGCGCCCGCGGCGAGGCGTAGGAGGTCAAGATGGAAACCATGTCTCCGCTCGAACGGGCCCTGCGCGGCGTCGCCCTGACGTTGGTCGTCGTCTTCTTCATGTTCCCGATCGTCTGGATCCTGCTGATGTCCTTCCAGACAAACGAGACGATTCTCAGGATACCGCCATCGGTAGTCTTCACGCCTACACTCGACAATTATGCGGCATTGATCACCGGCAGACTGCAGACCGCCGCCGGAACGCTCGACATCGCCTTTATGCGCAACCTCGGGAACTCGGTGTTCCTCTCCGTAGTCTCAGTTGCCGTGGCGCTGCTCCTCGGCGTACCCGCCGCTTACGCTTTCGCGCGGCACAAGTTCAGGGGTTCGGAGGACATCGCTTTCACGCTGCTCTCCTTCCGCTTCGCACCGCCTCTGCTCGTGCTGCTGCCGCTGACCCAATATTTCCAGTGGCTCGGTCTCTCGAACACCTATTTCGGCCTCATCTGGGTCTACCAGCTGATCTGCCTGCCGCTCATCCTCTGGATCGTGCGCGGCTATTTCGAGGACATCTCGGCCGATGTCGAATATGCCTATCGCATCGCCGGCCATTCTTGGTTCGCGACCTTCCGCAAGATCGCCCTGCCGCTGGCGGGGCCGGGGATCGCGGCGGCCGGCCTGCTCGCCTTCATCTTCGCCTGGAACAATTTCGTCTTCGCACTGGTGCTGGCATCGGCCGACAAACAGCCGGTGACGGTCGGCGCGCTTGCCTTCGTCACCGCCTCGGGCATCCAATACGGCCAGATCGCCGCGGCCATCGTGCTGTCGATCACGCCGACGCTTGCTCTCGCACTCTACGCCCAGCGCTACCTCGTCGAAGGCCTGTCGCTCGGTGCGGTGAAGGGATAATCGCATATGACCACCCTGCAACTGAAGAACATCGTCAAGCGCTACAAGAGCCAGACGGTCCTCGACGACCTCTCGCTCGATGTCGGCGATGGCGAGCGGCTGGTGCTCTTCGGCCCGTCCGGTGCCGGCAAGACGGTGCTTCTGAGGCTCGTCGCCGGCGTCATCGATCCGGACGCGGGCCGGGTGCTGATTGGCGGCGAGGACATGACGGACGTCGATGCGGAGCATCGCGGCGTTGGCATGGCCTTCCAGAACTTCGCGCTGTTCCCGCATATGAGCGCCTTCGACAATATCGCCAGCGCACTGACGGCTCGCAGGTCGTCGAAGGAGGCGATCGCTGCCGGGGTCGAGAAGGTGGCGAAGCTCCTGAAGATTGACCACGTGCTCACTCACCATCCGAAGGCGCTTTCCAACGGGCAGAAGCAGCGCACGGCGCTTGCCCGCGCGCTGGTCGGCTCGCCGCCGCTGCTGCTGCTCGATGACCCTTTGCGCAACGTTGATGCCAAGCTGCGGTTCGAGATGCGCCTGGAACTGCCCCGGCTTCTCGCCGCGCAGGGCGCGACGGTCATCTACGTCACCCAGGACTACAAGGAAGCGATGGCGCTCGGCGACCGGATCGCCGTCATGTTTGAGGGACGCCTGCGCCAGGTCGGCACACCGGCGGACATATACAACACGCCAGCGGACATCGAGATCGCCCGGCTGTTCGGCGACCCGACGATCAATCTGCTCGACGTCGTGCCGCAGCGCGGCCCTGACGGCGCCTTCGCGGAACTCTCCGGCGTCCGCCTCCGCCTGCCAGGCTTCGGGGCGGAAATCGTCGGCAAATCGTGCGTCCTCGGCATCCGGCCGGAAAGCATCGCCTTCACCGAAGCCTCGGCGCCGGGTGCGATCCCCGTCAGGGTGGAGGCGGAAACGCCGCTGAACGAGAAGACCGTGACCCTGACGCTGACCGCGCGCGGCCGGGAAATCCTTGTCTCGCGTCCGGCCGGAACGCCGGGCCCGGTGGCCGGACCCGCGCACCTTGCCGTCAACAGCCGGGCGACCCTGCTGTTCGACAAGGAAAGCGGCCGGCTGATGCGGCCATCGGAGGTTGCCTCCAAGCGCAATGGAGAAGCGGCATGAGCGACATCGCGCTTTTGTTGAAGGACGTCGACAAGTTCTACGGCCCGATCGATTACGGCGTCCACGCCGTCAAGAAACTCAGCATGAATGTCAGAAAGGGCGAGATCATCGCGCTCCTTGGCTCGTCCGGCTGCGGCAAGACCTCGACCTTGCGGATGATCGCCGGCTTCGAGGCGGTGTCGCGCGGCAAGATCTCGCTTGGCGGCCGCGAGATCCAGACATTCCCGCCGGTTCGCCGCAACGTGGCAATGGCGTTCGAAGGCTATTCGCTCTATCCGCCGCTGACCGTGCGGGAAAACATCGCCTTCGCGCTCAAGGCTTCGAAGCTGGCGCACAGCACTGTCGACGAGAAGGTGGCGAGCATCGCCAAGCTGCTCGAGATCGAGGATATACTCGGCCGCTATCCGAGCTCGATTTCCGGTGGCCAGCAGCAGCGTGCCTCGCTGGGGCGGGCGTTGATCCGCGACGCGAGCCTGCACCTGCTCGACGAACCGATGGGGCAGCTCGAGCCGCAATTGCGCGCCGTGCTGCGCGGTCGCATCAAGCACTACATCAAGGAACGCGGCCTGACCGCCATTCTCGTCACCCACGACCAGACCGAAGCAAATGCGCTTGCCGACCGCATCGCCGTCATGGAAGGCGGCGTGCTGCAGCAGTTCGACACGCCGCAGCGGATCAAGGAGCGGCCGGCCAATCTCTTCACCGGTACCTTCGTCGGTGAGCCGCCGATGAACGTCTTCGAGGCGAGCGTCACGGCCTCCGAAAGCCGCCTTGCCTTTGGGCTCAAGGACGGTATCCGGCTCGACTACGCGGCTTCCGATTTCTCGCATGCTGTCCGCGACGCGCTGACAAAACGCCAACAGGTGGTTCTCGGCGTCAGGCCCTATGCGGTCAAGCGCAGTGCCGACGGTGTCACCGGCCGCGTCGCCGTCAATCAGTGGCTTGGCGACCAGACGCATATCGCGGCGGATTTCGCCGGCGGCACCTTGGTCCTGGTCGAGCACGATCGGACAAATCTCGAGGTCGGGCAGCCGATCGGAATCCGCCTCGAACCGGCGAGCCTCCACGTCTTCGATGGCGATAGCGGCATGGCGATCTCGCATGGAGAGGAGCTCGCCTGATGCGCGACATCCTGATCGGCATCGATGCGGGGACGTCGGTCATCAAGTCGGTGGCTTTCGACCTCGGCGGTCGGCAGATCGCCATGGCAGCCGTTCCGAACAGCTATGAGGCGGTGGGGCGCACCGGCAGCGTCCAGGACCTGCGCCGCACCTGGACGGATACCGTGAAAACCCTGGTCGAGCTTTCGACCAGGATCGAGAACCTCCCTGGCCGTGTTGCTGCGATCGCGGTGACCGGTCAGGGAGACGGCACCTGGATGATCGACAGCGTCGGCGAGCCGGTCGGCAAGGGCTGGCTCTGGCTCGACGCACGTGCGAGCGAGACGGTCGAGCGGCTGCGTGGCGACAGCGGCGATGTCGAGCGGTTCTCGCGCACCGGCTCCGGACTCGCCGCCTGCCAGCAGGGGCCGCAATTGCGCTGGATGAAGGACAATGCGCCGGAGATGCTTGCCGGCGCGACCACGGCCTTCCACTGCAAGGACTGGCTCTATTTCAACCTCACGGGCAAGCGCGCCACCGATCCATCGGAGGCGAACTTCACCTTCGGCGATTTCCGCACGCGCCAATATTGCGATGCGGTGATTTCCTTTCTCGGCCTCGAAAGTCTCAAGCATCTGCTGCCGGAAATTGTCGATGGCGCAACATCGCATCATCCGCTGTCGCAGGCCGCCGCGTCGGCGATCGGCCTCCCGGCCGGGACGCCCGTGGTGCTCGGTTATGTCGACGTGGTGTGCACGGCGCTCGGCGCCGGGCTCTATGACCCGGGGACCGACGCCGGCTGTTCGATTATCGGCTCGACCGGCATGCATATGCGCCTGGCGACGAGCGCCGATGACGTTCGGCTCAACCGGGACCTGACCGGCTACACGATGTGCATGCCGATCCCGAACACCTATACGCAGATGCAGTCGAACATGGCGGCGACGCTCAATATCGACTGGATCCTTTCGATCGCCGGCGGCGTGCTCAAGGGGATGGGGGTCGAGAAGTCCAAGGGCGAGTTGTTGGCGCATGTGGATGGCTGGCTGCAGGAAGCGAAGGGCACGCCGCTTCTTTTCGAGCCCTATATTTCCGAAGCCGGCGAGCGGGGGCCCTTCGTCGACGCCTCGGCGCGCGCCTCCTTCGTGGGGCTGTCCAGCACCCACGGCTTCGGCGACATGGTGCGCGCCGTCTTTGACGGCCTCGCCCTTGCGGCCCGCGATTGTTACGCCGAAATGGGGCCGCTGCCCGAATGCATTCGCCTGACCGGCGGGGCGGCGCGGAGCGCCTCTTTGCGCCGCATCCTCGGCGGTGCGTTGGGCGCCAGCATCCAGACCAGCGAACGCGAAGAGGCGGGTGCCGCGGGCGTGGCGATGATCGCCGCCGTTTCGCTCGGCATCTATCCTTCGATGGCCGATTGCGTCGGCGAGTGGGTGCGGCCGCACCAGCGACCGGCCGAACCGGCCGACGCGGCGCTCGTCCGTCGCTATGACGCGCTTTTCCCCGCCTACCAGCAGTCGCGCCTCGCGCTCAGGCCAGTCTGGCACGCGCTCTCCCACGCGGCCGGATCGGCAGATCAACAGGAAAGACCGAAATGAAGAAGATAGCCATCATCGGCGACCGGTTCATGCTGCCGGATGTGTTCCGCGACAAGATCGTCGCGGCCTGCGGCGACGGGCATGAGATCCGCACCCTCGAACAGCCCTGGCCGGACGTGGCGATGGAACATGGCTATGCGATCGAGGGCATGGATGGACTGAAGGAATATCTCGGCAAGCCGAACGAAATCGTCGATTTCATCGGCGACTCCGAAATCCTGGTCACGCAGCTTGCGCCCGTGTCGCGGGCGATGCTTTCGCAACTGCCGAACTTGAAGCTCGTCGCCGTCTCGCGCGGCGGTCCGGTCAATATCGACATGGATGCCGCCCGCGATGCAGGCGTACGGGTCGTCAATACGCCCGGCCGCAATGCGAGTGCGGTGGCGGAGTTCACGATCGGCGCCATCCTGGCCGAGACGCGGCTGATCCGGGTGGGCCACGAGGCGCTGAGGCGAGGCGAATGGCGCGGCGATCTCTATCGCGCCGACCGCACGGGGCGGGAGCTTTCGGAGATGATCGTCGGCGTCATAGGCTACGGCAACATCGGCACCAAGGTTGTCAGACTGCTGCGCGCCTTCGGCACCAGGGTGCTCGTCCATGATCCCTATGTGCAGCTCAGCGCCGAGGACCGCAATGCCGGTGTCGAGCACGTTTCGCTCGACGACCTGCTGGCGCGATCGGACGTGGTGACGCTGCATCCGCGCGTCACCGCAGAAACGCAGAACATGATGAACGCGGAGACCTTCGCGAAGATGAAGCCGGGGGCGATCTTCGTGAACACCGCACGCGGGCCGCTTTGCGACTATGAGGCGCTCCATGAAAACCTTGTCGGCGGCCACCTTTCAAGCGCCATGCTGGAGACCTTCGCGGTCGAGCCGGTGCCGGAAGACTGGCCGTTGCTGAAGCTCCCCAACGTCACCCTCACGCCGCACATCGCAGGTGCTTCGGTCCGAACCGTCACCTATGCGGCCGAAATGGCGGCGGAAGAGGTGCGCCGCTACATCGCCGGCCTGCCGCCGGTCAATCCGTGTTGAGGGCGGCGATGAGCGACACCGGGACATACGATCTTTTCGTCATCGGCGGCGGCATCAACGGCGCGGGCATTGCCCGCGACGCGGCGGGGCGGGGGCTCTCCGTTCTGCTTTGCGAGAAGGACGATCTTGCCCAGGGCACCAGCTCGCGATCCGGAAAGCTCGTGCATGGCGGCTTGCGCTATCTCGAATATTACGAGTTCCGGCTGGTACGCGAGGCGCTGATCGAGCGCGAGGTGCTCCTGGAATCGGCGCCGCACATCATCTGGCCAATGCGCTTCGTGCTGCCGCATAATCCGGTCGACCGCCCAGCCTGGCTCGTCCGCCTCGGCCTGTTCCTCTACGACCATCTCGGCGGCCGCAAGCGCTTGCCGGGCACCCGGACGCTCGACCTCAGGACCGCGCCGGAAGGCGCTCCGGTCCAGCCGGCCTATGGCAAGGCATTCGAATATTCCGACTGTTGGGTGGACGACGCCAGGCTTGTCGTCTCGAACGCGCTCGATGCAGCGAAGAGGGGTGCCCGGGTCCTGACGCGCACCGCCTGTACCAGCATCCGCCGCCGCGGCGATCTCTGGCATGTCGAGCTGACCGATGCAAAGACCGGCGCCAAGACCGAGGTCAAGGCGCGCTGCATTGTCAACACCGCCGGCCCCTGGGTCAATGACGTGATCGGCCGGGTCGCCGGGCTCAACTCGCGCCGCAGCGTTCGGCTGGTCAAGGGCAGCCATATCGTCGTGCCGAAGTTCTGGGAGGGGCGGCAGGCCTATCTCGTCCAGAATCCCGACAAGCGTGTCATCTTCGTCAATCCCTATCAGAACGATCTGGCACTGATCGGAACTACCGACATTCCCTACGAGGGACGGCCGGAGGACGTCGCGGCCGATGCCGGCGAGATCGCCTACCTGCTGAAGTCGGTGAACCGCTATTTCAAGCAGCAGCTCACCGATACGGACATCATCCAGAGCTTCTCCGGGGTCCGGCCGCTCTATGACGATAATGCCGAGAACCCTTCGGCGGTGACGCGCGACTATATTTTCGAGCTGGATGCGGCAAATGGAGAGGCACCGCTGCTTTCCGTCTTCGGCGGCAAGATCACCACCTTCCGCAAACTCTCCGAACATGCGCTGGAGCGGCTGAAGCCATTCTTTCCAAAGATCGGGACGGCCTGGACGGCGGGTGCCCACTTGCCCGGCGGCGACATGGCGGATGCGGATTTTGACCAGTTCCTCGGCGAGCTTCGCGCCCGCTATCGCTGGCTGCCTGCCGATCTCACCAAGCACTATGCCCGGCTCTACGGCACGCGGACACACGCGTTGATCGGCGGCGCCACCTCGATCGAGGAGCTCGGCACGGCCTTCAGCCGGCTTTTCCGCGAGCGCGAAGCCCGCTTCCTGATCGACACCGAATGGGCGCGTACGGCGGAAGATCTGCTCGAGCGCCGCACGAAACATGGCCTTCATATGAGCGAAGCCGAAAAGCGGGCCTTCGCCGGCTGGCTCGAGGGTCAGCAGGCGGCAGCATGAGAAAGGGGCAGGCGATGTTGCGAAGCTCCGAATTCGAAGCGCTTCTGGATCTATCAGCTCGCATCGGCGCCGATCCGGAGCTCGTCCAGGGCGCGGGCGGCAACACCTCGATCAAGGAGGGCGACACCCTCTGGATCAAGGCTTCGGGCCTCTGGCTAGCCGAGGCCAGTAAGCGCGATATTATGGTGCCGGTCGCGCTCGACCCGTTGCTCGACGCCCTGGAGCAGGACGACCCGGCGGCGGAGAAGGCCCAGGATTTCGTCATCGAGGCGCTCAACCCTTCCGGACTCAGGCCGTCGATCGAGACCACGGTGCACGCGCTGATGCCGCAGAAGGTGGTGCTCCACGTTCATTGCGTCGCGACGATCGCAGCCGCGGTGCAGACCAATGCTGCGGCCATCGCGGCCGAAAGGCTTGCCGGCATTCCTCATGCCTTCGTTCCCTATGCCCGTCCTGGCCTGCCGCTCGCCAGGGCGATCGGCGAACGGATCGACGCGGACACCTCCGTGCTGGTGCTCGGCAATCACGGGCTTGCGGTCGCCGGCGATACGATCGAGGATGCAGCGCTTCTTCTTGTCGACGTCTCGGATCGTTTTGCCGGGCTCGTCCGCACGGCTCCGGCAGCCGACCTGCCCACGCTGTCGCGCCTTGCCGTCAACAGCGCCTATCGCCTCCCCGAAGACGCAAGACTGCACGACGCCGCAACCGATCTCGAGAGCTGCAGGATTGCTGCCGGCGGCAGCCTCTATCCCGATCATGTGATCTTTCTCGGCAAGGGGTCGGTGATCGCCGCTCCGGAGGATACGGCGCTTTCGCTCGAGGAGCGGTTTCGCGCCGCCGGAGAGACCCTGCCGCCGGTTCTTCTTTTTCCGGGCAAGGGCGTACTGGTCCTCAAGGACGCCTCCGCCGGCGCGCTCGCCATGGCGCGCTGCCTCTCGGATGTAGCCTCGCGCATTCCGGCAAGCGCGCGACTGCGTTATCTGACGGACGCGGAGAATGCCGAGCTGCTCGGCTGGGATGCGGAGAAATACCGCCAGCAGCTGAACCGGGCCGGGCAGGTGCTGCAATGAGCGGGGAAGGCAGGCTCGTCCTCGGCATCGATGTCGGCACGTCCGGCGTCCGCGCCGTTGCGATGGACAGCGGCGGCGATATCGTCGCGTCGGGCACCGCCAAGCTTGCCGCCTTCTCCTCCGATCATCGTGATCCGCTCGGTTGGTGGAAGGCTCTGCAGGCGGCCCTTCTGGAGACGCTCGCGGCGATCGATCCGGCGCGCGTGCGTGCGATCAGCATTGACGGCACCTCCGGCACGATGCTGCCGGTCAGCGTTGACGGCGCGCCGCTCGCGACGCCACTGATGTATAACGATCCGGTCGCCGACCTTGCCATCCTCGACAGCATTGCTGCGCATGCTCCAAAGGAAAGCGCCGCGCATGGTACGACCTCCGGCCTCGCCAAGCTGCTGGCGTTTCAACCGCTCCCCGGCATCTTCCGTGTGATCCACCAGGCGGATTGGCTCGCCGGGCACTTTACCGGCCTCTACGACGTTACCGATGAGAACAATGCGCTGAAGAGCGGCTACGATCCGGTCAGCCGATGCTGGCCTGACTGGCTCGCCCACACCGGTGCGAGGACCGAACTGCTGCCGGACGTAATGCCGGCCGGCGCGCCCGTTGCGACGATCTCGCCGGCGGCGGCGGCAGCCTTCGGACTGCCGGGCGATACGGTTGTCGTTGCCGGGACAACGGACGGCTGCGCCTCGTTCCTGGCCACCGGCGCCGACAAGCCGGGCGACGGCGTCAGCGCGCTCGGCACGACCTTGACGGTGAAGATGCTGTCGGACAGGCCGCTGTTTGCCCCGGACTATGGGCTCTACAGCCACCGGATCGGCGACATGTGGCTTGCCGGCGGTGCCTCCAACACGGGCGGCGCGGTGCTTGCCGCGCATTTCAGCGCCGAGCGGATCGCCGAACTTTCGGCGCCGATCGATCCCAACACGGAGACGGGGCTCGATTTCTACCCCTTGACGAAACCCGGTGAACGCTTTCCGATCGCCGATCCCAAGCTTATGCCGCGCATGACGCCGCGCCCGGCCGACGACGGGGAATTCTTAAAGGCGATCTTCGAGGGGATCGCCGGCGTCGAGAGCCTCGCCTATGAGCGGCTCGTATCGCTCGGCAGCCCCCGCCTTCGCTCGGTCCGCACCGTCGGCGGCGGCGCCAGGAACCCGGCCTGGACGGCGATCCGGGCGCGCAAACTCGGCGTACCGTTCCTGCCGGCGCGCTCCGAGGAGGCGGCCGCCGGCACGGCGCGGCTTGCGCTGTCCGGCGCAAGGGAGGCGGGCGTGCTATGAGCGCCATCCGCACAATCCCCGGCATATCGGCGATCGCAGACAGCTATGATGCCTTCCTGGTCGACCAGTTCGGCGTCTTGAGAGACGGACGCGAACCTTATCCGGGTGCCGCCGAGACGCTTGTCCGCCTCAAGCAGGCTGGCAAGCGGGTCATCATCCTATCGAATTCCGGCAAGCGCTCGGCGGAAAACGACCGCCGCCTGGCAGAACTTGGTTTCGAGCCCGGCAGCTGGGACTGGTTCCTGACGTCGGGGGAGGTTGCCTGGCAGCTCCTGAAGCTGGAGGGGGCGGCCGCAGAGGGCAAGACGCGTAAATGCCTGCTGATCAGCCGCGACGGCGACTTGTCGCCGCTGAAGGGCCTCGATCTCGTCCGGACCGAGAGCGGCGAGGAGGCCGATATCGTGCTGCTTGCGGGAAGCGAGGGCGACGTCCATCCGCTTGTCCATTACGAGGACCTGCTTCGACCCGCGGCGCGGCGCGGTGTCCCCTGCCTCTGCACAAACCCCGATAAGCTGATGCTGACGAGGACCGGTCTGGCCTTCGGCGCCGGGCGCATCGCCGAACGCTATGAAGGGCTCGGCGGCAAGGTCCGCTGGATCGGCAAGCCGTTCCCCGACATCTACGACTTCGCGCTCGATTTCCTCGGCCGGCCCGATCCGGAGCGGGTCTGCGCTATCGGCGACAGCGTCGAGCATGACATCGCCGGTGCGGCCGCCGCCGGGTTCGGTTCGGTGCTGGTCGCCACCGGCATTCTCGAGCACCAGTCGGAGGGTGAGCGCCGGCGGCTCTTCGCCGAGCACGCTGCCATGCCCGATTTCATTCTCCCGCAATTTCTCTGGTAGCCAGGAGACCGGCCATGGCCTTCACGCTGTCGCTCAACACCAATCCCCTCGTCAACCGCTTCGCCGAGCCGGACGACCTGATCGACACGATCGCCGAGAAGATCCGCATCGGCTATGTGCAACTCACCCACGAATTCGTCAATCCGGGCTGGCCGGCGGCGACGGTCAGCAAGGTGACCCGGCAATTCCGGGCCGCACTTGCCCGCACCGGCGTTAAGATCACCTCCGGGATGACAGGTCCCTATGGCCGGCTCAACCATTTTGGCCATCCCGACCCGGATGTGCGACGCTACTATGTCGACTGGTTCAAGACTTTCGCCGACATCTCGGCCGAGCTCGGCGCATCCGGGGTCGGTACACAATTCGCGATCTTCACCCTGAGGGACTACCACGATCCGGTGCGGCGCGAGGACCTGATGGCGATTGCCATCGACTGCTGGCGCGAGGTGGCAGAGCACGCCAGGGCGGCTGGCCTCTCCTATGTCTTCTGGGAACCGATGTCGGTCGGCCGCGAATTCGGCCATACGATCGAGGCCTGCCGTGAGCTCGACCGCCGTCTCGCGCGGGCCGAGCTGCCGATTCCGATGAAGATGATGGTCGATATCGACCATGGCGACGTGACGTCGAACAACCCGGCCGACATTGATCCCTATGCCTGGGCGGAAGCCTTTCCGCGGCAATCGCCGATCATCCACATCAAGCAGTCGTCGATGAACAAGGGCGGCCATTGGCCCTTTACAGCCGCCTACAACAAGGATGGCCGCATCACGCCCGAGCGGCTGCTTGATGCCGTCAGAAGGGGCGGCGGGACGGACAACGAGATCTGCCTCGAACTTTCGTTTCGCGAACGCGAGCCGACCGATCACCGAGTGGTCGAGATGATCCGCGAGTCGGTGGAATTCTGGGAACCTTACATCGATACGGGGGTAACCCGTCGATAAAAATCACATCGAAATATCACAAAAGCTCAGAGTGTAAGTTGAAAAATCACATCGGTATGTTAATTCCTGTTTAGGTTACGGAGGCAGTTCCGTACCGAAGAGGACGATGGCAGTGAAACCGGAAGACAGGCGACAGACGATCATGGACATTTTGATGGAGGCGGGAACGGCCTCCGTCGAAGACCTCGCCATTCGTTTTGGCGTCAGCAAGATGACGGTGCATCGCGATCTCGACGACCTCGAGCAGGCGGGGCTGTTGCGCAAGGTCCATGGCGGCGCTTCGATCCAATCGAGCCCGCAGTTCGAAAGCGATTTCCGCTACCGCGAGAAGGTCGCGACGAGCGAGAAGCGGCGTATTGCCGAGCATGCGGCGACGCTGATCGAACCCGGCCAGAGCGTCATCATCGACGATAGTTCCACCGCCGGTGCGATTGCCGCTTGTCTCAAGGAGATCCGCCCGCTCACCGTCATCACCAACAATCTCGGCGTCATTGCCGAACTATCGGGCGCCCCGGGCATCAGCCTGATCGCGCTCGGTGGCCAGTACAGCAAGAAATTCAATGGCTTCTTTGGAATCGTCACCGAGGAGGCGCTGCGCTCGCTGCGCGCCGACGTCGCCTTCCTGTCGAGCTCCGCAATCGACGGCGCGACCGCCTTCCACCAGGACGAGGAGGTCGTGCAGACCAAGCGGCAGATGGTGAAATCGGCGACGCGCAAATACCTGCTCGTCGATCACGGCAAGTTCGGGCGCTCGGCCTTGCATTTCCTGACCGGGCTCGACGTCTTCGATGCGGTGCTGACCGGCAGCGAGGTCTCGGAAGGCGACGCTGCAGCGCTCAGCGATGCCGGTGTCACGCTCATCACAGTCAGCAATCGGAAAATGGCGGAAGAGGCATGAGCAAATCGCGGCTCTGGGTCGGCACCAGTTGGAAGATGAACAAGACGCTTGCGGAGGCGCTGACCTTCGCCGATGGCCTGGCGGCGGCCGACGCGGAGCGCGACCTGCGCATCCAGCGTTTCGTTATTCCGCCCTTTACGACGGTCCGCGAGGTCAAGCAGCGACTGAAGGCGACGAGCGTCAAGGTCGGTGCGCAGAACATGCATTGGGAGGATGCCGGCGCCTGGACCGGCGAGATTTCTCCTTTAATGCTGAAGGATTGCGGCCTCGATCTCGTCGAACTCGGTCACAGCGAGCGCCGCGAACACTTCGGCGAGACCGATCGCACCGTCGGTCTCAAGACGGCGGCGGCCGTCAGGCACGGTCTCGTTCCGCTGATCTGCATCGGCGAGACGCTCACTGAGCGGGAGGCGGGCGAGGCGGATGCGGTCTTGAAGCGTCAGGTGGAAGGAGCGTTCGCCTTCCTTGATGGTGACGCGAAGCGGGCGTCGATCCTGCTTGCCTACGAGCCCGTCTGGGCGATCGGCGTCAACGGCATCCCGGCGACCGCCGATTATGCCGACGCCCGCCACCGGCGGATTGCCGAGGTGGCCGAGGCCGCTCTCGGCGTCGCTGTGCCGGTGCTCTACGGCGGCAGCGTCAATCCCGGCAACTGCGAGGAACTGATCGCCCAGCCCTATATCGACGGCCTCTTCATCGGCCGCTCCGCCTGGGAGGTCGGTGGCTATCTCGACATTCTGAAGCGTGTCGCCGGCGCGATCTGACCGGCTGAGGGATTAAAACAAGTGCGGAAAGGAAACCCCATGAAAATCGTGATCGGAGCCGATAGTGCAGGCAAGCCGTTGCTCGACGTCATCGCCGCGCATCTCGCCGCGCGGAGTGACGTCGAGATCAAGGATCTGAGCCAGGCCGGTTACTACGCGGACCTGTCGGAGCAAGTCGCAAAAACAATTACGGCCGGGGAGAACGACCGCGGCATCCTGATCTGCGGCACCGGCATCGGCGTCTGCATCTCCGCCAATAAGGTGCCCGGCATTCGAGCGGCACTTACCCATGACACCTATTCGGCCGAGCGCGCGGCCAAGTCCAACAACGCGCAGATCATCACCATGGGGGCGCGGGTGATCGGCCCGGAGCTGGCGAAATCGATCGTCGATACCTGGCTCGCCTCCGAATTCGATCCGCACGGCCCTTCGGCCGGCAATGTCCAGGCAATCGATCGCCTCGACGCCGGTAAATAGAGCTTCATTTCCGCATCGCTCGTGATCCTCCCTCGTGCGGTGCGGCGTCGACGCCCGGCAGCAATGCCGGGTGTTTGCGTTTACCGATTTACCGGTCGCTTCCGATACCGATCTTGGGCTCCTCGGCGCCGCGATAGTGGCTGGGCGGAACGCCGATGACGCGCTTGAAAGCGCGGCTGAAAGCCGCCTCCGAGTCATAGCCCAAGCGCCGCGCCGCCACCGAGATCCGCATCCGATCGCGGCTGAGCCACTGCCGCGCCTGATGCATGCGCACCTGCGTCAGGTAGCGCGCCGGCGTTTCGCCGACCACGGAATGGAACTGCTGGGCAAAGCCGGATCGCGAGGCGCCCATCACCTTGGCGAGCAAATCCACCGTCCAGTTCTTTTCGGGATCGAGATGAATGGCGGCGATGACGCGGCCGATGGCCGGATGGCGGACCGCGGCCATCCAGCCGCTCGTGTCGCCGCATCCGTGCTCCACCCAGGAGCGGATGATCAGGGCGGCGAGCACATCGGCGAGGCGCGCCAGCACGCCGCCCGAGCCGACGCGGCTTGCACCGACTTCACGCGCCATCGCGTCGAGCAGGTGCGGGATCGCCGGCTCGCTGGCGGTCAGCGCATCGATGCGCATCACGTCGGGCATCATGCGCAAGAGGGGGTGCATGGCATCGACGTTGAATGTCAGGCTGCCGCAGAACAGGATCGTCGTCTCGCCCCGCCCGCCTCCGCAGACGTCGTAAACGCAGTGGCAGACCTCGCGGACGGAATAGGCTTCGAGCGGCGATAGAGGCTCACCCGGCTCGCTCGCCAGCGCATGTTCGATCCCGCGCGGCAGCAGCACCGCGTCGCCGCGCTTCAATTCGATCCACTCATCACCCGGAACACGCAGCCAGCAGGCGCCGCAGATGAAGTGGAACCGCGCCGCCTCCTGTGGCGGGAAACGGATTCCCCAGGGCGCCGCCAATTCGCAGCGGCCGTAATCGACGCCGTCGAGGCGCAGGCCTCGTAGCATCTCCGTGAGGGAATCGTCCGCGGTTGAGGCCGGAAATTTGGACGAATGATCAAGCATTCCGGAATTTCTAACATGGAATGTCCATGACGTCGCGGCTTATCTAACCGGGACCCGGATTGTTGGAGATTCCCCATGACAGACATAGCGACAAGCATCGATGCGCCCCTTGTGGCGAATGCGACCGACGAACGCAGCGAGCCGACCTGGGCCGGCGTCATTTCACTGGCGCTAGGCGTGTTCGGACTCGTGACCGCAGAGTTCCTGCCTGCGAGCATCCTGACGCCGATGGCGGCCGATCTCGGCATCAGCGACGGCACGGCGGGACAGACGGTCACGGCGACCGCCGTTGTCGGCGCCATCGCAGCACCAACCATCGCGATCGTCACCCGCGGCTTCGATCGCCGGCTTGTTCTGTGGGGCTTCACCCTTGCCCTGATCCTCTCCAGCCTGCTGGCGGCATTCGCCACCAATCTCACCATGCTGCTTGCCGCTCGGGTCATCCTCGGGATCGGGCTTGGCGGCTTCTGGTCGATGATGGCAGCGATTGCGCTGCGCCTCGTACCGATGCGTCTCGTGCCGCGCGCCATGTCGATCATCTTCACCGGCGTCTCGCTCGCGACGGTCTGCGCCGCGCCCCTCGGCGCCTATATCGGCGACCTCTGGGGCTGGCGCGTCACCTTCCTGGTAGCGGCAGCACTTGGCGCCGTCACCCTGCTCGTGCAGATGGCAAGCGTGCCGCGGCTGCCGCCGCAATCGGCGCCGAGCCTCAGGCTCCTGTTCGACCTCTTGCGCCGGCCGAGCATCAGCATCGGTATCGTGACCGTCCTGCTCTTCGTCTCCGGTCACTTCGCCGGCTTCACCTATGTGCGCCCTTTCCTGGAAAAGGTGCCTGCCCTTGGCATCGAGGCGATCTCGCTGATCCTGCTCGCCTACGGCGTTGGCGGCTTCTTCGGCAATCTTGCAGGCGGCCTGATCATTGAGCGCAGCATCACGGCCGCCGTCAGCCTCGGCACCCTTCTCATCGCGGCCATGGCGCTGGCATTAGTGGTCTTCGGTTCGAATAAGCTCGTTTCGGCCGGCGCGGTGACCCTCTGGGGTTTCGCCTTCGGGGCCTTGCCGGTGGCCGTCCAGACCTGGATGGTGCGTGCCGCGCCGGACCATGCGGAGAGCACTGGCGGTCTGATCGTCGCGACCTTTCAGGTGGCGATTGCCGGCGGAGCCGTTCTGGGTGGTCTCTTCGTCGACGGCTTCGGACCGCTTGGCGCCATCAGCTATTGTGCCGCCGCAACGCTTGCCAGCGCGCTCTTTGTTCTGGCCACGAGGCGCAGCATAGGGGTCTGAGCGTTGATTCTGCCCGAACAGCCCCTAGATGCCTGCTGGTTTAAATGGTCATTGGGAGAAATCCGTTGGCAGGCAAGTCCCTTCGTGTCGCGATGGCGCAGGTGACGAACGATGCGGATGTCGACGCACTCTTCGCGTCGGCAGCCGCAAGAGGCGCCGACATCGTCGTCTTTCCGGAAATGTTTTCCAACGGGTACAGCCGCTTCGATCCGGAAGACGAGGCCGCCCGGCGGGCTTGGATCGAAGCGGCGGTGCCGATCGACTGCTCCTATGTGGAGCGTTTCCGGCAGGCGGCGCGCAGCAACGGCCTGGCGGTCGTGGCGACCTTTCTCGAGTGCGGCGACCCCAAACCTTTCAACTCGGCCGTCCTGATCGACAGCAATGGCGACGTGCTCCTCCACCAGAGGAAGCGGCACATCTGCTTTTTCGACGTTCCGGAAGAGGCCTGCGCCGCCGGCGAGAGCTCGAGGGTAGCCCGGCTTAGTACGGCTGCCGGAGAGGTCGCTATCGGCATCATGATCTGCATGGATCGGGAGTTTCCGGACGTTGCTTCGGACCTCGTGCGAGACGGCGCCGAGCTCATTCTCGTTCCGAACAGCTGTCCGCTGGTCGACGATCCGGCGATCGGGGACGTGCGCGTCGCAGGGGTGCGGGCGTTAGCTTTCCAGTCCGTCCTTGGCGTGGCCGTAGCGAACTATCCGGCGCCCAAGGATGACGGGCGGTCATTTGCCGTCGATCCGTTGGGCAAGGTCCTCGCCATGGGCGGACCGCAGCCGGAGCTCGTGATCGCGGACTTCGATCTGGACCGGATCAAGGCCCTGCAGGAGCAGGACTGGTTCCGCCGGGTTCGCTGAGAGTCCGGCCAGGATCATTCCGGAAAGAGGAACGCGACGGGGAAGCTGCCGAGAAGTTCCCTCATTGGGATGCTGCGCCGAGGCTCGACGGTTTCGCCGGTTGCGAGGTTCCGCAATCGTGTGGGCGCACGGTCTTCGGGCCAGAGGAGATGGGTGTCCTGCCAAAGGCCGGCGGGCAGGAACAGGCTGTCCCCATCAAGGTGGCGGAAGACAAGCCGCGGGACCACGGTGACGGAAAGACCATCCTGCGCGCAGCGCATGAAGGCAGCCGCGTGTCGGCCGGCGGGGCCTTGGACGTCCAGGGGGAGATATCCGCCCTTCGCCAGGAGCTCCGCACCCCTGCCGCGGCGATAGTTCAGGCAAAGCCCGATCAGGGCCTGCTTGCAGTCTTCGAAGTCGCGGATCGTCGGCCGTTGCGGCAGTTCGGACAGCGAGGGCCGCGGTGAGAAAGCGCGGCGGTTGTCGGGGTCGACCAGGGAGAGATCGAGGCGCTCGCTGCCTTGATAAATGTCCGGAATGCCCGGCGCAGTCAGTTTCACCAGCGTTTGCGAAAGGCTGTTGATCAGCCCGGCATGGACAAACGGTTTGGCCGTTTTCTCGAAGTCGTCGAGAAACTCTCGGTGCCGCCAATCGAGCATGTCGCGCAGAAATGCGGTGACCGCCGCTTCATATTCCTCGTCGGGCGAGTCCCAGCTCGTCCTCAGTTTGGCCTCGCGGAGCGCCTTCACGGCAAAGTTCGACATGCGCTCTTGCAAGAAGGCGAGATCCTTAGGGTCACTCAGCGGCTCGAGGGGCCAGGTGCCGAGCAGGCTCTGGTAGAGGAACTGCTCGACCGATGCTTCCGGCGCGTCGGCTCCCTGCTGATGGCGAGCGCGGTTCATGTCGCGCCAGCGGGCAACTGCGGCGGCCCAGAGCTCAGGCGCCTCGCTGATCACATGGAGCCGGGCACGTGCGTCCTCGCCACGCTTCGTATCATGGGTCGATGTCGCCGACAGGCCGCTGGGGCTTCTGCTGGCGCGCTCCCGCATCCTCTCATGAAAGCGGTCGACGCCACGCGGTGTCCAGTCGGCCGCGGCCCCCACCTCGTTCGCGGCGAGATAGTCGCCTCGGCGATAGAAGAACGTATCCTCGACGGCCTTGGCCATGACGGCGCCGCTCAACTGTTGAAAGCGCGTCCGGAACTGGGCCGCCATTTGTCGATCCGCGCAACCGTCAATCGACTTCAGGCGAGCCACGATCGTAGCGATCTCAGCGCCGACCTCCGGTGCGGCAGCGCGCGCCTCGGGCGCGATCTCGCCGAGTATCTGCCGGTCGCGCTCGCTTGCGCCGCGACCGCTGAGATAGGTCCTGTAGACAGGCATCGCCGCGATCAACAAACGAATGGCCTCGGCCATCCGTTTGTCGTCGGTCGATGGAGCATCATCGTCCGGCAGGCAAGCCGCAAGTCCGGCGAGCCTTTTGACTTCAGTGTTGAAATTGTGGCGCAGCACCTGGAGCTTGCATGCGGTGACGGCCATCTTCGTCGCGGATCGGTGGCCGTCGTTCCAAAGCTTGGAAGACTCGTCGGTGAGGAGCTCGGCGAGAGTCGAAATGAACTCGTAGCCGGTGGTACCATCGACCGGCCAGTTCTCCGGCAGTAGCTCGCTGGCTTCCAATATCTTCTCAACGATGAGATATGTGTGCTCGCCGGCGCGCTCACGCAGCCGATGAAGATAATCCTCGGGATCGGCAAGCCCGTCGATGTGATCCACCCGGAGCCCATCGATCATACCGGCCTCGACGAGACCAAGGGCGCATCGATGGGTGGCCTCGAAGACGGCCGGATCTTCGACGCGCAGCCCGACTAGGCCGGCTATCTCGAAGAACCTCCGGTAGCTGAGATTGTCCCGTGCGGTTATCCAGCTTGTGAGCCGCCAGGATTGCATCTGGTGCAGCCGCTCTAAGAACGGCCTGTCGGCGGAGACGCGTTGGAGATGCTCGTCCAGGGCGGCTGCGACCGAGGGCGTCTCCACGGCCGAGGCTATCCCGGCGCGAAAGGCTGCCGCATCGCTCGGTTCCGCTCTGTTGGCGACGGCGATAAGCCTGTCGAGAGCGGGACTGCAATTTTCAAGAACGACCGGATAGGAGCCCGGATTGAGAGGATAGAGCGCGTCATGATAGGCGAAGGCCAGGCAGTTCCGGTCGCGGTCGAATGCCGGCCGTATCTTTCCAGCCGCGAGCTCCTCCTCGAAGCTCCCGCCCAGGAAGGGCAGGGTGAGCGGCTGCCGCCAGTCGATGTCGAAATGACCGGCGAAGCCGCTCGACCGGCCCCATTCGACGACGCTGTGCCACCAGCGGTTTTCGAAATGCGCGGCCATGTGGTTCGGCACGATGTCCAGGATGATCCCAAGCCCATGGGCTTTCAGGTCGCTGGCGAGCCGGCGAAATCCGTCGAGGCCGCCCAAAAGGGGATCGATCTCGTCGAAGTCAACGATGTCGTAGCCGTGCCCCGAGCCGCGAACCGCGGAAAATATCGGCGAGGCATAAAGATGAGAGATGCCGAGCCCGGCGAGATGCGGGATCAACCCGGCGGCCTTCTCGAAGTCCATCCCGTTTCGGAATTGCAGCCGGTATGTCGCGTTGGGCAGAGGCATGGCGGGTCGGTTTGACATCTCTTGCGGCACAACACCATTCGCGCGAGCTTTGTTCCGCGAAGGTGCAACGGGAACAATCTCGGTTGAAATGGATTCTTTTTGCAGTCCGCCACCGATGGGAAAAAAAGCTTGGCCTGGAAGACCGCTTTCACCGGAAGCCCGCCCAACCGATGGCGCCGGGCACGCCGACCGATCATCAGAGAAGCGAAGAATATCTGGCGCAGCGCGCCCGCCGAGCGGGTGTCCTTCCTCATCGACGGGGCCGCCTATTATGCCTGTCTCGATCGAGTGCTCGAACAGGCGGAAGAGCAGGTCTGGATCACCGGATGGGATTTCGATCCACGCATCAAGCTGCGTCCGGACGATCCGGACGCCGAGGCGCTCGGCACGAAGCTGGAGCGGTTGGTGGCGCAAAAGCCGAAGCTTAGAATCCAAATCCTGATTTGGGCGATGGGGCCGATCTATTCGGGAAAGTCGTTGCGGTTGTTTCGCAGGCAGGAATGGGCTTCGCATCCCCAGATCGAGCTTCGCTTCGCCAGCCACCGCGCACTGCGCGGCTCCCATCACCAGAAGCTCGTGTCGATCGACGACCGCATCGCTTTCGCCGGCGGCATGGATCTGACCGCGCGGCGCTGGGATACGCCGGATCATCTGGCCGAGAATGACCTGCGCCGCGATCCGGACGGAAATGCCTACGATCCGGTGCATGACATCCAGGTGCTGCTGGAAGGGGAGGCGAGCCGAGCGATCGGAGACCTCTGCCGCTCCCGCTGGAAGTCCTCGGTCGGCGAAGCCATAAGCGCTCCAAGTTCAACGGCGGTCGCATGGCCGCCCGGCATTGAGCCGGTTCTGACGGATTGCCGGATTGCCATCGCCCGCACCGAGCCGGGCTTCGGCAAAAGACGGGGCCGACAGGAGGCGCTGCGGCTCAGTCTCGATGCTTTGCGCAGCGCCCGGCGCCACATCTACATCGAGAACCAGTATTTTGCCTCGCATCGGATCGGTAAGCTGCTGGGCCAGCGACTGCAGGAGCCCGACGGTCCGGAGATCATCGTCGTTACCACCCGCAGCTCGCATGGCTTTCTCGAAAGGGTGGTGATGGGCGGCAATCGCGACCGCCTCATCCGGCGGCTGAAGCAGACTGATCGCCATGGCAGGCTGCGGGTCGTCTACCCTGTCGTTCCGGCAGCGGACGGCTCGGAACAGGAGGTCATTATTCATTCCAAAGTGGTCGTTATCGACCAGCGGTTCCTCCGTGTCGGCTCATCGAACTTCAACCATCGCTCGGAAGGGTTCGACACGGAGTGCGACGTCGCCGTGGAGGCGGCGAACGAGGAGCAAAGTGCCGCGATCGCAGGCATGCGCAACGCGCTCCTGGCGGAGCATCTCGACGTCGAGCCGCGCAAGGTCGAACGGATGTTGCAGGAAACCGGTTCTCTCGTCGCCGTCGTCGACGGGCTGAGCACGGGTCAGCGCGGTCTGCGGGCTTTCGACGGGATCGAAAACCAGGGTGCGACGGCCCTTGTCTGGGCCACCGACATCGTCGATCCGCACAGTCCGGTCAGGCCCTTCCATCGTACCCGCGCCCTGCTCAGGCGCTGGGTCGCTCAGCTTTTCGCCTTGCTTTCCAGGCTCCTTGCATTGTCCCAGCGACGCAACTCCGCGATCGACAGCGAAATCAAGCCGAGCGGCAGCGGCAGGAAAAAATAGATCGCCCTGAAGGCGATCAGTGCGCCGATGCTCGCCGACTGCCCGAGCAAAAAGGCAATCGTTGCCTCTAGCACACCGATGCCGCCCGGGACGTGGCTGACGAGCGCCGTCAGATTGGCGCCGACATAGGCCGTCGCGGTTACGAAGAAGCCGGCGTTTCCGAACGCGAGCACCAGTTGGTGCAGGCAGGCGCTGACGCAAAGGAAGTTGGCGGTGCCGACGACGACCTGGCCGGCGGCAATCGTGAGCGGCGGCATTTCGAACGACCAGCGGAACAGGCGAAGCGAACCGCGCAAGAAACCGGAGAGCGTCACATAGCCGAACGCGCCGGCGAGGCAGGTGACGCCGAGAAATAGAGCGCCGCTTTCCGATAAGCCGATGATCTGCGCGACGCTCCCCGGCATGATCAGGCAACAAAGACCGGCAAGGGTCATGAGGCCGAGGCCGACGGTGACGCCGCAGAAGAGAATGATTTTCGCGACCTGCTCGACGCTCAATCCCCAACGTGAATAGAATCGGTATCGCACCGCCCCGCTGCTCAGGGCTGCGACGCCGACATTGTGGCCGATCGACAGGCTGGTGAAGGAGGCGAGCGCCACGTGACGATAGGGGAGCTTCTGACCGACATAGCGCACCGCGAGCGTGTCGAACAGCGTCAGGCAGAAATAGGAGAGGAAGACGAAGGCGATCCCCGCCAACAGATGCGCAAGGGGGATCTGCAGGACGGAGCGGACGATTTCGTCGAATGTATATTGGCGGAGTGTCCGGTAGATCAGCCAGGCAGCGACGCCAATGGCAGCGACTATGAATAGTCTGGCAATGATTTTCTTCGGCATCGGCCTCGTTCCTGTGCCCGTCCATCGGAACGAAAAGCAGGTCCCGCGTGTTCCCGAACGGCAAGACAGGGCCGAAACTGGATCATGCCTCGACCGCTACGTTTCCTGACCTACAACGTCCACAGCTGCTTCGGGACCGACCGAAAGCTCGACCCGGCGCGCATCGCCGCGGTCATCAGCGAATGCCGGCCCGACATCATAGCCCTGCAGGAGGTGGACGTCGGCCGTGCTCGCAGCGGCGGCGTGGACCAGGCGCATATGATCGCCACGCACCTCAACATGGAGGCGCACTTTCATCCCGCCCTTCACCTGAAAGACGAGCGGTACGGCGACGCGGTACTGACGGCCTTGCCGATGCGCCTGGTCAAGGCGGGCGTGCTGCCGTCGTCCGGAGAGCCGCGCGGTGCGCTCTGGGTGGAGATAGAGCTCGCTGACATCACGCTTCAGGTCATCGTCACGCATCTCGGGCTGCGCGGTTCGGAACGGGTCCGTCAGGCAACGACCTTGCTCGGCCCCGGCTGGCTCGGCGGAATTGCGCAGGCGGACTCGCGGGTGATCCTGGCGGGCGACCTCAACGCCATTGCACGCTCGGCCGCCTACAAGCTGTTGGCCGCGCATATGAAGGACGTGCAACTCCAGTCGAATGCCAAGCCGCGCCCAACCTTCCCCTCCCGACTGCCGCTCCTGCGGCTCGATCACGTCTTCGTCGGCAAAGGGATAGGCGTGGGCGGATGCAAGGTGCACAGTAGTGCGCTGGCGCGGGTCGCATCCGATCATCTCCCGATCCTGGTGGAGCTGGAAATCGAGCCGCCTGCCAAAGGAGGCGCGCGGAGGGCGGAGCAACTCCATGGCAACGAGGCAACAGCAGTTCTGCGGTAGCGAAGCTGACATGGACGATGCGGCGATTGACTATATGTCGGTTTCTTTGTTGTGAGCGCGCCAGATGTCGAGCAACAGCAGTGTCATCGTGAAGATCACCGGCCCGATCACTAATCCCGCCGGCCCGAAAACGATGATACCGCCGATCATGCTCATGAATGCCAACACCGTGTGCAGCTTCAGCCGATCTCCGACGAACATCGGATAGAGCAGATTGTCCACCGTCGCGACCACGCCGGCTCCCCAGACTGTCAGGATCAACGCCTTGCCCCATTCACCGGTCAAGGCGAGCGACAGCGCGGCCGGAATCCAGACGATGAAGGCGCCGAGAACCGGCACCATCGCCAGTAGGCCCATGGCCAGACCCCAGAGCAGCGGCGACGGCAGACCAAGCAGCCAGAACATCAGACCGCCCAACATCCCCTGCACGACCGCCACGGCGAAGGTTCCGAAAACGATCGCATGGACCGTTTCGCTGACGCGAAGGAACAGCTTGTTCATCTCTGCGGAGGTCAGAGGAGAGTAGTTCTTGAGCATGTTCAAGGCTTCGCGCCCGTCGCGCAGGAAATAGAACAGGAAGTAGAACGTCAGGACGACATCGACGATCTGCGCCACCGAGCGGCGGACGAGGGACGCACTGAAATTGGTAAGCAGTGTTGCGGCATTGCCTGCGAGGCCGGCAAGGTCAAGTTGGGTTTCGATCCAGAGCAGGACCAGCCCGAGGCGCGGATAGCTCGCGATGGTGTCGCGCCAACTCCCGGTCCTCAGCGCTTCCGCGACGATCTGCGCGCCTCTGGCAGCCTCATTGACCAGCCGCTCGGCAATCAAGGTGAGTGGCACGGCGACAATGAAAGCGGCGATTGCCACGGTCGCGGCGGCGGCGATTTCCGGATAGCGCAGGTCCTTCGAGATCCGCCGGTGAAGCGGGTGGAACATGATCGCAAGGACCAAGGCCCAGGTCAGGGCAGGCAGGAAGGGCAGGGCCAACAGGTAGCAGACGACGATTCCGGCCGCGATCGCGACAAGGATGACGAATGCCCGCGAGCGTCGCGCTGTCAGCAATTGATCTGGAGCTTCTTTTACCTCGCCCGAAACGTCCTTCGCCACCTGAAATCGCTCCTTTGTAAGCAGTTTGGCGCCACCCGAACGGACTTGTCAAAAGATAGGTTCCATTTGCGAGACGCTCGACGGCGGCAAGGAACCTTCGGGCGGACCGGGGGTTCAATCTCTGAGCAGGAGGATCACGACGATGAGCAATCCCAAGCGCGACGAGCTCACAAATCAGCCGATGCCGTCTCCGACGTGGAAGCCGGATTCGAAGGAGATGCCTGTGGAGCCGAAGCCCTTGTCAGATCAGGCTCGGGAGTCCGGTACCGAGCAGGCTGACGGGCCGCCGGCCAGAAGCGGAACTGCGGAGCGGCGCGAGACGCCGACTGAAGCAGGCGGAAAGGACAATCCTGTCCACCATACCGGCCGCGTTCCCCCGAAGGTGACGGACGACGAGCGTTGATGGTTCTGGCGGATCGGGTTATATCGTCGCTCGACGTCGCGGGCGGCGGCCCGCGCGTGGTGGGCTCACCGCATCGTCCTGATTTTCGCCTCCTCGACCGCGGCGATAAAGGTCCGCCGCGCTTGATCGTCTGAGGCGGTTCCCAGCATGGCATCGGTACAGGCGTTAAGGGCAGCGTTGTAGGCGCGCCCGTGGGTAACCGGCCAATGCTCGCTGAGCAATCTTGCCGCTTCAGCCGGTGTCCAGACGATCTGGACACCGTCGAGAGCGGGTAAATCCACGATGACGCATTCGTTCCATGCCTTGAACATGTCGGCGTCCCTTGGCTTTTGGCGCACCTAACTGCCGCCGATGCTCTTCGTTCCCAAGCGTCTATCGCCGCTTGTATTGATGCGACCCCGGAACGGGCTGGTGTCTTGTCAGCGCGCACGCTTGCAAAAGCGGATGACTTACAGGAAACCGCCGGTTTTTTCGGTCGCGTTTGGAGGTTCTTCCGTTTCCCGTGGAGGCTTACCGGGCTCTTCGTCGGGAAGCTTGTCCGGTTGCGGCTCTTTTGTCGGCGGATCGGGAATGCCGAGCGGCGGGACCGGATTGGGCGGGATTATTCCCGGTCCGGGGCCGGGGCCGGGGCCAAGAGGGTCGGGTGTCATCGTCTGGAACTCCTGATATGACGGCACAACCCACTGTTCTTGCGATTGTTCCTACAGAAATGATTTGCCTGATGGTGACGCGCGACCGTTTGTCGGACCTTCGCATCCAGGCTATTCACCTACCGGTCGTGTCTGCGACCTGCGGCGTGTAGACAACCGCGTCGGTTCCGTCCTCCAAGAGGCCGCCGCCGATCGTCAGGTAGACGAAGATGGCGCAAATGGCGAGCAGCAGGACCCCGATTGGGAAGCTGACTGAGGCCCGCTTTTCGGGCGTTTGGCGATCATTTCGGGTGAACATCGTACAACACTCCGTTTGTCACAAGGGAGAACGAAATCGCGCGCGAGCGGTTCCCGACCGGGCCAGCTGAGTGTTCGATGCCTGGTCCTGCCCTCCACGCGAGGTCGGGTGCGACCGTCATCACCTCCGCTCGGAAAGCCACTTACCGCGAGTGCCGGGCACCATACGATCAAAGGTCTCTTCGTCGGCGCTCTCGGACCGGAGGCGCTCGCAGGCGTCAGCCTCGTCATGCCGCTTTTCCTCACGGTCTCGGCCGTGGGGCAGGGGCTGGGTTTCGGTCTCGCCACCTTGCTGGCCCGTCACCTTGGCGCTGGCCGCCACTCTGCCGCCTCGGCGGCTGCGAGCACGGTATTCGCGGCGGCGGTTCCGCTCGGCCTCGCCTTCGCCTTAGCGGTCCATCTGGTAATTCCATTTTATCTAGAAGGCGTTTTTATCTAGAAGCGTTGGCGCGAGCGCCGATACCCTCGCGGCGAGTCTTTCCTGCGCAGACTTCTCGCCTTCGGCATCGTTTTCGGCCTGCTGCAGGCGCTTGGCGGTTTCGTTGCGATTCCCGAGGGCAACAGCCGGTTCTCGGCGAAGGGGCAACGGCGTTGCCGCTGCCCCTTCGTGGACCCGTGGATCGACTATCGTGCAGAATTGCTGGTTGCCCTGCCTTCCGGAAGAGAGACGGCCCCCCGGTCAGAACTCCTCCCAATCCGCGGCGGCGGCTGTTGCCGCACGGCCGCCGAAGGCGCCGGCGAGCTTACGGGTGAGGGCCCGAGCGGGTGAGGCGACTGGCCGCGTGCCGGCGCCGGCAGCGCGCGGAGCTGCGCCGATTTCGAGCTGGAAGCGGGCGATCAGTCGGGCGAGGTTCGCCGCCTCGTCGGCCAGTCGGTTGGTCGCCGCCGTCGATTCCTCCACCATCGCCGCATTCTGCTGCGTCACCTGGTCCATCTGGTTGACCGCCGTGCTGACCTCCGACAGTCCAGTCGACTGCTCGCGCGCGGCAGTCGCGATCGAATGCACGTGCTCGTTGACCTTGATCACATGGCTCTCGATGAGGGTCAGCGCCGCGCCGGTCGCCGTCACCAGCTTCACCCCAGCGCCGACTTGCTCGCCCGAACGCGAGATTAGCGCCTTGATGTCCTTCGCGGCATTGGCCGAACGCTGTGCCAGCTCGCGCACCTCCTGGGCAACGACGGCAAAGCCCTTGCCGGCCTCGCCGGCGCGCGCCGCCTCGACGCCGGCATTGAGCGCCAGGAGATTGGTCTGGAAGGCGATCTCGTCGATGACGTTGATGATCTGGCCGATTTCGCCGGAAGCCTGCTCGATCTTGCCCATCGCCGAGACCGCATCCTTGACGACGGCGCTCGACTGCTCGGTGCTTTTCCGCGCCTCGTCGACCATGTGGCTTGCCTCGAGCGCCCGCTCGGTCGAGCTCTTCACCGCGGCGGTGATCTCCTCGAGCGCCGAAGAGGTTTCTTCCAGGGAGGCGGCCTGCTGCTCGGTGCGCTTCGAGAGGTCGCCCGAGGCAATGCGCATCTCGCCGGCGCCGCCATTGATCGTGTCGATCGCGGTGCGTACCTCACCGAGCACCGAGCGCAGATTCGTCATCGTCTGATTGACGTTGTCCTTGAGCTCGCCGAAGGCGCCTTGGAACTCGCCGCGCATCGTTTCGGTCAGATCACCCTTGGCCAGCGCCGCGATGACGCGGCGGGTCTCGGCAACGCCGCGGTCGACGGAGGTGATGAGCTCGTTGACCTGGGCAGCGAAGCGGTCGAGATCGGCGTTTTCATAGGCCTTGCTGATGCGCTTGGTGAAGTCGCCGGCAACCGCCGCCGAGACGACCTGACCGATGCTCGACTGCAGGTCAGCGCTTTTCGCCTGCAGCGCCGCTTCCTGGGCGTTCAGCTCGCGCACCCTGATGCCGTTCTGCTTGAACACCTCGACGGCCCGCGCCATCTCGCCGATTTCGTTGGTCCGGTCGGTGAAGGGGATCTCGACCGAGAGATCGCCGTCAGAAAGCGTGCGCATCACCTCGGTCGTGCGATTGATCGGCCGCGAGATGCCAACGATTGCAAAGGCCATGGCGCCGAGTCCGGAAAGGCAGGCGATGCCGAGCAGCACGAATGTCGTGAGGCGGGCACTGGCGAAATCGGCCGTACTATCTAAGTAGCTCTGTTTCGCGCCGGCAAGATTGATATCGCGGAAGCCGTCGGCGAGCTTATCCAGTTCATTATAGCTCTGACGCATGGCGCTTGTCAGGAACTCCCCCGCCTCGTCTTTCTTGCCGGCGCGGGACATCGCGATCAGCTCGTCATGCTGCTTCAGATAGGTGGCGAGCACGTCCTTGAACTTGCCGTAGAGCGCGCGCTCTTCCGATCCGGAAACCAGCCCGTCATAGATCTTCATTCTCTCGACGAGCTTCTTGACATCGGCGGCGATTGCCTCGTCGGCGCGCTTCATGCCGGCGTCCGTGCGGTTCACAATATGGCGGTTTTGCGAGCCGCGAAGGTCAGAAATGGCCGTGTTGATCTTGTTGGTGATGTCGACGCTGGGCACCCAGCGGGTCGCCAGAGTCTCGACGTCCTCATAGACCCCGCCGACGAGTGACAGAGCAAAGAGGCCCTGCCCGACAAGCAGCAGCAGCAGCAAGGCGAAGGCGCCGACCAGCGACGCTTTGAGAGAAATTGAAATTCGGTTCATCCGATCCTCCTGTCAAAACGAAATCCAGGAAGTCGTCATGTCCCCTGTCCGGTAAAGCTGTGAGAAGTACCGATCGAGTCATTCGCGCGGCAGTGGTCGCGTTCGTTCGCCATGGATGTCTGCAAGGTCTTGCAACCAAAGCATGCACATGCACGTAATCTATTATAAAGGTTAATAAATTACTTTCCTGCGCTCGAACGGTGAGTGTTGCAGCGCAACGTGGATTTCGTTGCGTATTTTGTACCGATTTCGCCGGGCAGGCCGCCACAAGCGCCTGCCCGTCCGGCGCAGACCGCACGAGGTCTGCACTTCTGTCTGGCCTCTCATTGTAAGGGGCAAACTGGGCTGCAGCGAAGCTCGATGCAGTTGGGATCTTAGTTCATGCCCATTAATTCATCACGGCTGGTGTGTCGGGCTAATATTTAAGCACCTCAAGTGCGGACCTTGATTGCTTGGCAGGGCAATCATTTGAATTCGTTTTATTTTCCCGGAAGTCTTCAGTTGGCACGTCACTTGCGTTCCTTAAACCGAGCCCGAGCAGGCCGCCGGCGGTGCCCAATGTCGCGCACCAGAAGCAAAGTTGCTTAAGCACGGTGGAAGCGCCAATCGCTGATCAAGCGAGGCGCTTTGTTCGGGGCATTTCCAGGATCAACGATCGAATGGCGCTGTTGCGCCGGGAGAAGCTATGTCCGCTGTTCACGAGACACAGAAGATTACAGCAAAGCAACAGGCGCGCGCCCTGTGGGTCTCGACGACCGCCTTCACCATCTGTTTTGCCGTGTGGACGATTTTTTCCATCATCGGCGTGCGCATCAAGCAGGAGCTTGGCCTCAGCGAAGCGCAGTTCGGTCTTCTGATCGGCATGCCAATCCTCACCGGCTCGCTGATCCGTATCGTGCTTGGTATCTGGACCAACCGCTATGGCGGCCGGCTCGTCTATACGGTCACCATGGTGGCGGCCGCACTCTCGACCTTCCTCCTTGCCCATGCAACGACCTTTCCCGAGATGCTGCTCGCCGGCCTCGGCGTCGGCCTTGCGGGCGGCTCCTTCGCCGTCGGCGTGGCCTATGTCTCGCCGTTCTTCCCGCCGGAAAAGCAGGGCACGGCACTCGGCATCTTCGGTGCCGGCAATGTCGGTGCGGCGGTGACCAAGTTTCTGGCGCCGTTCGTTCTCGTTGCATTCGGCTGGCAAATGGTTGCAGAGGTTTGGGCGGCCGTGCTCTTGCTCACCGCAATCGTCTTCTGGTTCACGACCGAGGACGACCCGAAGTTCCGCGCCCGCCGCGAGGTGAACCAGCCGCGCAGGAGCTTCCTCAGCGAATTCGCCCCGCTCAGGAATGTCCAGGTCTGGCGCTTCTCGCTTTACTACTTCTTCGCTTTCGGCGGCTTCGTTGCCCTGGCGCTGTGGCTGCCGCGTTACCTGGTCGGCGTTTACGGTTTCAACATCGAGACGGCGGGCATGATCGCCGCGGCCTACTCCATTCCCGGCAGCATTTTCCGCGCTTATGGCGGCGCGCTTTCCGACAGGATCGGCGCGCGCAAGATCATGTATGCGATGTTCGCCGTGTCCGCCGTGGCAACGCTCATTCTCTCCGTGCCTGAGGGCGGCACCTTGCTCCAGATCACTCCGGTCGTCTTCGTCGGCGTCACCTTCGTGCTCGGCTTCGTCATGAGTCTCGGCAAGGCGGCCGTCTACAAGCACATTCCCGCCTATTATCCGGAGCATGTCGGCGCGGTCGGCGGCGTCGTCGGCATGATGGGCGGCCTCGGCGGCTTCATCCTGCCGGTCGCCTTCGGCTTCCTCAAGGACTGGACCGGCCTCTGGTCGAGCTGTTTCATGCTGCTCTTCGCGATCGTCGCGATCTCGATGATCTGGATGAACGCGTCGATCCGCCAGTTCAAGCGGCGCGCCGTCGAGGGTGCGCCGGCCGGTGCCTATGGGCGATAGGCTCCCAAGGGTGGGGCGGCTGGAGGATCAGGACTGATCGACCGCAGCCGCCGGCATCCGCGAACTCCGCCAAACCTAGCTTCCCCGCAGGGATTGCCAAAACCCTGCTTCCTGCCCGGCACTTCTGTGCCGGGCTTTTTCGTTCGCTGAGTTTCTTCTTGCCTAAAAGGAAAGATCGAGGACCCTGCCCTCGAAGAGCCGATCGCGCGAACCTTCGAGGTGTTTGCGCATCAGCTCGCGAGCGTCTTCGGCGCGGCCCTCTTGAACGGCGCGGTAGATCTGGCGGTGTTCCTCGTAGACCTGCTCAAGGCCGGGCCGCGGACCCATCAGCGACAGGCCATGAAGGTGCATGCCCACGGCGATGTGGGCTCTCAAGGCTTCGAGCGAGGCTGTGTAGTAGTGGTTGTTCGCCGCTTCGGCGACCGCTTTGTGAAAGAGGAAATCGGCGTCCGTGCGGTGCAACTGATGGCTGGTCGCCTCGCGCAGTTCGGCAAGCGCCGCCGCGATTCTTGCGATCGCCGCCTCGTCGCGTCGCTGGGCGGCATAGTAGGCGGCGGCGGGCTCGATCGTCAGGCGGAATTCATAACAACGCTGGATATCGGCGATCGATTTGACGGGTGAATAGGCAAGCTGGGCGGCGGCCGAGACCTGGGCGCTGACGAAGGTGCCGGCGCCCTGACGCGAATAGATCATGCCCTGTTCGCGCAGGCGGCCGAGCGCATCGCGCACGACGGGGCGGGAAACGCCCAGCATCGATGCGAGTTCGTGTTCGCCCGGAAGCCGCGAGTCCGGCGCGTAGTTGCCGGTGCGAATCCGCTCGTGCAACTGGTCGAAGACGCGGTCGACGAGTTTCACCGACTTGCCGCGTTCGGTTTTCGCTTCGGCTGCCGCCTCCTGGCCAACGCCGACATTCTCCGCCATTCTCTTATCCATCCTGTTCATCGCCCGACGTACCGCAAATCCGGCGCATCCTGCAAAACCTTTAGCAGAGATTGCGCATTGCCGAAGCCCCCCGACTTTACCGCGCAGCGCATCCGGCCGCCGTTCGGGCGCACTGTCTCGAACCAGGGGATGCCGGCCTCGATCTCGCTCTTCGGCAAAAGGACGCCAGCACCCAGCGACCGCAGGATAGCATAGGCCGTGTCGCCGCCGCCCATCATCAGCATGTCTGGCATGGTGGCGGCGACGATGCGCGAAACGCCCTTCGCAAAGCGTTTCGCCACAATCTCCGATGGGTCGGTCAACGGGCCCGTACATCTCAGAAGCATTGGCAGCCGTGCCGGATCGCCGTCGGCCGGCACGTCGCCTGCCGGTGCATTGCAGTGACTGGCAATCAGGTCGCTCTCGAGAAGCACCGCCATCTGCGCTTCGGTGATCGGGTCGCGCGATCCAAAGGCAAAGAGCGTCCGCTCCGAAGGTTCGAAAGGTGTCGGCGACGCGTGCCAGGCGAGCCGCCGGGCAAGCGCGCGCCCGAGGCCGCGTGCCCCGACCGCGATCGTCGTCGACCAGTCAAGGCTTTCGACTATGCCATCAAGGTCTTCGTCAGAGGCCGCGTCGGCGATCTCAACGTCCAATGCGGGACCGGAGAAGAGCGGCGCTATCGGCAGCGGTTCGGCGATGCCGAAGCCGACGACGTGGGCTTCGCGGGTGTAGCGTCGCTGGTCGGGCACGGCAGGAGCGACAGCCAAGCGGTGGCGGCCGAAAGCAAGGGCGAGCGCTGCGCTCTCGGCCGCGACATTGCCCTTGAGCCGCGAGTCGATCTTCTTCAGGACGAATTCGGGCGAGGGGCGGCAAAGGGCGGCCGTTGCCTGCCTGACGCGGTCTGCAGCCTGGAGGGGATCGAGCGCGCGTGACACCGTATTGACGACGACCACCTCCGCGCCCGTCGCAATCGTTGCCTCGATCGCACCGACGTCGAGCGCTACGGCCACGCTCAGCCCCGCCTCGACGAAGGGCGTTCCGGTATCGAGGGCGCCCGTCAGGTCATCGGCAACGATGGCGACGCGAATGGCCATGGCTCTATTCGCCGTTCACGGCGTGGCAGGCGACGAGATGCCCCGGACGCGCCTCCTTCCACTTCGGAACCACCCGGCTGCAGACCTCCATGGCGATCGGGCAACGCGTATGGAATCGACAACCCAAGGGCGGCGCGAGCGGGCTCGGCACGTCGCCGTCGAGGATCTGACGCTTGCGGCTGCGCTCATGTTCCGGATCGGTCTCCGGCACGGCCGAAAGCAGCGCCTTCGTATAGGGGTGGAGAGGCGTCTCGAAGAGCTCGTCGCGGCTGGCAAGCTCTGCTAAGCGCCCGAGATACATGACGCCGACGCGTGTCGAGATGTGCCGCACGACAGCCAGGTCGTGGGCGATGAATAGGTAGGTGAGCCCGTATTTCTCCTGCAGATCGAGGAGCAGGTTGATGATCTGGGCCTGGATCGACACATCAAGGGCCGAGATCGCCTCGTCGCAGACGATGAATTTCGGCTGGCAGGCTAGCGCCCGGGCGATCACCACGCGCTGGCGCTGACCGCCGGAAAGCTCGTGCGGATAGCGCGAGGCAAAGCGCGGCGGCAGGCCGACATCGGTGAGCAGTGCCGCGACCTTTTTCTCGAGTTCGGCCTTGGTCGCGAGTTTGTGGAAGAGGATCGGCTCGCCGATCGCTTCGCCGACCGTCATGCGCGGATTGAGCGTCGAATAGGGATCCTGGAAGACGATCTGCAGATCGCGCCGGAATGGCCGCATCCGCTTCTCGTCGAGTGCGGTCAGGTCCTGGCCCTTGTAGAGAACCTTGCCGGACGTCGCCCGGTGCAGGTTGAGGATGGTGAAGCCGGTGGTGGACTTGCCACAGCCGGATTCGCCGACGAGGCTCAAGGTCTCGCCCTCGAGAATATCGAGGCTGATGTCATCGAGGGCGTGCACGGTCGCCGACCGTTCACCGAAGGCGCCGAGCCGGACGTGGAAGTGCTTCACCAGGTTTTCGATCTTCAGAAGTGGCTGAGCACCCATCAGGCGGCCTCCCGGGCTTTTTCGACGGCAAAGCAGGCGGCCCGGTGGCTGCCCGCGGCTGAGATGGGCTCGAGCTTCGGCACATGCGTGCGACAGACATCCATGGCCAGCGGACAGCGCGGCGCGAAGGGACAGCCCTCGGGCCTGCGGCCAGGTTCCGGCGGTGTACCGCCGATCGAGTTCAGACGCGATGCCGGCTGATCGGAGAGCTTCGGGATAGAGGCGAGCAGCCCGTGCGTATAGGGGTGACGCGGATTGGCATAGAGTTCGTCGACCGGTGCATCCTCGACGACGGTGCCGGCGTAAAGCACGACGACGCGATCGACGAGGCCGGCAATCAGCGCAAGGTCGTGGGTGATCCAGACCACCGACATGCCGAGCTTTTCGCGCAGGCCCTTCACCAGATCGACGATCTGCGCCTGGATGGTCACGTCGAGCGCCGTCGTCGGTTCGTCGGCGATCAAGAGCTTCGGCTCGCAGGCGAGACCGATGGCGATCATCACCCGCTGGCGCATGCCGCCGGACAATTCGTGCGGATAGGCCTGGATGCGCTCTTCGGGCCCCGGAATGCCGACGAGGCGCAGCAGTTCGATGGCTCTTTCGCGCGCGTCTCGTCTGCTCATGCCACGATGATAAATCAGCGGTTCGGCAAGCTGGTCGCCGATCCGCATCACCGGATTGAGCGAGGTCATCGGGTCCTGGAAGACGAAGCCGATGTCGCCGCCACGCACCTTCCTGAGCTCCCGGTTCGACATCGTCTGCAAGTCACGACCGTCGAACTGCGCTTCGCCCTTGGCGACCCGGATCTTGTTGGGCAACAGCCGCATCAGGCTCAGCATGGTGAGGCTCTTGCCGCAGCCGGACTCGCCGACGACGCCGAGCGTCTCCCCCTTGTCGACGTGAAGGTCGATACCGTCGACGATGACCGCGGGGCCGCTCCGCGTCTCGATTTCGATCGTCAGCCCTTTGACGTCGAGCAGGCGATTTTCCGTTTTCGCACTCATCATTTGCTGCCTCGCGGGTTCAGAGCATCGTTGAGGCCGTCGCCGAGGAAAGAGAAAGCGACGGATGCGAGACCGAGAACGGCCGCGGGTGCCGCAAGCAGATGCGGGTAGTGCTGCCAGACGCGCAAGCCATCCGAAATCATGTTGCCCCAACTCGGGGTCGGCGGATTGACGCCGACGCCGAGGAACGAGAAGGCGCTTTCGAGCACCATTGCAGTGCCGAGGCCGGCGCTGACGGCGACGATCAACGGCCCGAGCGCGTTGGGGATCACATAACGCGTCAGGATGATGCGGTTGGAAAGGCCGAGTGCCTGGGCGGCGGTGATATAGGGGCGGCTGCGGATCGACAGCACCTGGGCGCGCACCAGGCGCGCATAGGGCGGCCAGGAAATCAGCGCCATGGAGCCGAAGACCAGAAGGAAATCGATCCACACCGTCTCGCGATAGAAGGGATTGAGGGTTTCGAGATAGCGCGCCTCCATCCACTGGGCGATCGGCGTCTTCAGCGACGCGTTGATCACGACCACGAGGAGCAGGTTCGGCACCGACATGGTCACGTCGGTCAGCCACATAATCACCCGGTCGAACGGATTGCCGAAGAAACCGGCGACCGCGCCGAGCACCGTCCCCAGCACAACCGCGATGGTCGTTACCACCACAGCAACGAGAAAGGCGGTTCTCGTACCGTAGACTACGCGGCTGAAGACGTCGCGGCCGAGATCGTCGGTACCGAAGAGGTGGGCGAGCGACGGCGCCTGATTGCGCGCCTCGAGATCCTGCCCGAGGAAGTCGTAGGGCGTCAGGTACGGGCCGAACAGGGCGACGAAGGCGAGCAGCACGATGACGCAGAGGCCGATGATCGCCAGACGGTTTCGCTTCAGCCGGTACCAGGCATCGCGCCACAGGCTGACCGGTGTTTCGTCGAGGAGAGGGGCGGGCGGGGCTTGAACGACGGACATGTCAGCGGCTCCTCTGGGCATCGACGGCGCGCGGGTCGAGCAGCGGATAGAGGATGTCGACCAGCAGGTTGGAGATCATCACCAGGAACGAGCCGATGAGGGTGATCGCCAGGATAACCGGATAATCGGAATTGGTCAGCGCCTTGACGGTCAGGCGGCCGAGGCCCGGAAGGCCGAAGACGAGTTCCACGAAGATCGCGCCGTTGACGATGGTGATCATGATGAGGCCGAGCTGGGTGACGACCGGCGTCAGCACCGGCCTGAGGATATGCTTGATCGAGACGACGATCTCCGGCACGCCCTTTGCCCGCGCGGTGCGGACGAAATCTTCGGAAAGTACCTCGATGACCGCGGCGCGCGTCTGGCGGATGATGAGCGCGATCGGCTGGAAGGAAAGCACGATCAAGGGCAGGATGATGCGGATGTCGAAGACGCCGCCCCAGCCATAGGGGATCTTGGCGTCGGGGAGCAGAACGATGAGGCCGACCATCAGCAGCGGCCCTGCGACATAGGCGGGGATGGCCCAGAGGAAGAGCGCCGAGCCGAGAATGATGTAGTCGAGGCGGCGGTTCTGATTGAGCGCCGCGATCATGCCGAGCGGAATTGCAACGAGTGCGGTGAGCACGATGGCACAGAGCGCCAGCTTGAAGGAGACCGGCGCTGCGGCCTTGATCATCGCCCAGACGGAGCGCCCGGAGCTGAGCGAATTCCCGAAATCACCCTGGATCAGGTTCCAGACGTAGTAGCCGAACTGCTCGATGAAAGGTTTGTTGAGGCCGGCGCTTTCGCGGATCGCCTCGATGCGTTCCGGGTTATAGGCGACGTCGCCCGGGGCACGCAGGAAGATCAGCTTGATCGGGTCGCCTGCGCCATAAAAGGCTAGTGCATAGACGGCCATCATCACCAGCAGAACGGATGGTATCCAGATGGCAAACCGTGTCGCGACGTAACGCAGCATGTCGCTTGTTCCTCCCGCATGGTGCCGGTCAGCCCCGCCATGGTGGCCGCCGGACGTCATGCTTGCCTGAGCCGGCCCCAAGGGCGTCATTGTGCCGGCCGTTTAACGCGAGGACCGCTACGGAAGACGAAGCTCGCGGCCTATGCGCTTACTCGAGCGCGAAGGCCCCAGGGCCTTCGCGCGAGTTTTCCCGGTTAAGTTCGACAGCAGCCGGCCATTTCAGCCGACCGAAATCTCCCACGGCTTTGCCACTTGCCAGTCGAGGTTCTTGTCGATGCCCTTGACCTCGGCGGTGGCCCAGCGCGACATCGCCTGAGCATACCAGGGGATGAAGGCCCAGTCGTCGCGGAACGCCTTCTGGGCTTCCTGGGCGAGTGCCACACGTTGCGGATCATCGGCCGCCTTGGTCGATGCTTCCTTCAGAAGGCTGTCGACCTTGTCGTTCTTGTAGCCGCCGAGCTTGTTCTGGGCGTTCGAGGACGTCGAGGCGATCGAGCCCTGCAGGTAGGAGGCGGCATCCGGCACGCGGGTGCCGACGTCGTCGCGGAAAATTTGCACCGCATTCTGGTCGGGACCGGCATAGGCGTCCTGTTGCGGCTTCATGTCGACGGCGGAAATGCCGAGGTTCTGGCGCCATTGCTCGGCGATGAACTGTGCAGCCGCTTCGATCGCCGGGCCGGAGACACCGACAAAGAGCAGCTTCGGCAGTTTCTCCGGTCCGCCATAGCTCGACTCGGCAAGGAGCTTCTTGGCGCCTTCCGGATCGTAGGGATAGGGCTCGAAGCCGGAATTGTCGGCGCCGGGCACGGAGTTCAGGATCTGGTCGGTCTTCTTGTGCGGGCCATCGGGGAAGGAGGCCTTCATCAGGCCGTCGCGATCGACGGCGCGGATCAGCGCCTCGCGGACCTTCGGATCGTCCATCGGCTTGCGCGCCGTGTTAAACCAGAAATGCTGGCTCGTCGGGATGATCGGGCCGGAGGCGAATTCCGGCCCGAGGTCCTGGATGATCGTCGAGGTGACGAGCTCCGTATGCGCGTTGAACTCGCCGGATTTCAACAGCGACGTCGCCGTGACGTTGTCCTCGATCGAACTGATCTCGATGCGGGCCAGCTTCGGCTTCGGGCCGAAGAAATTCTCGTTGGGTTCGAAGGTCAGGGTGCCGGCGTCGATGTCGATCGCGGTCAGCTTGAATGGCCCGGAATAGACGGCGCCACTGTCCGGCGTGTACCAGTCGGCGATCTCCTCGCCATCCTCGCCACGCGACTGCTCGGCTTTGGTGATCGGCGCGATGTGGTTGGCGAGACGCATGAAGAAGATCGGGTCCGCTTCGCTGAGCGTCACGACGACGGTCCCTTCATCCGGCGTCGCGATGCCGGAAATTTCTTTGGCGGTGCCGCCGCTCACTTCCGCAAAGCCCACGACTTTGCTCAACACCTGATCGGCGCGCTGGCTCTTGGTGTTCGGCATGGCCGAGACGTTCCAGGAACCCTTGACGTCCTCGGCGGTGATCTTGCTGCCATCGGAGAACGTTGCCTTCGGATTGATCTTGAAGGTCCAGACCTTGTCGCCTTCGGAGCCTTCCCAGCTGGTAAAGACATAGGGGTGGATCTTGCCCTCGCTGTCGAAGAACATCGGCGAGGCCCACCAGATCGAATTCCAGCGATAGGGAACACCGCCGCCACGCAGCGGCGACCAGTCCTGATTGAAGGCGGGGTTGGCAACCTTCAGCACCTGGCCTTCCTGCGCCAGGACAATGCGCGCATTCATGCCGGCGATTGTCAGGGCCACGGTGGCACCGAGGCCGAGCTTGAGGGCATCGCGCCGCGAGATGCCCGTCATTGCGGAGTCGAGATCGTTCCGTTTGTTCATTTCTTCCTCCCGTGCGTGAAACCGAGCGCCTCCGCTCTCCTCGGATATGTGGCGCTCTGATTGGCCTTAGACTTCACCCGTATTGTAAATATGTCAACAAAAATTGCATCGGCTTTCGCCGCCGAGATCGGCCATGAAAAATTGAGCAAGTAAATCAAATGCTTGTTGCGAGGTAAAAATTGGTGACCGGAATTCAATATTGACAACAAGGCCAATGTCAAACACAAAAGGCGGCGATATAGGGCGCCATGGGACCGCCAAATGGTGATCCCGAGGACGGCGGCTGACAAATTTGGGAGGCCGGCAGCGCATCCCGCGACAGCGGAGGAGGTAGAGATGCACGGAAAACATGTGGTGGCCGGTGTCTACTGCGCGGCGGCGACTCCGCTCAAGGAGAACGGCGATCCGGATCTCGCGCTTTTTGCGGATCATTGCGGCAAGCTGCTTGACGATGGCTGCCACGGAATTGCCCTGCTCGGGACGACCGGGGAGGCCAATTCGTTTTCGCAGGACGAGCGCAGAGCGATATTGGAGAGCGCCCTTGCGGCCGGCATTGCCGCCGATCGGCTGATGCCCGGCACCGGCGTTGCCGCCATACCGGAAACGGTGGCGCTGACGAAACATGCGCTATCCCTCGGGGTGACGAAAGTCGTGATGCTCCCGCCCTTCTACTACAAGGGGGTCAGCGACGATGGCGTCTATGCAGCCTATTCGCAAATCGTTGAAAAGATCTCGGATAGTCGGTTGAAGGTGATCCTCTATCACATCCCGCAGGTCTCCGGCATTCCGCTGTCGATCCCCCTCGTCAAACGGCTTGCGTCGGCCTTTCCCGAGACGATCGTCGGCATCAAGGATTCCGCCGGCGACTTCGCCAACATGCAGGCGCTTGTTGCGGAACTGCCGAATTTTTCCGTACTCGCCGGCGCCGATCCCCTGCTTCTGCCGCTGCTGAAGGCCGGAGGCGCGGGCTGCATCACCGCGACGTCCAATCTCGTCGCCGATTCCCTCCGGCTGATCTTCGATCACGTCTCGGACGCGGCAAAGGCGGCCGAGGTCGAAGCGGCGCAGGCGCGTATCAACGCCTATCGCACGTTGTCGAATTCCTATGTGCAGATCCCGACGGTCAAGGCGATGGTCGCCTTGAAGCGCGGCGAGGACGCATGGTTTCGGACGCGCGCGCCGCTCATGCCGCTGAACGACAGCGAGTGCGCCGATCTTGCCGCGAAATTTGCGGCATTGGATTAAGGGAGGATCGGATGGCCTATACCGCACTGGAACCGCACGAGGTTCCGTCCCGGATGACGGGCGAGATCGTCCCGAGCTCGACCGAGCTTGGCCGTTACGACGCCTATCTTCCATCACCCTGCGTGCAAAACCACGCCGCCAATCTCTCTTTCCTACCGGATTGCACGCTGACATGCGTCTGGTTCGGCGGAACGATGGAGGGCATGGGTGACATCTCGGTTTACATGTCGCGGCTGGAACCCGGCGCGCGCCGCTGGACCAACCCGGAGAAGATGTCGGACGACCCGCAGAAGTCCGAGCAAAACCCGTTGATCTTCACGGCGCCGGACGGCCGCGCCTGGCTGCTCTTTACCTCGCAGACCTCGGGAAACCAGGACGGCGCGGTGGTCAAGCGCCGCATTTCCGAGAATGGCGGCAAGTCCTTCGGTCCGACCGAAGTGCTTTGCGACATTCCAGGCACTTTCGTTCGCCAGCCGATCATCGTGAATGGTGCAGGCGACTGGCTGCTGCCGGTCTTTCGCTGTATCGGAGAAGCGGGCTGGCGCTGGACCGGCGATGTCGACCGTGCGGCGGTCCTGATTTCCCGCGATGAAGGCAAAACCTGGACGATGGCGGAGGTGCCGGACAGTGTCGGCGCAGTCCATATGAACATCGTCCCGGCCGAGGACGGGGCGATGGTCGCCTTCTACCGCAACCGTTTTGCGACCAATGTGCTTAGAAGCCAATCGAACGATGCGGGCTTGAACTGGTCAGCCCCGGAGCCGGTGGACCTGCCGAACAACAATTCGTCGATCCAGGCGATCCGCATGAAAAATGGCGCCATTGCTATGGTTTACAACCACAGCAATGCGTCGATGTCGGATGCGCGCCGCCACTCGCTTTATGACGAGATCGAGGGCGAGGGGGACAGCGGTTCCGCCGAAGCAGTCGCCTCCGCCCGCCCGGCCGTCTGGGGGGTGCCCCGTGCGCCGCTCAGTCTAGCGTTTTCGACCGACGGCGGCCGGACATTTCCGCGCCGCATCGACCTCGATACCGGCGATGGCTATTGCCTCAGCAACAACTCGAAGGATTCGCTCAATCGCGAATTCTCCTATCCGTCCATTGTCGAAGACGCGGAAGGCCGGCTGCACGTCGCTTACACCTATTTCCGACGGGCGATCAAATACGTCCGATTGGATCCGGACTTTCTCGAGAGAGCTAGCTGACCCCGGTTGGCCGTAGCCCGACGGCGCGACTTGACAAGTGTAACGGCGTCAGCCGCGTCCGCCGGGTTTGGTTCAGTTAACCGTTGAATCGTTGCCGGCCGCAGCGATACCGTTGCCAATATTATCATTGTTTACAACAATATAAGCACAATCGCCTTCGCGTCGCCGTTGAATTCGAAGGTGCAGCATATGACGTATCATGGACAAAATCTCGGTCACTGCTATTGCCATTTGATGACATGAAGTATAACAACTTTACATCTTAGCGCGCTTCGCGTCGTCGAGTTCAGGGAGGATCGATCGGATGAGCAATCTGGATAGGCCCATTTCCACGGTGAGGCCGGCTCTGATCGAGTTCGGCACCGGCGTAGCGGCCCGGCTTGGCGCCTGGGCCGAGAGCAAGGGGTACCGCCGCGTTCTGGTGATTTCCGACGGTTTCAATGCGACGCGCAGCGAAGTTCTGGGGCTTTTAGGCGAGGTGACCGTCTATGGTGAAGTCAAAGCTGAGCCCGATACGACCGACCTCGAGCGCGTGCTTTCGGCCGCGGAAGGCGCCAAGGCCGATCTGATCGTCGGCTTGGGTGGCGGCAGCGCCATGGATCTTGCCAAGTTCGCGGCCGTCCTGTCCGGCTCATCGCAGCGGCTCACCGATGTCGTCGGCGCAGGCAAAGTTGTCGGCCCGCGGGAAGTCGCGCTTGCCCAGGTGCCGACGACCTCTGGAACCGGCAGCGAAGCGGGTATTCGGGCTCTCGTCACCGACCCGGAAACGAAGGCCAAGCTCGCCGTCGAAAGCATCCACATGCTCGCCGACATCGCCGTCATTGACCCGGCGCTCACTTTCACCGTGCCGCCGAAGGTCACGGCCGCGACGGGCGTGGACGCGCTCGCGCATTGCGTCGAAGCCTTCACCAACCGGAAGGCGCATCCAGCCATTGATATCTATGCGATTGAAGGCGTGCGGCTCGTCGGCCGCTATTTGGCGCGCGCCGTCCGTGATGGCAATGATGCGGAGGCCCGTGCCGGGCTGTCGCTCGCCTCGCTCTACGGCGGCTATTGCCTCGGGCCGGTGAATACGGCCGGTGGCCATGCGCTCGCCTATCCGCTCGGCACGCGCTGGCATGTCGCCCATGGTGCCGCCAATGCGCTGATCTTTCCGCATGTGCTTGCCTTCAACACCCCCGCCGTGCCTGAAAAGACGAGGGCGGTGCTCGAGGCGCTGGGCCTGCCGGCCTCTGAGGACGTCGACTCGGTGTTCGATGCGGCGCATGGGTTCTGCGCCTCGCTCGGCATAGAAATGAAGCTGCGCCAGCTCGGCGTGCTCGCCAACGACCTTCGCACGATGGCCGACGATGCCTTCGCCATCCGGCGACTGCTCGACAACAATCCGCGCGATCTGTCGCGCGCCGATATTCTCGCAATCTACGAGGCGGCCTACTAGCACGCCGAACGGGGAGGAAAGCATGGGCAAGGACACCCGCGTCGCAATCACGCTCGGCGATCCGGCCGGCGTCGGGCCGGAGGTGATCGCCAAGGCGCTAGCGTCACTGCCGCGCAAGGAGCTCGCGAACTTCACCGTCGTAGGCAATATCGAGGCGCTGGAGCGGGCCAAGCGTGCGACATCGGCGGCTGTAGACTTCGCAACGCGACCGATGGACGGTGCCGTTCTGGTCGAGGAGGTGTCGATCGACGCTTCCTTGCCGGAGATCGGCAAGGTGAGCGCCACGGCCGGCGAGGCCTCGGTGCGCTATATCCGTCGCGCTGTCGAGATGGCGCAGGTGGGCGAGGCCGATTGCATCGTCACCGCGCCGATCAACAAGGAGGCGATGAACCTCGCCGGGCATCATTTCGATGGCCACACCGGCCTTCTTGCGCACCTGACCGGCTCGAAGAGCTCGTTCATGCTGCTTGCGTCCGAGCGGCTCAACACCATCCACGTCTCCACCCATGTGTCGCTCCGCGGCGCCATCGAGCGGGCGACGGTCGAGCGGGTGCTGGCGACGATCGAGGCCGGCCACAACCATTTCATGCGGATCGGCCGCAAGCCGCGCATTGCCGTTGCCGGTCTCAATCCGCATTGCGGCGAAAACGGCCTTTTCGGCGACGAGGATACGCGCTTCCTGGCGCCCGCCGTCGAGCAGGCGAGGGCCAAGGGCATCGACGTCACCGGCCCGATCTCCGCCGATACGGTCTTCGCGCGTGCCTATAACGGCGCTTTCGATCTCGTCGTGGCGCAGTATCACGATCAGGGCCACATTCCGATCAAACTCGTCGCCTTCGACACGGCGGTGAACGTGTCGCTGGGACTGCCGATCGACCGCGTATCCGTGGACCATGGAACGGCCTTCGATATCGCCGGAACCGGCAAGGCAAACCACGTCAACATGCTTTCGGCGATCGCCTATGCGCGGCTGGTGGCAGGTTCGCCGAGACGGGCGGCCGCGCAGTAGACAGCGCGCCCCCGCAGCCTCGCGATGGGCAACACCGATGGAAGAGAAGGTCAGCCCCCGAAGTTCGGTGCGTATTCGGAGCCGTCCACGCTTGAGGGCCGGCCGTCGATCCGCAACTCGCTGACGCGCGGCGGCGTGCGGGCGATGACCTTGCCGCGGCGGATCACGGCAAGACGGTTCGGCTTCAGCCGCAGGGCTTCGTGCGGATCGCGCGCCTGAAGGATGACGAGATCGGCATTGCAGCCCTTCTCGATACCATAGCCCGCCAGACCCATCGTCTTCGCCGAATTGACGGTCAACGCATCGAACACCTTTCGCTTGTCCTCGATGCCGGCCATCTGGGCGACGTGGATCGCCATGTGCCCGACTTCGAGCATGTCGCCCGAGCCCATCGAGTACCAGGGATCCATCACGCAGTCATGGCCAAAGGAGACGTTGAGGCCGGCGTCCATCAGTTCGCGCACACGCGTCAGGCCGCGACGCTTCGGGTAGGTATCGTGCCGGCCCTGCAGCATGATGTTGATCAGCGGGTTGGGAATGACGTTGATCCGAGCCTCGGCCATCAGCGGGATGAGCTTCGAGACGTAGTAATTGTCCATCGAATGCATCGAGGTGAGATGCGATCCCGCAACCCGCCCTTGAAGGCCGAAACGGATCGTCTGCGCGGCCAGCGTCTCGATATGGCGCGACATCGGATCGTCCGTCTCGTCGCAGTGCATGTCGACGGGCAATCCGCGTTCGGCGGCGATGCGGCAGAGCGCTTCCACCGACGCCGCCCCGTCGCTCATGGTGCGCTCGAAATGCGGAATGCCGCCGACGATGTCGACGCCCATGTCGAGCGCCCGGTTCAGGGCCTCGACGGCACCCGGCGAGCGGTAATAGCCGTCCTGCGGAAACGCAACGAGCTGCAGGTCGATATAGGACGCCACGCTGTCGCGGACCTCAAGCAGCGCTTCGACGGTCACCAGCCGCGGATCGCTGACATCCACATGGCTGCGAATGTGGAGAAGTCCCTGCGAGACTGCGAGATCACAATAGCGCAGCGCCCGCTCGACCAGCGCCTCGCGCGTCAAGGTCGGACGCAGTTCGCCCCAAAGCGCGATGCCTTCGAGCAGCGTGCCGGAGCGGTTCATGCGCGGCAGCCCCAGCGACAGCGTCGCATCCATGTGAAAGTGCGGATCGACAAAGGGCGGCGTGACGAGCCGGCCGGTCGAGCCGATTTCCTCCTTGGCCGTCGCTCCGATCCTTGTCGTCACCTCGGCGATCCTGTCATCTCTGATGCCGATGTCGATGCCGTTGCGACCGTCCGGGAGATTGGCGTTTCGAATGATCAGGTCGAACATGGCGGCTCCAGCGCATGAGATGAAAATGCAAGAGGCTCTAGCGTCGCGAGTCGCGCAGCATCGAACACCGCGACACTACCACAACAGGCGCTGGCGAAGTCCCAGCGGTGATGACCGCCAACAGTCTGAAAGGCGGTATCGGTAAATCAGATATTTGGCATGGGTGGTGAGGGCACACTCAGCGGCTCGCCCCAAGTCGACTTCCCCTTCGGGGATAACCGCGCCGGGATTGGATAGTCCAATGGCTGAAGATCGCCTGTCGACTATCAGCCTTCATCGCCTCGCTCCGAGTTCGAATAGCAAGAAGATATATGTACTACACTAGCCGTGATATACTTAGGCCGCAGGAGCATAACAACAAGTAAAGGAGGAAGGCCATGTCAACGACACGCGTTGGTTGGCGAGTTGCGCTTGCAGCATGCTCCATTCTGATTTCGTCAATGGAGGTTCAGGGCGGTCCTCTCGAAGACGATGTCAGGGCCGCCTACACAGCTTGGGACGAGGCATTCGGAAAGGGAGACGCCAAGGCAGTTGCCACCTTCTATACTGAGGACGCACTTCTCCTTCCCCCGAGTCATGATGTGATCGAAGGACCTGCTGGGGTTGAAAAGTTCTTCAGCGGCATCTTCGGTAGCGGCGCGACCGGTCACAAGCTCGAGGTGATAAGGGCTGATGGTGACGACAAATTGATCTACGGGGCAGCAAAGTGGTCAGCCAAGGGCAAGGATGCCGAGGGCAAAGATCAACCATGGGGCGGAGTTGCCACACATGTCTTCGAGCGGCAAAGCGACGGCAGTTTGAAAATAAAGCTGCATACGTTCAACTGAACGCCGAAGCATCGCCCACAAGCTAATCCGCAGCAAGAGCACGGGCGGAGAGTGCCAGAGACGGTACGGCGTTGGGAGTTCTTCCCCTCAAAATAGCTTCGCGGGAAAGGAGGGCCGCGGGGCAAGCGACGACTTGCCAAAGTTCACACGGCAACGAGTGTCCTCAATTCTCCTCTACCGAAAGACCTTGCTCGCCCATCTTGATCTCCACGCCTGGCTTGTTTTCCTCGCGGTAGACATGGATGCCCAGTCCAATCGCAACCACGGCAAGAACAGCGATGATGAGATAGAGGCCATTCCGGTTCATCCAGTGCGATCCCTTCAAGAAGTTGTCATTTCGGTAGCTAGGAGCCCCTGCCGGAAAGGCAACGGCAGCGCGGCTCAGGTGGCATTGCGATTTTCGGGTTTGTTGCTGAAGTGAGCGTTGCCGAGGCCCGTGCCGATCGTCAGAATTCCCCAGCCCGAGACGTCCTGCATGAAGGGTATCTGCGAGAGCCCCTGAACGACGGCGTCGTTGTGCATGATCACGAAGGTTTCCTCTTCGCCGATTTGAGGAATGGCCTTCTTGAGGACGACGGGTAGGTTGAAGTGCTCGCTTTCCCAGTTGCCGCCCGGCAAGTTCTGTCCGCCGCGCAGGATCGATCCGTCGGCATTGATGACGCCGGGGCAGGCCACGCCTATCACCGGTGCCGGCGCCAGCCCCGCCTTGTCCGCCTTGGCAACCAGCTTATCGATCATGGTGATGAGACGATCGATCGTCGCGCTCCGATTAGGCTTGTCATCCGCATGGCGCCAGATGGCCGACTTCCAGACCTTGGCCCTTGAGAGGTCCGTTTCTTCCTTCAAGCGCAGTTCGACGATGCCCACTCGAACATTGGTGCCGCCGATATCGATGGCGAGCATGGCCTTGTGTCCCTTCAGCATCCAACTCGGCATCAGGTGGGCGGCGCCGATAAGTCCCGCGTCATCCGGATGATGGACAATCGGAGCGAGCTCTATCTTGAGACCGTCGGCCTTCAAGAGCACCATCGCCCGGGCGATTGCCAGTTCACCGACGGCGCTCCCACGGAAGCCGCCGCCGATCACCACCCGCTCGGTATTCTTCCAGCTCTTCTGCTGCAGGAATTTCCCGAGAACGACGGCGAGTTCGCCTGCAAATTCGTCGACAGCTCCCATGACCAGGGCGGCCGCCTCCTTGTCGTCGCCGAGCAGGAATGCGTCGATCTGCTTTTTCGACAGGTCGCCGGTCGGCGTCTTGCCGAGCGGGTCTTCACCGCCCTTGCGCACGCGCTTGCGCCAGGCACCGAGCTTTTCCTGAAAGGCGAATTTGTTGGCCCTGTCGCCCAGGAAGCCGTCGCCGGAACGAAGTCCCATATTGTAATCGTCGACCGTGACGGACGGCAGATCATCGGCACCATGAATAAGCGGGGCGCCGTTTTGTTTCTCGTTCATGGATCTGCCCACGCAACCTCCTCATGAAGCCTCGCCTGCATTTGTCCGCTGGCGGCGTGACTTACAACGTGAGGGGGCAGGGCGATGTTCCCGCGCCCCTTACCGGTTACCCGCAAAACCGGAGTATGGCGGATGCGAGCCCAGGTCGTGGCAGGTCAGATATTCTCCGGCGTGAAGATGTCGAAGGGCAGGATGGTCTGTCCGGGTACGCCGGCGGTGCCCCGGTCGATGGCGCTGATCATCAGTTTGATCGTCTCTCGCGCCAGGGCCTGGACCGGCGTGGCCACCGCCATGATCACCGCCTCGTCGGCAAGGGCTGCGCGTGACTCCGGCGTCAGCTCGTTGACGACGACGAGCAGCTTGCCCACGAGCTTCTCCTCGCGGATCGCCGAAATCGCTCCCTCCATACCGCCGCCGCAGACGTAGAAGCCGAGAAGGTCCGGGTGACGCTTCAGGAGGTCGAGCGTCGCCTCATGGGTGATTTCGGCGGTGTCGAGGTTCACCATCGTGTCCAACACCTCGAATTCGGGCGCCTTCTCGCGAAAATAGGAGCGAAAGGCGATCTCGCGCAGTTCGTGGCCGAGGAAGCGGTGGCTGCCGATAAAGGCAGCAACCTTGCCCGGCCGGCCCGCCGCCCTGGCGATCATCCAGGCGGCGGTTCGCCCGACCTTTTGATTGTTCAGGCCGATATAGCCTTCGCGCACGCCGGACGCGAAATCGGAGAGTAACGAGAAAGTCGGAACGCCGCGCTGCTTCAGATCCTCGACCGCGGCCGTCACGGCCGGATAGTCAGGGGCGACGAAGGCGATCGCCTGATTGCGCGCCGCCATTGCCTTGAGTTTCTCGGTAATCCCTGCCGGGGTGGAATTGGCAACGAAGTCGACCTGCGGAACGACGCGGACGTTGGTCAGCGACAGCGCGGCATTCTCCATTTCCTTCGCGACCGCCTGATAGAAAGCTTGCTGCGGCTTCTGCAAGAGAAAGCCGAGCCGGTATTGCGGCAGGTCCTCGAAGACGCGCTGCCGCAGCAGGCCGACGGCGTGGTAGCCGATCGCCTTTGCCGCATCATAGACGCGCCGTGCCGTTTCCTCGCGCACCGGGTGACGCCCGTTCAGGACGCGGTCCACCGTTGCGACGCTCACCCCCGCGGCCCGCGCCAGATCGGCGATCGTCGGCCTGCTGCTCATTTGGCGCCTCCCTGACAGCATTACCTCATTGATGAGGTCGTATCTCTGATGTGTTTTGAGAGAATATCTCATGACTGCCTTGAGAGCTGTCAAAAGTCAACTTATTCTCTTCGCATCAGATGGAAGCGCAAACGGAGCGCGCCTCGGGAGGCAGGGATGACGACGGTTCCGACGAAACGAGATTACAGCCTGCTGGGGCGCGATGCCCGGGCGGCAGTGGCGAACGGCCTTGCCGCGGCCGAGTGGTACCATACCGAGATTCCGCGCAAGCAGATGAAGGAACTGATGAAGCGCGAGGATGGTCCCGCCATCCGCGATACTTCGATCTGGCTCGGCAGCATGGTTCTCTTCGGCGGGCTCGGCATCTATTTCTGGGGCACCTGGTTCGCCGTGCCGTTTTTCCTCGCCTATGGCGTCCTCTACGGCTCGGCCTCCGATAGCCGCTGGCATGAATGCGGCCACGGCACGGCCTTCAAGACGATGTGGATGAACGACGCCGTCTATCAGATCGCCTGCTTCATGATCATGCGCAACCCGGTGACCTGGCGCTGGAGTCACGCCCGCCACCACACCGACACGGTCATCGTCGGCCGCGATCCGGAAATCGCCGTCATGCGGCCGCCGGATCTTCTCCGTCTCGTTCTCAATTTCTTCGGTATCATCGATGTCTGGTATGCCGTCATCGACATGGTGCGGAACGCCTTCGGCGTCATCAGCGCCGCGGAAAAGACCTTTATTCCGGAGATGGAGCGGCCGAAGGCGATCCTCGTCGCCCGCATCTGGCTCGCCATATATGTCGCGACCATCGGTCTCTCGATCTATCTCGGCGCCATCCTGCCCCTGATGCTGATCGGCCTGCCGCGGCTTTACGGCGCCTGGCATCACGTGCTGACGGGCCTTCTGCAGCATGGCGGACTTGCCGACAACGTCACCGACCACCGGCTGAACAGCCGCACGGTCCATATGAATCCGATGAGCCGCTTCATCTACTGGAACATGAACTATCACGTCGAGCATCACATGTTCCCGATGGTGCCCTATCACGCGCTGCCGAAGCTGCACGCGATGATCAAGCACGACCTGCCCGCGGCCAATCCGTCGATCCTCGACGGCTATCGCGAGATGATCCCGGCCTTTCTTCGGCAATTGCGCAACGAGGACTATTTCCTGAAGCGCGAACTTCCGCCGACGGCGAAGCCCTATCGCGAAGAGTTCCACAGCGAGCCGGTCGCCGCCGAGTAGGCGCGACGAAAAGCCGGAAATCGCATTCACTGCATCGAATGGAGGAAACCAATGAGCTCGAACTGGGTCGAGGTCTGCGTGGCCGACGATATCGACGAGGAAGACGTCATCCGCTTCGATCACGAAGGCCGTACGTTTGCCGTCTACCGCAGTCCCGATGACGAATATTTCGCCACCGACGGTCTCTGCACGCATGAGCACATCCACCTTGCCGACGGCCTGGTGATGGACGACATCATCGAATGTCCGAAGCACAACGGCCGCTTCAATTACAAGACCGGCCAGGCCAAAGGTGCGCCCGTCTGCGTCAATCTGAAGACCTATCCGGTCAAGCTCGAGGCCGGCAGCGTCTTCGTTGCGATTTCCTGAGCACGCGGCCCGACGCTTCAGCCGCGAGGGGAGGAGAACATGAGCCATATCGTTATCGTCGGCGCCGGCGAATGCGGCGCGAGGGCGGCCTTTGCCCTCAGGGAGAAAGGTTTCCAGGGCGAAATCACCCTGATTGGCGCCGAGCCGCATCTCCCCTATGAGCGGCCGCCGCTTTCCAAGGACGGGCTCGCCGGCGCCGAGCCGCCGAAATTGGTGGCCGACGCCGCGCGCTACGAGGAGGCTCGAATTGCCGTCCTGACGAGCGTCCCGGTTGAGGCGATCGACCGTGAGCAGAAGGTTGTCAGGCTCGCGGAGGGTCGCACGATTGACTACGATCGGCTGCTGCTTGCGACCGGCGCCCGGCCACGCGCCCTTCCAGGCGTGTGCGGGAACGCCGAGCGCATCCGGATGCTCCGGACCCACGCCGACGCTCTGGCGATCCGGGCCGCCCTTTGGCCCGGGCGAAAGCTCGCCATCATCGGCGGAGGCTTTGTCGGTCTCGAACTTGCTGCGACGGCCCGCAAGCTCGGCGCCGATGTCGTGCTCATCGAGGGCTTGCCGCGCGTCCTTTCCCGCGGCGTTCCGGAGGAGATCGCAGCCGTCGTTGCCGAGCGGCACCGGCAGGAAGGCGTCGAGATCGTTTGCGGCGCCCGCATCGCGACGCTCGAGGCGGATGATGATGGCGCGCGCGTCGTCTTCGCCGAGGGCGCCTGTATGCCCGCCGATCTCATTGTCGTCGGCATCGGAGCGATCCCGAATACGGAACTTGCAGAGGCTGCCGGGATTTTGATCGAAAACGGCATTGCTGTCGACGAGACGCTCCGGACATCGGACCCCGACATCTATGCAGCCGGCGACTGCTGTTCCTTTCCCCTCTCGCACTATGACGATCGGCGGGTGCGGCTCGAAGCTTGGCGCAATGCACAGGAGCAGGGAGCGCTCGCTGCGGCCAATCTGATGGGCGCGGCCGAGCCTCTCGCAAGCGTACCGTGGTTCTGGTCGGATCAATACGAACTGACCCTGCAGATCGCCGGCCTCGCCGATGGCGCCGCGACGACCGTCCTGCGCCAGCTCACCGACGACGCTTTCATTCTGTTCCACCTCGACGGCGAGGGCCGGCTGATCGCCGCGAGCGGCATCGGGCCAGGCAATGCGGTCGCCCGCGACATTCGCCTTGCGGAAATGCTGATCGCCGCGGGCAGCAGGCCCGACCCGGCGGCGCTGTCCTCGCCTGAAACCAAGCTCAAGAAGCTGCTGGCGGCCTGAAACCCGCCCGAGTTCCGCTTTTCAAGCATTCATCCGGAGATTTCCATGAAACACCGTCGACCGACCGTTGCCGATCTCTTGTCGATCAAGGGCAAGAGGCAACTCACCATGCTGCGCGTCGTGACGCTGGAGGAGGCAGAAGCCGCCGAGAAGGCCGGTATCGACCTCGTATCCGTTCCGCCGGCGCTGCTCGGGCCGCAATTCCGCGAGGCGGCGCCTACGGTCTTTGCCTTTCCGGGCCTGGAATATGGCGACTTCGTCACCGCCGAGGACTATCTGCGCGGCGCGTTCCAGGCGATGCGGGCCGGCGGCGATGCCGTCTATTGTGCCGCCGGTCTTTCGACGGTCAGGCGGCTTCGCGAGGAAGGCATTCCGGTCTGCGGTCATGTCGGGCTGATCCCGTCCAAGGCGACCTGGACCGGCGGCTTCAGGGCCGTCGGCAAGACGGCGCAAAGCGCGCTCGAGATCTGGCGCCAGGTCAAGGCGCTCGAAGAGGCAGGCGCCTTCGCGGCCGAGATCGAGGTCGTGCCCGCCGAAGTCGCAACCGCGATCTCGCAGCGCACGTCGCTGCTGATGCTCTCCATGGGCGCGGGTACCGGATGTGATGCGCAATATCTATTTGCCGAAGACGTGCTCGGGCAGAATCGCGGCCACTATCCGCGCCATGCCAAGGTCTACCGCGACTTTGCCGCCGAATTCGAACGGCTGCAGCAGGAGCGCATCGTCGCTTTCCGCGAATATGCCGAGGATGTACGATCCGGCGCCTATCCGGAAAAGGCGCATCTGGTCGGCATAGCGCCGGGCGAGTTGGAGGATTTTCTCAAGGAGATCGACGCACAGGAGCAGACGGCGCTTCCTGCAAGGTGATAGTTACAGCGCCGCGTGTCTTATCAGGCGCATAAAGGTCGCTGTTGGACTTTGAATTGCTGCATGTTTTATCCTTAGATTGGCTGCGATCTAGGGAACATGCAATGGGCCGAGCGCCTGAGAGACGCGACAGCAAGGACGAATGATGCACACTTACGTTTTGACGGTCACCTGCAAATCCACCCGCGGCATCGTTGCGGCGCTTTCCGGCTATCTCGCTGAACAGAGCTGCAACATCATCGACAGCTCGCAGTTCGACGATCTCCAAACCGGCCTGTTCTTCATGCGCATCAGCTTCATCTCGGAGGAAGGCGTCGGTCGCGCCGCTATCGAGGAAGGGCTGAAGCCGATTGCCGCGAAATTCGCGATGGAAACGGCGCTCCACGACCAGTCAGAGCGCACCAAGGTGTTGCTGATGGTGTCGCGTTTCGGCCATTGCTTGAACGACCTGCTCTACCGCTGGAAGATCGG
>NZ_NWTH01000031.1:0-73520 GCF_002531555.1 Sinorhizobium sp. BJ1
CGCCGTCGCACGCGCAAACTCTTCAATTCGTTTCTTCAGGACCTCTGGGCTGTCATCCGTAGGTGGCTGCGCGCCTGCGGAGCGCGTCTGTTCGGCTCTTTTGGCAATTCGCTCATCGAGAAGGCGTATAGGAATGTCGAACAGGATAACGTGATCGAGCGGAACCTGCATGCTCTCGAGCAGCCGTTCTAAAGCACCTGCCTGTGCAATTGTTCGGGGAAATCCGTCCAGAATGAACCCTTGGCCAGGCTCCTTATCGGTTAGCCGCTGCTCCACCAGGCCGACAACTACTTCGTCTGGAACAAGTTTTCCCTCATCGACCGCCATCTTCGCTATCAGGCCAAGCGGGCTCTGGGCTTTGATCGCATCGCGCAGAACATCACCAGTGGAGATGTGCAGGAGATCATAATCCCGCACGAGTCGCCTACGATGACAAGGACGCCCCTGCCTGCCAAGCTCTCGGGCGTCAACAAGAGGAAACCATGACAACCACGAACGAAATGCCGAGAACATCGCGGCCGCCCACGGGCTGACCAAGGTCCAAGGAAAGGCCCTCGTTGAGGCTGTCTTTGCGGCAACCACCGCGGCGGCAGTCTCCGGAAGCGAGACTTCGATCCCGGGCTTCGGGAAGTTCAAAGTGAAGGACACGCCCGAACGAGAGGCGCGAAATCCGGCAACGGGGCAGACAATAAAGGTCGCGGCGGCGAAGAAACTCACCTTTGCGCCGGCCAAGGCGCTCAAGGACACGCTCAACCCATAGCTAGAGTATGAGGCCCGGGGTCGGGGCCGGGCCTCATACTCAGAATTTAGCCGTCAGAACGGCCTAACGTTTTCAGCCTTCGATTTGCCCGTCTTGCGATCTTGGCCAAGATCGTAAGAGACCGATTGGCCCTCTCTCAGGACATCCCCGTATTGCAGCGCAGAAACATGGACGAACACGTCAGTGCCACCGGCATCAGGCGTAATAAAGCCGTAGCCTTTGTCCGCGTTGAAAAACTTCACCTTGCCCGTCGCCATGTTCACCCTCGCCTGTGCGCCACGTTGTGCCGGCAACCTATTTTCCGCGGAATGCTAAATCAAGCCAGGAGTGCTGCAATTTCCGCGCCGCTGTGCAACCAAATTGCTCTGCAGCACATCCGCCGTCACCGTCGCGACCCGGAAGTCTTGGTCCGCGTCGATCGGCAGAACCTCGGATCAGTATCCGTCTGGGACGGGGAAGGCTGGGTGTCTGTCCCCGCGGTCCACGAGGAGTTCCAAGGCATGAGCTATTGGGCGTGGTCGGCCGCGTGCAGCGAGTTGCGCAAGAAGAACCTCAAGGAGGCGGTACTTTCCCGTGCCACTCTGCGCAAGGCTAAGGCGGACATGGCCGCCCATGGGGAAATGATGAAAATCGAAGCCGGCTTTTCCAATGAGGCCCTGACCGAGGACGTCTAGTTGGCTTGGGAAAAGAAGATCGACTTCCCCATCCAGATCACCAACGAGACAAGCTCCCTGCCCGAGGACTTCGTGCAGGAAATGGTGCTGTCCGAAGAATTCTACGAGGCGATCGGCATTACTGGGCTGCCCACGGCCAAAGACCCGAGCAAGGAGAAGAAGTCCGCGGAAAAAGAGGAAGCGGACGGCTGGCGCGATCCGCGCGAGCTTGCCGGAAGCAACAAGTCGGATCCGGCCGCCGATCAGAGCGGTTTCGCGCTCGACAACTCGTATGACAGCACGGGAGAATGATGATGGATTGGTCAGCAAATTACGCCGCGGCTATCGCGCAACTGCGTTCCACGTTGTCTCCCGAGGAACTCGATATGACGGACCGCGTGCACAAGTTCCACATTCCCTACATCGGCCTCGGGAGAGATCCAACGCTGGCGCTCGGCTTGAAACGCTGGTTCTGAACAGCGCCGGGCAGCGCGCTGGTGGACGCAACCACCCCAATAAGAGACGCATTCTTGCGGTCTGCGGTGATTCGGGCTCAGGGAAAACCCGTGGCCTGTTGGAGAATACGGGAAAAATTCCTGCCATGCAGCCGTACGAGTTCCAAGGAAACACGATCTCGCCACTTCTGGCATTCGAAGCTCCTTCCCCCTGCACGCCTAAACTGCTTGCCCTGGAAGGACTCAAGGCATTGGGCGTCGGTGTACGACCGAACATCAGGGAAAACGAGGCCTGGGACGCCTTTCGCAATGAGCTCAAAGGACACATGGTCCTCTTCGTGCTACTCGATGAGGCACAGCATGCAGTCAACATTGCGAACCGTATCGAAGCCCAAAAGATCGCCGATGCATTCAAGAACCTGGTGCAGATGCCTGACTGGCCAGTCCGGCTCATCCTCGCAGGGGTGCCGCCGCTCGACGAATTCCTGTACAGATGTTCAACCGGAGGACCCTTATCAGGTTCGAGAAACTCCATTGTAAAGGTGGACTCAAGAGCATCTAAGAAGTCCTTGGAAAAGTAATCGTGGAGCATGCGGGGCTCCAGTCGGGCTCGGACCTCGACGATGATTTCGCCGGCCGCCTTGGACATGCTAGCGACGGCGACTTTGGCTCCATCATCCAGATGATCCGGGATGCCGCGGAAATCGTGATGACCGAAGGTCGCTCGATCGTGGAGAAGTCCGACTTCGCTGCGCCATACGACGCGTTCACAGGGTGTACGCCGGGGAACAATATCTTCAACTTCGACAGTGACGGGTGGGCCAACCTCAGGCCTCTCCAAGCGTATGCCCGACCAGAGGACCATGACTGGCGCAGTTCGTTCGGTGAAACCGCAAAACGAAGATCCAAAAGAAAGACCGTCGCGCTCGGAGACCGCCCTCACGTTGCCGCGACGCCAGGACGAGTCCCTGGCGAGCCACTCATCGCGCGTCGCTGCGTTGCATGGTCATCCGAACGCAGCAGGCTTTGACCGCCTGTTGGGTTTCAGCTTCCGCAACCTGGCAACGGGAGTGGCCCCGGATGTCCAAAAAGCGGTCACCGTTCTCGGCGACACGCCTGAGAGTATCGAAGCTTCCGTCACCCGGTACCAAGAGAAGCGCATCAGCGTGCGTGGGCATCTCTTCACTCGCGCTTTGCGTGTCCAGGGCAGAGGCGATTCTGTCCATCATGCGTCATGGAAGACGAGCTGCAGGGAACCGGGCGGCCTGGTCTCCGTGCCTACGGTAGGTTGATTTGGATCCCGCGCTTCGCCCAACTGTGTCCGGTGCACGAAACGACGCTCGTCGATTTCGAACCAATGGCGACTAGGCCCGGATTTCGCGCTCCGCCTCCGGTCTTCCCGAACGGCATTATCCGAGTATCAGAAAAGAAGCACACCGGTACTGCACACGGATTTCCAGCGCTTCGTGATTGCCAGGCTTGAAGGAACGGCGCCAGCTCTTTGGTTCGACAAGCTGCCATTGCAGGCCTTGGGCCACTTGGCGACCATTGTCGGTATCTCGCAAGAGGCGAGACTGCAGTGTCCCCGCGCATGGAGGACCAAGTACTTCGCGACTGCGCGCCCGACGGATTTGCGATTCTGTCATGTGGCGAGAACGCCTTTCGCGACTTCCTTGCCTCCATAATCGCCCGCAACTACGTACCAAGGAGAAAATTGTCGCCCTTGCCATCTATCGGGAACTGGCAACAGAATTGTTGTTCCACCAAGATATGCCCGGTTATCGGGACATACTCGGTATCATGCGAAGCGTCGCGTACGAACTGCTGCCCCTGGGACCGAACGACTGCTTCCTCGAACCCGTCGAACGGCGCAACCTTCACTCAATCAACACTGCCTCCAGGGAATTCGAGATACCCTTCACGGTTCTTTGGTCGGCCCTCGAAGAGAACGGAATGATACCGAAGGGTCTTCACCGGTCGACTGCAGCCAGAATGACATTCGAAGCCAAGTCGATTGCTGACGTCGCGAGCGCTCTGCTCGAAAGCGGGTTTGCCAACTCGGATGCGCAGAAACGCTTTGCCCTGTCAGCACGATTGGCACGGGAAGTCGATACAGCCAATTTTGTGCCTGCCGAATGGCTGAGCATGTCGCAGGCAACCATGAAGTTCAGCACCCTCAATGAGAGCCTGACGGCTGCCTTGGCTGACGATGGGCATCTGACAGAGATCGAAGCTCCTACTCAGGCGTCACCGATACGAATACGAAAAGCCGACATAGAGGAGTTCTGCCGAAAATACGTGCTTGAGCCGTCATTCCATAAGTGGGTTTTCCGAAACACCAGCTTGGAACCAAATGGCTGGCTCAGCTCTGTGGGTATTACTCCAGCGATACCTGAACATCGAGTGGGAACGAACATATACTCCATGGACTCTTACACGAAAGCATCCGTCGCCAGGTCGGCGAGGTCCTGAAAAAAGCAAGCCGGGGATGCCCGGCTTGCTTTTTTGGTCATTTTCCGTGGGAAACTTGGGGGTTCCTTTTGGGAATCGAAGTTTACTCTTGGACTTTTCCGGTCCAATCATATCAATAGGTTGCGGAGTGGGTTGGGCAACTTCAGCTTACTTTTCACAATTTGCCGTCCCGATACTACCCCGACGACATGCAAGAGAGCCCAGCGTCGATCTTTTCGATCTCAGCCGTCTTCGGCGGCACCACCTGGTGACCTTGCCTGTCAAGCGTGTCGAGCGTGCGCCCATAATCGGCGCTGGCGAACACAACGCCGTTGACCCGCAGAACGTCGCAGCCGGCTCTTCGCCTTCCAGCACGACGATCTTGCGGAAACCCTCGAATTGGCAAGTGCTGCCGTCGCGATCACGGTCTCATCGTCGAGCAGCGTAGATGCTGTCTTGAAGTGCAGAACACCCTTCGGGATTTCGGCGATCCGGGCCTTTCGCGATGCAGGAGACGAGAGATTGGCGCCAAGATTGAGGTGGTTCGGCCCCACCACGGCGCCATTGCAATAAGCGGCGTTTGTCGGCATCAGTCGGGGGCATGAACGCGACGGTCACCGCCCTGGAGCCACACCGTGGCAGCGAATACGGCGGGCGACCATCGACAGGGAAAGTCGCGGCCACGGGTGGCCACCAGCGTCAGCATGTCGAGATTGTAGCTACAGCTGCATCGCCGAACGGACTTCCCTCCCTCGCGGTTAGAGTGGATCTCTGGAAGCAATGGCTGGCCCCCAAATCTTCCAAATCCGTGGAACTCGTATGCGGCTGTCATCGTTCACTGTTCGTTCCTACACTATGTGGCGGCCTTGGTCGAGACAAACGGTGAAGCTTTCAGCTTGGGATGGCAGCTAAAAGCGCGTTGCGCGTATGGCATATCCAGCAACAGACAGCCCCCGGCCGCCTCAAAAAACACGGAGCAAGGGAATACAGCGAAGCCGCACAGAGCATCCACGCAACTAAAGCGTAGCGCGTAGCTGATCGCCAGCAGGCGCGAATCGACGTTTTTGCGGCCGCAGGTCCGCAGCACGAGCTCTCTGCAGTCCGCGTCTTAGTATTCACCGGCAACAGCGATCAATAACGCGTTTACTTGCCGCGGCGCTTGCGCCTCTGGCCGAGACCCATCTCCTTGGCCAGACGCGAGCGGGCTTCCGCATAAGCGGGCGCGACCATCGGGTAGTCCGCGGGCAGGTCCCACTTCTCCCGATATCCTTCTGGCGACAGATTGTGGTGGGTCATCAGGTGGCGCTTCAGCGACTTGAAGGTGCCGCCGCATTCGAGGCAGGTGATCTGATTGTCCTGCACCGACTTGCGGACCGAAACCGCCGGCTTCGGCTTCTCAACAGGAGCAACCACCGGCGTAGGAGCGGTGGTATTGTTAAGCGCCGAATGAACGTCGGCGACAAGCATTGGAAGTTCGGCAACCGGTACCACGTGGTTGCTGACATAGGCGGCTACAATTTCCGTAGTCAGCTCTACCAGGAGTTCGTTGCTCGCACCGAGCGTGGTTTCTATCATCTTCTTCTCCTATCGGAACTCAGCAACATTATCCCGAAACGATGTTTTCAGGAGGAAACATCCTAGAAAATGCCGTCGAACGTACCTCTTGGGACTGGACGGACATCGCGGCGGAGCCAGACTCTACCGCAACATCAAGCACCCGAGTCGTGATGCAAACCGTCACCGGGTGACGAGCTGGGCGGCGCCCCAAAGCAACAAGGGAAGAATCACGACCTAAGCTGGAATTTCAGTTCAAAGCAATTATCACGACGAAGCTTTTCATTCAGTGGATTAACACTGATCCAGGAAATGTCAAAACATTATTTTCATCTCGGGCCAGAAAATCTACTCAAGAAGACCTAATTCTATCGTAGATTCAGATGTAGAAAACTATAGTGTCGAATTCGTAGGATGCTATCTGTCGATACATGGGAGAAATGTCTGGAGCTCTGTTCAGCTTGAGGTGCACTCAAAGGCCATTAACGCTGCTGCAGGGCGAGGCCACCCCCGTGTCGGCTCCCACCAGTTTGCCTGCCGGTCAAAAGATGTGACATCGTCAATTGACATTGAACCGATCAAGCATCTTCTTGAGCTGCAAGTTTTGGGCAAGGATCCGTTCAGCGAGCAGCCTTTTGAGTCGCTTGTTTTCGGCTTCAAGAGTGGCCAGTTCATCGCGAGAAATCGCGCTCTCTACATTCTCGGCTCGCTCTTTGCTATTCTCATGCACGTCCAACGACAACCGCTCGGGGAGCTTTCGCGAAATACGCTGTTTCGAGCTTGTTCGGGTGTGGGAGACCGGTGGCGTCTCCTGCAATTGCTCAGCAGCGTCGACTGCCGAATGACTGGAATTATGCAGCCTCGACAACGCAACCTCGGAACTTTCGGCGGGTTTCACGGCTGCTCGCCCAAGCTCGACATTCTCTTTGTTTGCAATGAGAAACTCTGCATTCGGGCTGGCCTGCGGACCGTAACCTGCATTAGGAGATACGGTCTCCTCCGTTAAGTTGAACAAATGCGGCGCCATCTCTTCCACTTCGCGGGTCAAAGCCTTGAGGTCCGTGTTGCCCCAGACTGAATTCGTTCGCTCCTTTGGTCGCCGCCGTGCCGGCTTGAATTCAACAATAAACCTCCGTGGTGGTGTTTTCATATGTATCTCGCAAACAATCCACTACTAGTCGGCGCCGTAACGCGCCACGACTTCCTTTATCCTTCGGTCAAATACCGCCCTTTCAGACACGATTCAAGTGGCCGAAAGCGTAGGCACGCCGTCCCTTTCGCAAGCCGGCAGGGCGCCTAATGCACGGCCTGTAGAGTCCCCCTCTTCAGCTAATCCAGCCCAAGTCTCTTGCGCAGTTCGGCATTTTCCCCACGGAGTTTTTCTGACAAAAGCTTGCGAAGCCTCAGGTTTTCCTTTTCGAGCTGAATGAGATCAGCAAGCTCATCGCCGGCCACCACAGACATTTCAGCCTTTCGATCGGCAGGCTTAGCAGATTTCTTCCACACGTAGTAGGTTTGCTCCGAAATGCCGGCGCTCTTGATCGCGTCCTTTAGCGTGCTATTGCCTTGAGCCACTTCGGTCTCGATCAAATTGAGCTTTTCAGTCCTTTCTGTCTCGCTATATCTCTTAGGCTTAGCAGTCGTCTTTGATACCGCAACTTGTCCGGCAGCCGTTCTTTGACGCCGCGAAGAACTCTTCTTTTTGCCAGCTGGTGCTTTCGTTTCGGCAACCGCCTCAGCCGCGGCAACTGGTCCTGTGTTACTCTCGTCAGCCACTGTGATTTCCTCCCTTAGCCATTTGTATGATTTGAACTCAATGAGCTACAGAGTCAATGCAAGCGTCCAATGGCGATATCACTTATGGTTGATTTCCTCCAATGAGGACGTAGCCGCGTTCGACTCAGACAAGGGCGAATTCCTGCATTACCAGTCGTGTTCGCCGAGAGACGTGGGCAGGTTTACGATTCGACAGCGCACGTTGAGATCGCCGGCGCGAGAGAACCCCCGGGCGAGCTCGACCCCCTGCAGCGAACTCAATCACTTCGGGCGGGATATAGGCCTGATTCGGGGCGCGTCCTGCGCAATCGACTGAGTGTCGTCAGGTATGTCCTCAAGAAAATCGAAGGACGCACTTCCAGTGGCTTGGATATCTGCTCAAGTCGGCCCGCACCCACGCGGTTCGAGCCCTGCTGAAACGTCACCCCGATGGCTTCTCCGAGGGCCGCTTGCGACATATTCTGCCATACACGCCTGTGGCGAATTCGATGGCCGACGTGAATAGCCACGGCATCCGCTTTGCCTCTTTTCTTCTTAGGGTTAATACCCAACACATTATCTCCTAGAGAAGTATCTTTCATCGAATGGCTATTGGGAACCGCAATCGAATACGACCTTCGTTGAGGCACGCGTTTGATACAGCTCAACTCTGAAGTCAGCAACTTCAATTGAGGCATCTCCGTGTCCGCAGCCTCAGACACCCCTGACGTGGCGAGGCAACGTACAGGCGTCCTCTGTCAGTTTTGGTTCAACTCCGTTCGAACTGCGGTCCCTTGGCAACCCCAGGCGCGTTCGGCGGCAGCGAAAATTAGAGCCAAGCTCCTGCAAGGTACGGAACTTTGGCGACGAGCCGATGTCGTAATGGGCCGGCACTCCTCTGGCGTTCTTGCCGGTGGCTGCCCTCAGGGTGACGGTGTTGAAACGGGGTTCGATTGTATCGGGCTCCCAAGCATCAAGCGAGGGACAAACCATTGACCAGCAATGCTTGAATTGGATGAGTCGCTGGAACAGAGCAGCGTTTGCGTCGCCGATTCGTCAGTCAAGTTCGTGCGCGACAAAAGTGGGGAGCGAGCCAAAGGCGTTGTTGCAGCATTCCACCGAATTGGGCTGCCAGGGGGAGGATCAGCCTTCAGTCGGGTCCCCCATCTCAGTGGTTCGCGGGGCCCGGCCGAGGCTGGCCTTGAGGTGGTGTTGCGAGCAACGCGGCATGTGAAGGCAGCGCTGTCGGCGATGACCGTGAAAAATACTGACCGCAAGGACGCGCGCGGGATCGCTAGTTGCTGCGCATGGGGCGGACGCTCAGGCGTGTGAGCCCCCTCTGGTCGGCCGCAAGCTGTTTCAGGCCAAACTGCTCGACGTTGAGCCTAGCATCCGATCATGCGGTTACGGGCCCAATGTCGGCGACGCGAGCCCGTGGGCGTTTCGAGGCACGCAATTCGCACTTGAGACGGTGATCGGGGCGATGCTACAAGCACATGCCACACTTACAAAGAGTTTACCCGGATGCATCGCGCGATGCTGAAGTTGGCCCGCACCGATCCCGTCTGCCGACGGCCGATGTCAGGAATGCTGAGAAGTTTCGGACGGAAGATCAATGCGACACGCCTCCTGTAGAAGTAGCTCGCGCATCCAGAGACTGGCCGGATCACTGTTGTGAAGCGCGGGCCACTGGACAGCCTCGGTGAACGCGGGAAAAATGGGCTGCGGAAGTTCGGTGATCCGCAGGGGCATCATTTTTGCGAAATGCATCGCCAGTCGTAACGGGAGGGTCGCTATGCGGTCAGTGCCCGACAGAAAAGGCGGGATCATGGTAAAACCCGGCACGGCGACTTCGACGCGTCTTCGCAATCCGTGCTCGCGCAATAGCCATTCCTCCACTGAGGGCCTCTGCGTCCGCCCGAATTGGGCCGCAACGTGCCCCATCGATATATAGTTGTCGATGGAGAGCTGCGGCGGTAGCTGCTGGTTTGTTGGGCAGCTCACGCATACGAATCTCTCATCGAACAGCTTCGTTCTGGGGTGCGTGTTCGACATGAACATTTCTGGAAGGATCAGGAAATCGACATCACCGCGCCGGAGAAGATCATCTGGCTCCTCGGAAAACGGCAGCAACTCGAAACTGACGGCGGGTGCTTCCCGCGCGACTCGCACCACAATCCTTTCAAAAAACATTAGCGTCATGAAGTCGGAAAGAATGATCGTGAATCGGCGATCTGACTGAGCTGGGTTGAACGGCTGCGAGGAAATGATGGAGAGGTGAATGTGCAGCAGGGCGTCGCGAACTGCGGGTGCGAGCGCTTCCGCTCGCGGAGTTGGTACAAGTTCGCGACCATTCATGGTGAATAGCTCGTCGCGGAAATAGGTGCGAAGCCGGGTGATGGCTGCGCTCATGGCCGGCTGGCTCAGGTTGATGCTGCGTGCCGCCGCCGTGAGTTTGCGTTCGGCCATCAGCGCGTCGAGCGCAACCAGCAGATTGAGATCAAGGCCCTTAAAACGCATGTTTTGGCGTATCCATATTGCGGATGGGTGTCACTCGAACGATCAATTTTCGAATTGGTTAGAAAACGCTTAATTAAGCTGAAGTCAAGTGCATTTAGGGGAACTCTCCCCGGGGTTCATGCCGTCGCCCGCCCTCTGCGACGCGCCTTCTGAAGAACATGCCTCGCAGCACTACGGCCCAGCGCTCCTGCCATTCCGCCTTTCGACCGAACGGGGTCAAGCCGGAGCGAAGACACCAACGCCCACGGCAACAGCCTTGCCATCAATGATGCAGACCTTCGGCCCCGGCTTTCACCTTTCTCGCGAGCCCGCCGCCAGACGGCAGAGCAAGCAGCGCCGCAAGCGCAAAGCTGATCTGTCGGTGAGCAGCTGGGATGCAGCCGCGAGAACGCTCAAGAAGCCGAACGGCTAACAGCCGGGCGAGTTGCCCGTCGCGGAAGGCCGTCGCGAGGTGCGCGCGCGAAGAAAGCCGGAGTGTTCGGCCCCACCTCGCCGGCGTCCTCGCTCCAGATATCGTAATGTGTGCGTATGTGCCGGATGACGCTTCAGGACCCGCCATCCCGATAGCCCAGTTCGCCTCGAGTACCTAGCAATCCATGTCCCGATTCGTCTACGACACGGATGATGTCGTCCTCGCCCAGGTAGGCACCAGTTTGAATCTCGACCAACTCCAGCATGATCTTGCCCGGGTTCCCCAAGCGATGTATCGCCCCCTCGGGGATGTAGATCGACTGGTTCTCGTGCAGGATCGTTACTCGATCCTCAACTATCACTTCTGCGGTCCCCTTCACGCAGATCCAGTGCTCTGATCGGTGAAAATGCTTGTGGAGAGAGAGCATCTTGCCAGGGCGTACGAACAACCGCCTCACTTGGAAGCGATCGCCGTTAAGGATCGTGGTGTAGCCGCCCCATGGCCGTATCGAAGTTGGGTGCGTTTCCGTAAGGCGTGCCGTATTTTCGTCGTCGGCGAGGTGCTTCACCAAGTTTCCGATCTCATGGGCATCTTCCAGTCGCCCGACGAAGACCGCGTCCTCGCTAGCGACGACGGCAACTCCATTCAAACCCTGTACGGCGAGATGAGCGGTATGCGACAGCACAAGCGAATTCTTCGTGTTGCAGACCGTAACATTACCTTTGACCACGTTGCCATCAGCGTTCTTCTCCTCATTCTTCCACACAGCATCCCAGCTGCCGAGATCTGACCAAGCAAAATCCGAGCAGACCACGGCGGCGTTCGCGGTTTTCTCCATCAGCGCATAGTCGATCGAGATGGATGGCGCTTGGCTGAAACTCTCCGGGGCGAGTCGTACGAAATCGGCGTCGACCGTCGAGTCCTTGAGAGCGGCGTGCGCCGCCGACAACACATCGGGGGCATGTTCCTCAAGTTCCGCGATAATGCTTGCCGCCTGGAAAAGGAACATCCCAGAGTTCCAATAGTAATTGCCGGTCTCCAAAAGAGCCGCCGCCTTTTCGAGATTTGGTTTCTCGACAAAACATTGAACCGCATGGACGTCCTTGGCAAGGTAAGTGCCACGCTCAATATATCCGTAGCCCGTTGCTGGCGAAGTGGGTTGAATACCGAACGTCACGAGCTTGCCCTCCGCTGCGGCTATGCAGGCGGACCGCAGACAACTTTTGTAAGCATCGTCAACCGTAATCGCGTGGTCCGACGGCAGCACAAACAACAGCGCGTCCTCACCAAACCGATCAGCCACGATTCGGGCGGCGACGGCCACTGCGGCTGCCGTGTTGCGCGGCACCGGCTCAAGGACTATGCTAGAAAGTGTGACCCCAAGCTCACGCGCCTGTTCGGCAACTAGGAAGCGGAAATCTTCATTGGTAATGACAAATGGTGCTCCATATACCGTGGCATCCGAAACGCGTTTAAGCGTGGCTTGAAAGAGCGTTTCCTCGCCGATTAGCTTTAGAAACTGTTTTGCGGCAGTTGCGCGTGACAGGGGCCAGAGCCTTGTGCCCCTACCCCCTGCCATGATAGCTGGGATAATCTTTGGAAGCATGGTGTCATTTTTGATTGCGTTTGATGTGAAGCTTCATAACAGTGTGGCGGGAGCGAAGCAATATTAGCGGATGCGAATTCGTTCGACTTGCGCCGGTGGTGTCGATTACCTGCTGAACGCTGCCCGGCAAAAAAGGTCAGTTGATGGGTCCTAAATTTGGCACAAGTGGTCTACGCGGGTTGGCAACAGAACTCGTCGGTAGTGTGTCGGCGCTCTATGCTACAGCCTTTTCGAGGATGCTCCTCGAGAGAGGGCGGGCCGCGCGAGGGGCGACCGTATTGATCGGCCGCGACCTCCGCGCTTCAAGTTCTGAGATCGCTGCTATCTGCATGGCAGCGCTCGACCGGGCGGGAATGGTGCCGGTTGACTGCGGAGGACTGCCGACACCAGCGCTTGCGTTATACGGCCGACAACTCGGTGCAGCATCACTCATGATCACAGGCTCGCATATTCCGGCCGACCGAAACGGCATTAAATTCTATCTGCCTGACGGTGAGATCAACAAGGCAGACGAGCAGGCGATTACGGAGTTGGCGGAGCAGCTTTCAGCCGATGCAGATGCGATCAAGGTTGAGCGCGGCCGCGGCGCCGACCGCTCTTGCGAAGCAACTGACCTGTATATCCAACGTTACGAGACCCTGCTTCCAAAATCGAACCTTCAGGGGCTAAAGATCGGCTTATATCAGCACAGCAGCGTTGCCCGCGATATTTTGACCACGATCTTGGAAGGTCATGGCGCACATGTCGTACCGATAGGCCGATCTGAGGTCTTCATCCCCGTTGACACGGAAGCTATATCGGCGGCGACTCGTGAGAGGCTCGCTGCCTGGGCGAAGGAATACGCCTTTGACGCCATTGTGTCGACCGACGCAGACGCCGATCGGCCCCTGATAGCGGATGAAACGGGCACTCCATTGCGCGGTGATCTGCTTGGTCTTATTTGCGCAAGGCTGCTGGAGGCCAGGCTCATTGCTACGCCTGTAACCAGCAACTCCGGAATCGAGGCGGCGAGCGGCGTCGAGGTGGTGCGTACGCGCGTTGGCTCGCCTTACGTCATTGCCGCCATGACTGAGGCGGTTGCGGTTGGCAAGCAGCGGGTGATGGGTTTCGAGGCCAACGGTGGCGTCATGCTAGGTTCGGACTTCTCGTTCGGAGGTGCGTCGCTTTCCGCCTTGCCGACCCGGGACTGCGTCCTTCCCATCATTGCAACGCTCCACATCGCAGTAGAGGCCAAAACTCCCCTCTCGGCGATCGTCGCAATGCATCGCCTGCCAGTTGCTCTGTCCAGTCGGATCGAGAATTATCCATTCGACAGGAGCGACGCCCTGGTGGCATACTTGAAAGCGTCGAAAGCCAACGTTTCCCATTTATTCGGCCGGATCGGTCGCGTGACGGGTACGGACGACATGGACGGCCTGCGCCTGACGTTTGAGGGCGGCCGTATCCTGCACATCCGTCCTTCAGGGAACGCGCCTGAACTGCGTTGCTACGTCGAGGCAGACGACCGAGATGCCGCCGAACACTTGCTTGCCCAGGGACTGGCGGTTCTTAATAGTTGAATAGGTGTAAGCGTAGGCTTTGGTGATGCGCAGCCCTGTTACGGCTCGAGCGTCGCCGATTAGCGGGCTCTTCCAGGCTGTGTCGGCCATCCAGGAAATGTCATCGGCTCTTCTCTTGTAGTTCGCCCCACCCAAACGTCAGCACAAGCCCTGAAAGGTACGTTCCCTTTGCATCCAATACGTGGATGCTTGCCATTCAAAAAATAAATTTTACCGATGTTACCGAACTCCATTAGAAAACGCTGAATTTGATTGGAAACCCGTGAAAGACGGTAAGTCACGAAGCGGCGGAACTAAGGACGGGCAGCATTGAACGAGCGATATGTCCTCTCTCGAAGACGTACTGGTTTCGGTGACTGTCTGTGGTCGCTGGCAGCCGCTTGGCGCTACGCCCAACGGACGGGGCGAACGTTAGCCGTTGACTGGCGCGGGTCCTGCTACCTCGATCAGCCCTTCACGAACGCCTTTCCGGTGTTTTTTGAACCAATCAATGATATCGCAGGTGTTCCTTTGATTTGCGATGACCAGATCAACGAGTTTTTCTTCCCGGGACCATTCTTCCCAAATTGGTGGAATAAACCTGCGATTGAATGTGTTTACCGCCCAGATGGGCAGGTTTTTCGAGAGCGAGACGAACTAGATGAACTTTTCCAGGCCCAAGATGATGTCGAGGCCAACACAGTGGTGTGTGATGCTTGTTTGATGTGGCGTTGCGACGAGGACGCCGAACGGCAGATTTTTCGCAGTATCAAGCCGCGCCCTGAAATTCAAGCTCGCATAGACGCCATCTATCGGAAGCACTTTCATGGGTACAACACAATTGGGGTTCATGTTCGGCATGGCAACGGCGAAGACGTTATGGACCATGCACCCTACTGGGCCGATCCAGACCTTGCCGTGCGTCAAGTATGCACTGCCATTGATGCCGCCAAAGCGTTGCCCCACCCGAAGCCTGTGCGGGTGATTTTATGCACCGATAGCGCGCAGGTACTGGATCAGGTGTCGAGTAGGTTTCCCGATCTTCTCACGATTCCGAAAAGTTTCCGGGCGCATCAGTCTGGGCCACTACACAGCGCAGCCCTCGGGGTTGAGGGTGGCATTTCCGCCCTCGTCGAGATGTACCTTCTTGCGCTTTGCGACACGGTGATTCGGTTTCCTCCGACAAGCGCCTTTACACGTTATGCGCGCCTCTCCGTGTCAAGGGTCATTGAGTTTGACCTGAACGATCCTAGTCGCCTGATCGTGATCGAAAGATCTTCAACAAATACCTCCTCTTGAACGAAAATCGTCACCTCAATTCTAAGGTGCGTGGAGAAGAGCAGTCATGGACAAATTTGAGCGCGCTCCAAGAGACACGAGTGCCTCATGCCCCAGTTGTCCGGCCCTGCACGACACCGGCAGTACTGCTTTGCGAACCGCAAGGCCTCCGTGGGTCCGCTCTGTCGCCGAAGCACGATGATTTCCTTCACAGCCAACGCACTAGCGCACGCCCTCTCCCAAAGAAAAATCACTGGAGATCTAACAAAGTGGCAGACCGGAAAGTAGCTTTAATATCTGGTGTAACGGGTCAGGATGGGGCGTATCTTGCTGAACTGCTATTGGACACAGGCTATATTGTTCACGGCATAAAGCGTCGTTCGTCATCATTCAACACTCAACGGCTAGAGCACATCTATCAAGAACGTCACGACCCTGAAGCAAGATTTTTTCTCCACTATGGGGATATGACGGATGCGACCAATTTGCTGCGCATTGTTCAGCAAACCCAGCCGGATGAGATCTACAACCTTGCGGCGCAAAGCCATGTTCAGGTAAGCTTCGAAACCCCGGAGTACACTGCAAACGCCGATGCGATTGGTACATTGCGCATGCTGGAAGCTATTCGAATTCTTGGGCTGACCAATCGGACTCGCTTTTATCAGGCATCGACTTCAGAGCTCTATGGTCTGGCTCAAGAGATCCCCCAAAACGAAAAAACGCCATTTTACCCGCGTTCACCTTATGCAGCCGCTAAGCTCTACGCGTACTGGATTGTCGTAAACTATAGAGAGGCTTACGGCATGCACGCTTCCAACGGTATCCTTTTCAACCACGAAAGCCCGCTTCGTGGCGAGACGTTCGTGACTCGCAAGATCACCCGGGCTGCGGCGGCCATCAGTCTAGGTATGCAAGAGGTCCTTTATCTGGGAAATCTCGATGCTCAACGTGATTGGGGGCATGCCCGTGAGTATGTGCGCGGCATGTGGATGATGTGTCAGCAGGATAGGCCAGGCGACTATGTCCTGGCTACCGGGGTGACAACATCGGTTCGCACGTTTGTCGAATGGGCATTCGAGGAAACCGGAAAGACGATTGAATGGGTGGGAGAAGGCATTGAAGAAAGGGGCATCGATGTCGCCACAGGCAAATGCGTCGTGGCGGTAGATCCGCGCTATTTCAGGCCCACGGAAGTAGATTTACTCTTAGGCGATGCCACCAAGGCGCAGCAGGTCTTGGGCTGGAGGCACGAGACAAGTGTGAGAGATCTTGCCGGCGAAATGGTAAGGGAAGATCTCTCCTATATGAGGGGCACCCGACAGTAAGAGGCGATGCCGATGTATTTGCTAGACGGAAAGCGCGTTTGGGTCGCAGGACACAAAGGTATGGTCGGCAGCGCCATAATTCGATCGCTTGCCTCCGAGAATTGTGAAGTCATCGTTGCCGATAGGCAGACGCTTGACCTCACGCGGCAAGAGGAAGTTGAGAAATTTCTATCAACGGAAAAGCCGCATGCGGTCATAATGGCGGCAGCGAAGGTGGGTGGGATACTGGCAAATGATACTATGCCGGCCGACTTCATCTATCAAAATCTTATTATGGAGGCTAATGTTATCGAGGCTTCCTTTCGCAGTGGCGTTGAAAAGCTTCTTTTCCTTGGATCCAGTTGCATATATCCGAAGTATGCGTCGCAGCCCATAAGGGAAGAGGCTCTATTGAGCGGGCCGCTTGAGCCAACCAACGAGTGGTACGCAATCGCCAAAATTGCCGGCGTCAAGTTGTGTCAGGCCTATCGTAAGCAATACGGCGCAAACTTTATATCAGCTATGCCGACAAATCTCTATGGCCCACGCGATAACTTCGACCTTGCCTCCAGCCACGTCGTGCCCGCCTTAATACGCAAAGCACATGAGGCAAAGATTAAAGGCCTTGAGTGCTTGTCTATATGGGGAAGCGGCACGCCTACTCGAGACTTCTTGTACAGTGAAGACTGTGCCGATGCCTTGGTTTTTCTGCTTAAACATTATTCGGAGGAGGCGCACATCAATATAGGTTCCGGGAACCACATAACTATCATTGAGCTAGCCCACCTCGTCTGCGATGTTGTTGGTTTCGAAGGCGATATAGTGTTTGACACATCCAAGCCGGACGGTACGCCCCGAAAGCTTTTGTCTAGCGAAAGACTCGAGTCGATGGGTTGGCGCCCGAAGACCTCGCTTGAGGTGGGACTGGCCAGATCCTACAAATGGTTTGTCAGCAACGTGGCTGACAATTAAAGGGGGTCGGTGATTTTTGGCATTGATCGGATTGGTGGGACGCCTCGCGGCGTCCGCTCCTCCCACACCACCAAGCATTCGATACGGGTTACGTACATCGCTATCGACTTTCGGTCAAGCCCCTGCTCAAAGCGATACCTCAGTATCTCGCGCACCCGCCGCATCTCCAATCTCTCCGCCGGCATCCCGTTCCTCCCCTCATGACAGTCGAAGGATGGAACTTCACATCAGCAGGGGACCCACTCCAGAGCCGTCCAACGGGGGCGGATTGCCTCGGAATTTGGAGGCCAGGGTAGGCGGTGATGAACAGTGCCGGCCGGATGGCGATATACTTCGCCACATTGTTGGCGATCGGGAACGTCAATTGCTGCGGTTGATTAGGAGTTGCTCTCCGAGCAGCACAGCTTGGTCTGGGCGCTGTCGAGATCGATGAGAATCGGGCTTGCTTGACTGCCGGCGTGCGGGTGATGGCTGTTCGATCGCGAAAGCCGGGCGACAAAAGCTCATGGGCCAGCATGTCTGCCGTGTCGACGCCGACCCAATGATCCGCGCCTTGCTCGATCGCCGGTGCCGTGAAGCTGCAGCGAGTTGATCCAAGCGCTCGCGTTCGATCTCGCGGATCTGTTCGTCAGCAGCCGGTTCGGGCAATGTTGCGGCTTAGTTCGGCGCGCGTGTTCTCTGGCAACAAAGTGCCTTTTGCGCCCGGAGAGATTCCAGCTGCTTGGCATTGCGCAAAAATGGGTTTGAAGGCGCGAATACCGGAGCGGGCGAAGATCGCCTTTATGCGATTCACAATCCGCGTCCCCTCGCGCACCAGGCGGTCCCGCTCGCGGTTCGGCTGCCGTGCGTCCTCCTCATCGACTGTGGGGATCACTGCCATACTGCAGTGGCCCTTCTCGCCGCCCAGCCAGCCGAGAAAGGCGCGCATCAAAAGCTCGGTGTCGAGACGATCACCGATAGGCCCTTCAATTTTGGGAACCGCGACGTTCTGACTGTACCAGAGTCTGCGGCTGAATCATAGGCGGCTGTGAATCTACCGTATGGATGTCTGTCATTGAAACAATAGATTTCCCTAAATCTAGACCCATGTGAAACTCTGGTGAAAATACATCTGATTCAGGTCTCGAGGTGCACCGGCGCGGATCAAAGCTGTATTGGCGAGTTCGAGTTATAGTTGGCGTTCTTAAAAGAACCCTGCCACGAACTGGCCATGCGTGATTTTCTCCAGGCCGTGCCGGACCCCACGTGTTCGCGAAGGGTGCACCGAAAGTTTGTAGAATCCGGATCGCGTCATCATCGTGGACGTCGGCTGTAACCGCGGAACGACAGGCGGCGCTTCCAATCTTGTCCAAAGGTCTCAGCTCTACCGCTGCGGCTGTAATTCGATGGGGGATGTTCGCACATGGGCCGCCTTGTGCTTCACTTTGGATATGTGTGTGGGCTCTAGTCGGGCGACGCCACCTCAGACTTACTCGAACCAACAACTCGCATACGCCGGATCCCATCTGACGGACGGGTGGTAGCAAAGGTCTTGAGAAAGGAGCTTTTCAATGAAACCGCGCAGGACGGTCGAAGAGTGGATTCGACGATTCAACACGGGTGATGCAATTGCTTTGGCTGAACTGTACAATGAAGATGGAATGAGCCTCCGGCCGATGCAGCGCCCTGTTGTTGGACGCACGGCCATCCAAAAGATGTTCCAACAAGATCGCGCGATTGCGGAGACGATTTGCACTCCGGAGTTCATCCACGAAGAAGATGATCGCGTGATACTTGAGTGGTGGGACATCTTTGGACGGCGGGGATGTGGTATATTCATAGTGTGCGATAGTCGCATCGCGTTTAGCTACTGGGACCTAGGTTCATTTTACGGTTTCAGCAATGAATACTGCGAGACGGATCAGCACTCAAAAGATAACGGATTCGGAACGGATCATTCTCGGGCATGAGTTGAATGCGCGCCGATCGCTCACGACTTTGGCTGAGTAGCATCCCTCGCCCGCAAAACCGATGACGGTGCAATTCAATGACGAGCGGCAGCGGCCCGAGGCCGGACAAAAACCATCGCGAAAAAAATTTCCCCATTGCCTCGTGGATCATCCATCCGCGGCACCCAGCGCTGATTCTTGCCTTCCGCTTCGTTCGCACGGCCGATGACATCGCCGATCACGCCACGCTCGCAGCGGACGAGAAGCTTCGATACCTCGACCTTCTGGAGGCCGAGCTGCTCGGCAAGGGCGAAACGCGAGCCGAAGCTGTACGCCTGCGCACTGCGCTGGCTGGGCGCGGCATGCCGCCGCGTCATCCACTCGATCTGCTCACCGCCTTCCGAATGGACGTGACTAAGCAGCGTTACGAGAACTGGGACGAGGTGATCCACTATTGCCGCTACTCGGCAATGCCGGTCGGCCGATTCGTGCTCGACGTCCACGGCGAAAGTACCTCGACCTGGCCCGCATCGGATGTGTTGTGCGCGGGACTGCAGGTCAACAACCACCTTCAGGATTGCGGCATGGATTTCCGCGATCTCAATCGCGTCTACATTCCGCGCGATGCGCTGGTGGCCAGCGGTGCCTCCGTCGTAGAGCTGGGCGGCGCAAAATCCTCGTCGCGGCTGCTACAATGCCTGCATGCACTTGCAGTGAAGACCGAGGCGCTGCTCAACGAGGGCGCAGCGCTGGTGCCGCAAGTGAAGGACTTTCGTCTCGGGCTCGAGGTTTCCGCCATACTCTCCTTTGCCGATAAGATCGTGCCGATGCTGAAGGTGCGCGATCCCCTAAGCGAGCGCGTGCATCTGTCGCCGCTTGAGCTGCTGGTTCATGGCGCGGGCGCAATGGCAAACGAAGCCGCGCGCCGTGCGCTCGGCCGCGGAACGCGATCTAAGACGACCGTCGGCGCATGAGGGCGGAGGCGGCGGCCCACGCGAACCACCGCACTACGGCCCTCGGCAGCTCGTTCTATCCGGCAATGCGCACCCTGCCGCCGGAACAGCGTGAGGCGATATTCCAGATCTACAGCTTCTGCCGCCAGGTCGACGACGTCACCGACTCCCACGAGCCGCGCGAGCGCCGCCTTGCTGCGCTTCAGCAATGGCGCGCTCACATTGACGCGCTCTACCAAGGTGTGCCGCCGCCACGGCTGAAGGACTATGTCGCCTCGCTAACGACCTTCGGGCTGAAGCGCGAGGATTTCCTAGCAATTGTCGACGGCATGGAAATGGACGTGCTACAGGACATCCGCGCGCCTAACATGGCAACCCTCGATCTCTATTGCGACCGTGTCGCCAGCGCTGTTGGAAGGTTGTCGGTGCGCGTGTTCGGTTTCAGCGAGGAGGATGGCATTGCACTCGCGCATCACCTCGGGCGTGCGCTACAGCTCACCAACATCCTGCGCGACATCGACGAGGATGCTGGGCTGGGGCGGCTCTACATACCACGCGAGGACCTCTATCACGCCGGTATCACCAGCAACGACCCACATAAAGTCATCGTCGACAAGGCGCTGCCCAAGGCGTGCGCACCGCTTGCCCAACGCGCTACGATGCATTTTGCCAAAGCCGACGAAGTTATGAACCGCAACCCACGCCGAGTGGTACGCGCGCCCACTATCATGTCCAAATACTACCGCGCGATCCTTGACCTGCTGCTGACAAGGGGTTTCGCGGCTCCCCGGGAGCCGGTGCGTGTTACCAAACTCACGAAGCTCGCTATTCTTCTCCGTTACGCTTTCATGTGATGTGATGCCAAGAAACGTTCACGTTATTGGCGCCGGGATTTCCGGCCTTTCCGCGGCCGTGCAACTGACCAATGCCGGCCTGCAGGTGCATGTCTACGAAGCGACGCAACAGGCCGGTGGCCGCTGCCGCTCCTTTTTCGATTCCGCAACCAATCTCACGATCGACAACGGCAACCATCTGGTTCTCTCGGGCAACTGTTTGTGCGCAACTACGCCCGTGCGATCGGGACGGAATCCGGTCTTGTCGGCCCGTCGAGAGCAAAGTTTCCCTTCGTCGACATCTCCACCGGACAGCGCTGGCAGGTCGATCTCGGCGGCGGCAGGCTTCCGACCTGGGTATTCGACAGGGCGCGTCGCGTCCCCGACACCGGGCTGTTGGATTATCTGAAGCTTGCACCAATCCTATGGGCCGGCGCGGACGAACTGGTGGGCAACACTATTCCCTGCGATGGCATGCTTTACCGACGTCTGGTACAGCCGCTGCTGCTCGCCGCCCTGAATGCGATCCGCCGGAGGGCGCGGCAGGACTTGCCGGCGCCATCATGCGGGAAACGCTGCTCGCGGGCGGCGAGGCTTGCCGTCCGCTTGTCGCGCGCGCCGGAATGAGCGCCGTTCTGGTCGAGCCGGCGGTCAAGCTCCTCGAGAGGCGGGGCGCCATCGTGCGCCTCAGCCATAGGCTGCGCAACCTTGGAAAATCGGGCGGGCACATCAGCGAACTTGATTTCGGTGACGACAAGATCGCGATCACCCTCGACGACGCCGTGATCCTCGCCGTGCCGCCGCGGACGGCTGCGACGCTCCTGCCGGGCCTGAAGCATGGGCGCGATCTATCCGTCGATGGCCAATATAGTGATGATGTATGACGCGCTTGGCAAGGACGAGCATTTTCCGCCGCGCGCGATCACACGCTGCGCCATTGACAAGCTCTTGGTGATCGGCGAGGTAGAGGCCTATTGTCAGCCCTGCCTGTCGCCGGTCTGGGACACCGCGCTGACCTGCCACGCGCTGCAGGAGGCGGGCGGCGCTAACGCCGTGGCCAAAGCCAAGCAGGGCCTCGACTGGCTGAAGCCGCGGCAGGTGCTGGACGTGAAGGGCGACTGGGCGGTGAAGGCCCCCGGCATCAGGCCGGGCGGCGGGGCGTTTCAGTACAACAACGCGCACTATCCCGATCTCGATGACACCGCAGTGGTGGTCATGGCCATGGACCGCGCGCAGCGGCACGTTGGCAGCAAGGAATACGACACCGCGATCGCACGTGGTCGGGAATGGATCGAAGGCATGCAAAGCCGGGATGGCGGCTGGGCCGCCTTCGACGTCAACAATCTCGAATACTACCTCGACAACCTTTCGTTCGCCGACCATGGCGCGCTGCTCGACCCGCCGACCGAGGACGTCACCGCGCGGTGCATCTCGATGCTGGCCCAGCTCGGCGAAACCGCCCAAAGCAGCAAGGCAGTGGCCGATGGGATTGCCTATTTGCGCCGCACCCAACACGCGGAGGGTTCATGGTACGGCCGCTGGGGCCTGAACTACATCTATGGTACCTGGTCGGTGTTGTGTGCGCTAAATGTCGCAGGTATCGATCAAAAGGACCCCATGATACGAAAGGCGGTGGAATGGCTGGTATCCATCCAGAGTCGGGACGCGGCTGGGGCGAGGATGCGATCAGCTATCGACTCGACTATAAGGGATATGAGCACGCGCCCTCCACGTCCTCCCAAACGGCGTGGGCCTTGCTCGGGCTGATGGCGGCCGGCGAGGTAGAGCATCCGGCCGTCGCGCGGGGGGTGAAATACCTAAAATGCACACAAACCGAGAACGGCCTGTGGGATGAGCAGCGCTACACCGCCACTGGTTTTCCACGCGTATTCTATTTGCGATATCACGGCTACTCCAAGTTCTTTCCGCTCTGGGCATTGGCACGGTACCGGAACTTGAGGAGCACGAACGTTTGATGGAAAGAGTTTGGCCATCGGGTCGATGGGTTATACATACCGTACATGAGGTTGCTGCTCCCCGCAGAAGGGTGACCCTTTCGCTGGTGATTCGTAGGGAACGAATGGAGAGCAGCGCTTGCGATGTTTGCAGGATTGGATGTCGGTGGCAAGCGGACGGTCGTGTGCGTCGTCGACGCGGAGCGACCCTTGACCCATCTGAGCATCAAGGCGTTGCTGGCCTTGGTCTCGATCGAGGCGTTATTGACCAAGCTCAACGTGGTCTCAAGGAACTGTCGCGCCGCCATGAGATCGCCTGGCGTTTGGATGAGCGTGCCGGTGGTCGGGCCGATCACGGCGCTGGCCTTCATCGCAGAACGTTGAGGGGTTTCGAAGGACGCGCGACATTGGCGCCTACCTCGGGCCGAGCAAGAAACGCTATCAATCGGCCGAAAACCGGCACTATCTCTACGAGGCCGCCAATGTGCTGCTGACGACGGTTAAGAAGTGCTGTCATGCCTGGAACTTGTTCGCCAACGACAAGAGCGTCGTCGCCTTCATCAAGTCACGCAAATGGGCGCAGACGGTGATGGCGAGGTCGTCCTTGCGCAGATATTCCCAGATGTTTCTCGTCAGCCTTTGCGGAAGGCATAGCTGTATCCATTTACAGCAGGCGCGCCACCGAGATGCACATATAGAAGGCGCGATCCCCCGGGAAAGAAGCCCTTCTTGACGAGGTCGATCATACCCTGCATGGATTTACCCTCGTAAACTGGGTCAGTGATCATGCCCTCAAGTCGTGCGCACAGGCGGATAGCCTCCTTAGTCTTTTCGGACGGAAGGCCATAACACGGGCGTGCATATTCCTCCAGTAGGATCACATCATCCTCGTTAATTTCCATGCCCCGGTCGATGAGATCTGCTGTACGCTGGGCAATCTCAAGCACCTGTGCTTTGGTTTGGGCGGGAGTGGCGGAGGCGTCGATGCCGATCACGTTGCGCTGTCTTCCGTCCTTGGCAAATCCGACGAGCATGCCGGCATGTGTCGACCCCGTGACCGTGCATACTAGAATGTAGTCGAAGGCGAAGCCGAGCTCTTTCTCTTGGGCCCGCACCTCCTCCGCAAAGCCCACGTAGCCAAGGCCGCCATATCGGTGAATGGATGCTCCGGCCGGAATGGCATAGGGCCTGCCACCTCTGGATTTAACTTCGTTTAGCGCCTTTTCCCAACTGGGGCGGATACCAATGTCAAAGCCGTCGTCGACTAAGCGCACTTCCGCCCCCATGATGCGGCTCAAGAGAATGTTGCCGACCCGATCATAGACCGCATCCTCATGCGGCACCCAGCTCTCCTGCACCAGTAGGCACTTCATGCCGATCTTGGCTGCAACCGCAGCGACCATCCGCGTGTGGTTCGACTGCACACCGCCTATTGAAACGAGCGTGTCGGCATGGGTGGCAATCGCGTCGGGGACTATGTATTCGAGCTTGCGGAGCTTGTTTCCCCCAAACGCAAGACCGGAATTGCAATCTTCGCGCTTGGCGAAGATTTCAACTTGACCGCCGAGATGGTTTGCGAGGCGGTCAAGCTTCTCGATAGGCGTGGGTCCAAAGGTGAGCGGGTAGCGTTCAAATTTTTGCAGCATGCCCCCTCCAGCACGTGAGTGAACTTGCACGAGTCTCCAAATAATGCGCATTTGAAGCCGGCGGCGCTACTGAGGTCAAGTGCCAAGACAAAATTGGCCGCGGCCGATGTGCTACCGCTATGGTTTCCATCTTCCTGGACTCAAACACGCTTCTCCACTGAGCGCAAGGGGCTTGGCATCGGTGGCATGATCCCGGATTGCTTGGCTCGCCGCGCAAAGCTGAGACTTCATTAAACAAACTCAATATTTCGTAGTTTATGAATGCTAGTATCAGACTACTTCAGTGCGAAAGTGGACGTTGGCACTCGAAGTGCGGCGGCTATGCGCCTGAGCCTGCCCGGGTCGGCATCAGCACCTAGTTCAATCCCTATGATTTCGGCGCAGGTCAGACCGCATGTTAATGCGAGGTCGTCGACACTGTACCCGACTGCTTCGCGAGATCGCCGGACAGCGTCACCTATCTCCACGTGGCCCTGAGACGTGTCCTTAGGGCCGATGTTGTGGATTGAATATTTCATGAGATGGACTCCTATGTTGTGCGCAGGGAGCGCGCGTCCTCGCGTGAATGGAACCTCCGGCCATGATGGCGGATCAGGCCTGGAAGGCGTGAACATCCTCAAGATCAAGCCGATCAGCTTGAGCGCAGATGCGCCCGATCGACGGTGCTCTTCTATTCGGCGCGGCCAGTTGTCCTCGCGACAACTCGTCTACCAGCCACATTGCGCCCAAAAAGATTCTCGGCGCGCGGAGTTCGACCCTTGAGTCCGCGAAAGCGGTCCCTCGAAGCTTTGGAAATGATGGTGAACGCCGAGCAAGTGACCCTCCTGGAAGTTGATCGGACTACTGAAAAAAGGGCCCAAGAACCGAGTGCTGATCTTCCTACATGTCTCGCTCGCACAGCATTAAAAGACATGATCTCCCGGCCGCCGAAAGCCGGGCGACGAGTTGAGCAGATTCTCAAGTATGCACTCAACTCCGCCAACTTCGTCGTTATGGGGGGCTTGCGAGCATGTTCGCATTCGTGAGAAGACTTTTTGGAGACGTCACAACGGCGGGATCAAAACACCGGCAGTGCCGGTGTTAACCTACACTCGTTCATGGCGAATCAAAGGCGGAAAGCGGTGCCTCTGCTATGCGCAGGCCGTCGTCAAGACCCGGATCCATGTTCGCTGCACCCTCCCCGTCAGCGTTTAGTTCAACTATCATTCAGCGGTCTCGCCATTTAGTTCTTGTGATACGTCTAGTCGGCCCATCCGCGCTGCAGCGGCGATTTCGCGACGCAGCAAGCGATGTTCCGAGTCGTGATGGCACCGTCGGTGCCAGAACAACGCCACTTCGTAGGGCTTCAGTTCCACGGGTGGATCGATAGTAGCGAGCGGCAGCATAGTCGCGACTCGGGTTGCAACTCGGTTCGGTACCATCAGCACTAGGTCAGTCACCGCCACTACAACTGCCGCAGTCAATACATTGGAAACCACTATCGGGCCGGGTAGCCCAAACTTGGCTAGTCCATCATAAACTTGACCCAAGCCCTCGTTCGAGTCCGAGGCAATAGAGGCGTGACGAAGCGCCGCGAAGGTCCCGACGCTCCACTCCTGCTCCAATGCAGGGTGGTCGTGGCGAAGCAGGCAAGTGAAACGGTCGGCATAGAGACCGCGCCGCAAGTAGCCTGGAGGAGCGGCACCGATCTGCCCGACCACCAAGTCAATATCACCTTGCTCGAGGCGCCGTAGCGCGCCGTCCAATAGTGGCTCGGTGACGATGTCAATATGAGGCATACGCTCGCCGAGACGCGGCAATAGATGTGGTAGCAGAACGAGCGATTGATGATCGGGCATCGCCATTGTCACTTTCGACCGCCAAACCCTTACGCCGGAACTGCGGTTCACCAGTTCGCGGATCGCATTCAACACCGACGGCAGCATTTGCGCCAAGTGTTCGGCCTGCGGTGTTGGGACCAGGCCACTCGACCCGCGAACCAATAGATCGTCATTGAACATGTCACGCAGCCTTGATAGGGCTCGACTCATTGCAGGTTGGCTCCTACCGACATGTTGAGCCGCATGCGTGATGTTTCGGTACTGCAGTAACGCCTCGAGCTCCCCTAGCAGGTTCAGGTCAACCGACGCCAGATTCAGTATACTCCGTTGCTGCGCGGCGTCACTGCCATCGACGATCAGGGCCGTACGCGGATTCTTCCAAGCGGGCTGATCCATGGATGTCTTCTCCTCGTGAGTGGTGTTTGTGGGCCACAAGATTGAGCCCGCGTTAAACTGAGCAGGGGGTGCGGTCAACTGAGCCGTTGAGATGCCTTGGCGATGCAGTATCGCGGGAAGTGTCTTCCGAATTCATTCGCCATCGGCTGATTGATGCTTCTTGCATCTCTAAATTCCTTCAAGCCGGAGCAGGTCTCCTCAGAAAACGCTTGGCGGGGCGGCGTTGCGTTCGGTTGTAAAGCAAAGATCAGTTATGTTGCCCCGCTCGTCCCAGAGCGGCCTATAGATCGCCAAATCAGCGGCACCCTCGGAGGCGACGCCTCTCGACTCGCGTCGCGCCGAGCTAGACCGAGCGATGGCTTGTGATGTACTCGAGACCACGCACGTGCAGGTGAGCACCCGAGATTTCGCTGCCCGTGGCTATAGTTGAGGTGCCGTTGCACGAGCCGACAATTCAGCTCGCCGCGAATATGACCCCACTTGAATTCGCTCATGAAGCCTGCCTCAATGCATCCGAGGACGGATTGCCAATCATATCTGCTTGGCCTGTGTCTGATTTCCACTCTGACTCCAACTTCTCCGAGCTTTCTTAATCGAATTTCGCGAGAATGGAAAAATCGAGTTTTTGCATAAATATCATCCATACCGTGGATGAACGTGTTGCATGCTCAGTCAGCACTATGGGATCTTATTGACGCGGCTCGACCCCCAAGAAGCAGCAACCCAAAACCGCTGGAGCGAACTCAAAATTGGATAAAACTTGGGGGCAAGGTCACATTCGATACGCTGACGTCCAGCGCAAGGAGGATCCACAAACGTAGATGCCGGCTCCGTCGTTCCGAATGCTACAAGAGCGTCAATCATTCGTGGCTTCGGCTTCCTTGAAGCTTAGGGAACCGCTTCAAGACTCAACGTTCTTGGTCTTTCGTTTCTTATTGAGCTTGTCTCCGCCGCTGTAACCGTTCTCCGCAGAACCACTGAGACTTGTGAATGCTAACGCTCCGTCGGCTGTACAAGTTGGGCATCCCCCTTGATGTGATTACCGGAGAAGCCGACATCCACGTAGCTCTAAGAGCGGCCAAGCCGGAAGTCGCCTGCAGGAAACATGGACCACCTTCATCATCGTCCGGTCGACAGAGGGCCTTCACCGACGTGCTTCTCCTGGAGAAGGAAAACCTCGCGAGACCAGCTTCTCGATGGCGCCAGGACATCGGCACCACAGAAGGTGTCATCCTTTCTCAACGTCGGGGGGCGTCCACCCCAGCACTGGAAAACGACGTCCTTCACCGGGGCTCTGCGACTTTCCGGAGTGACCGCGCCGATGGTGCTCGACGACACGATGAACGGCACGGGCCTTCCGGGGTTATGTGGGAGCAAATACTCGTGCCGATGTTCTCGCCGGACGACTGCTGTGTCTGCTTCTTAAAGGCGAATGGCCGTGTTGACTGCTTTATCGGGATTGCGGCAACGAACTCTGTTCGGACTTCCCTGCATACGCAAGAGACAGATTGAGATTATGGTGCAACATCTCATTATCTGGGTCCGTTTCGAGAGCTTTCCGATACAGCTCCTGTGCCGCGTCATGCCGCCCCTCAATGTCCAAGATGACTGCCTTCGCATTCAATGCACGCAAATTACCCGGGGCAGCAACTAAGACGTTGTCTAATGCCGGAAGCGCCTCATGCGGGCGTTTTTGCGCCACCAACGCTTTTGTGAGGCGGATTGCCGCATCGACGTTGCGTGGATGCCGCTTCAGATCATCCCGCGAAGCCCGCTCTTCAGCATCCTGACCGACTGCGCGCAAAATGCGTTGGCGCATAGCCGCATCGATTTGATTGGCGCCGAGCAATTGTGGGGTCGACGTCTCCTTCACTGAAAGAACGGGCTTATCCCAGCTAGCGCAACCGCCGAGAGGCAGGATGGCGAACACTGCGAAGAGAACTAAGGTCAAACGAAATGAAAGTAACGGCGCAGCGACTGTATTCTCATGTGAATTCATGCTTGGTTTTCACCTATCATCCAGTAGTGGCAGGAAGGCGGATACTGCGAGGTTCCCCTGACGTTGCACTAATGGTTCCAGAGGGGAGCCTGATGGATCCGGCGGGTTGAATTTTAAAATCCGAGGCGAGGTCCTGATAAGACAGTACGGCAAGGTCGATACCGTTTCGGGTAAGAAAACCGCGGACGAAGCGTCGGACATCCATTGAAGTTAAGACGATCGGGCGCGTCTGGCCCGGTGCCGTGCTCGAAAAGACCTGCCGCATCTGTGACAGCAGCGCCTCGCTCTGCCGATCCTCTAGTGCGAGGTAGGGGCCTGCAGCCGTTTCGCGAACCGCGCGGCGCACCACATCCTCAGTCTCACGTTCCATGACAAAGGCAGGTAGGACACCGTGTCTGCCATAGCGGTGACAGATCTGCCGCTTCATTCCAGAACGAACGTGTTCCGTGAGCAGGGCGACGTTTTGCTCACGTTCGCTCCATTCGGCCAATGCCTCCAAGACGAGCCGGGTATTTCGGATTGGTATACCTTCGCCCAAGAGGCGGCGCAGCACATCTGCAATCCGGGGGATCGGCGTGGTACGCAGCACCTCCTTCACCAGATCAGAGTATTCCTGCTCCATCCGGCCCAGTAGTTGGCGGGTCTCTTGGATACCCACCAAGCGCGGCGCATGGCAAGTCAACGTCGCATGGACACGCATCGCAAGGAGTTCGCTGGGACTATGATGCCGGATCCCGGCGGCTTTGAGCGCCGGCTCGTGGCTTTGTTCAACCCAAATTCTATGGGTTTCAGGATCATGCCGAAAAGGGATGCCGCTTGACTCAATCTTCGTCAGATCGTCTGCGAGGGAAAGCTGCGCCGGATTAATCAAATCCTGTTCGACTGGCACGCCTTCGACATCTATCCTGAATTGCGACTCGGGCAGCTGCTGGTCGACAGCGACTGGGATCGGAGGAACGATAATGCCGAGATCGGCCGAGACTAGTTGGGAAATACGCGCAATGTGCTGCCGCAATTCGACCTGGTCGATCGCATTCGTAAGGCTCGGCGCGAGGAAGACGCCAATGGGATTTGCCTGCGCAGCCACGTTTCGCGTTTGAGACTCCGCCGGAGTTACAGTTGTAGCATCGACTTTGTCGGCATCCAGGACGTCACCTTTGACGAAGCTTGCCGCCGCGAAGACTGCGGCCAACATAAAAAAGACTGGCAGAGGGAAACCAGGAACGAAGCCCATGGCCACGAGGACGCAGGCCGCCAACCGCAATGCTCGTGTACTGGCGGTGAGTTGATTGGCTATGTCCTCACCGAGGTTGAGTTTCGAAGCCCCAGTTACACGAGTAACCATGGTTGCCGCTGTAATTGAGAGCAGCAGGGCGGGAATCTGCGAGATTAACGCATCACCTATCGTCAGCAGAGTGTAGTGCTGCAGCACCTGGGCGAACGACATGCCCTTCGAAAGCAGGCCGATGGAAATTCCACCCAGCATGTTGATGCAGATAACCACTAGCCCGGCGATGGAATCACCCTTCACAAACTTCATCGCGCCGTCCATCGCCCCATAAAGTTTGCTTTCTTTTTCTAATGCGGCGCGCCGCCTGCGGGATTCGTCGGCATCGATGTGACCGTTCCGCAACTCTGCGTCGATCGCCATTTGCTTGCCTGGCAAAGCATCGAGGGTGAAGCGCGCCGCCACTTCTGCCACGCGTTCGGCGCCTTTCGCGAGAACCATGAACTGCACCATGGTCACTACCAGAAATATGACGAAACCCACGACAATATTGCCTGAGATCACAAAACTGCCGAACGTGTGGATGATGCTGCCTGCCTCGCCCTCGGCCAGGATTAGTCGCGTCGTCGCGACGGTGAGCGCCAGACGGAATACCGTGGAAATCAAAATGACGCCGGGCAAAGAGGAAAAATCAAGTGGCGTGCTGACATACAGGGCCGCCATCAGCAGCAGTACGGCCAACCCCATGTTGAAGCCTATCAGCGCGTCGACCGCCACGACCGGTATTGGCATGACCATCATACTGACGGCCAGAAGCAGCATCAACGCGACCATCAAGTCCGGGTTGGCCGGCGCATACTCGGTGAATTTACGCAGGGCGTTGGCCATGAGGTCCCTTCACGATCGTTTCTGAACCACTCTGCTGCTACACAGATGCAACGTAGCTCCAAGACCGCAGGCGCGTCGTCCGTGAGGCCGACCCCTGCAGCGGATGGCTGCGCATAAGATCCAAAGGCAAGTGCGAAGTTGACCGGTCATCAAGTCTGTCCAAGATCGTCAGCCCTGCGCTGGAATACTTTAATACGGGAGGGCAGCAAGGCGGCCATTTCGGCTTAGCATTACACGACCGTCCTCGATCCGTTCGACCATCCAACCATCATCCAAAAGAGCGCCGACGAAATATTTCTCTCCACTGATGACAAGATATGGAGGCGACCCACGCCAAACAGCTTCAACTGCGATTGCGGATGGCGCCTTCTCATCTTCGATAACCACTCCATTCAATAGCGCCAGAGCGCCCCTCGTGCGATGATCGAACCACTGCTGCACCCTATGCCAACTGTCGGCCGAAGCAGACGTGACGGTGCCCTCGGCTGTCACAACCCCCTCAGCGGAGCTGATCTTAATGTTGGCCAGGCCGGCTCTGTCGACTTCCTGTTGCAGGCCTTTAGCGGCTGTCTCGACAGTCTGGTCATCAGTGTGGTTACCAGCCAGCTTGGGTTCACGTGCGTCACCAGATAAATTGGCGTTTGATACAACAGTGTTGCCGTAGTAAGAGAAAATGGCCGAGAGCACGCCGATTCCCAGTGAGCCAAGCAACACCAAGGCGAGCACAGATATCGAGAGGCGTGGTATGCCGATCGAACCGGATGGCGCTGCATCCTGCACTGACCAGAGAATGGACATCGCGCCTGCATGAATAACGACAGGAAGGGGCGCGACAACCCGCTCGCCTGCGGCAATATTCCCGTTTCCCTCTATGCTGAGACCGGCAGCAAGCGCCTCGACCTCGATCGTTCTGCCCAGAAGAGTGACGCGAAAATGATGCGGCGCGAGGCCCTGCTCGACGAAGACTATGTCGGCATCGAGGCCGCTACCGATCAAGCTCGTTTCTAGAGCCGCCGTACCAGTCAGTTCGCAATAGAGCCCTGAGATAACTTTGAATTGAAGCGAAATGGCGTCGCTCACGGACGATATCCAGACAAAGAGAGAAGCCGCACGGCGAGTGGCATGCGGCTCATCTCGGCTCCACTTCGTGCCAATTGTGCTACGCAGTGCCTAGAGCCCCATCCGCATCACTGTACGCGTTCATCCGCCGCCTTCTTTGTTGTCTGGAGCTCGGTCGTAACAGTGCGCAGTAGCATACTCCTAGCCGTAGCCTCTGCGCTCACCGCTGCCAGTTCTGCGATTTGGGCCTGGAAGGCCGCAGCCCCAGCACCTTTGGCCGCTACGTTCTGGCCAGCCGCGGCGCCAGCTCCAACTGCACTCGTGAGAGCACCTACATTAGCCATGTCATTTCCCTTTCTGTTACAATTGTGCCGTCACTAACGGCACGCACCTCCTGACGGGGACCACCCCGCGTCAGGAATCCTCTTCAGTTTCTGCCATAGCTTCGTCGGCATCAGCCATGGCATCGTTCATAAGTTGCAGCGCAACCGATCGAAGAGCTATTTCGAAGGCTTCGCTTTGAATTGCAGCCTGCGAGCGATCCCCAGAAATGGTCGGGCTATCCGCAACGCCGTTCCCGCGATCCGGCCTGTTGTAACCAGAGGGCCCGCCTGAATCGCGCGGCGGCTGTCCATTCGAATGTCCATGCCCCCCTTTGCGGGCCAGGGAAACGCCGATGGCGCCAACTCCACTTCCAATTACTCCGACCATCAGCTACTCCTGCCTTAGCGGCGAATTGTAGATAGCATCTACTTATGAGCTCCAGCTTTCGAAAAGCTGACGATTGTCAAAAAAAGAAGCGCTAATGCATAATAAACGGGCTGCACGATCTGAACTCCTTGGAGCTCCGGCAGGCCGAGGCGGCGCTCAGTCCGATGCACTTGAGTGACATCAGCATACAACGGGCATGCCGACAGCAAGCAAGCGACAACCTGTTCGAAGAGCCGGTCGGCTCCAGGACAAAAAAACGCTAACGTGTGCAGTTGGACCAGCAGGGCGAGAAATTCGGCATTTTGCGCGAGCGTGAAGCTCTCTCAGGTTCAATGAAGCCTCGAATGCGCAAAGGCTTGCTTTACACGAAACTTCGGGCCGGCGAGACCAACTGCTTTGGGTGTCCACCCGATGGCAAAAGAGGCCGGGCATCAAAGACGCTCCGGCCTCAATGTAAAGAACGGCCTCGAGGTGTTTTACGGGCTTCGGGAGCAAAACCCCGACGAACCTACTACGATGGTCTCGAAGAAACCCTGCCTTCAAGCTCCTTTGCGCCTAAACACCGAATGGGTATCGCTCGTTGGCTCACTGCAGTCTGTAACCCCTTTCGTTCCCTGTCATGACATGAGTCGGGTCTTGCCAGATGGGCTCCAGCCGTGGCGACCAAATCTGGCGAGAATCCGATCACATGAAGTTATCCTCGTAAGTCTCGTAAGAGTAGCTAGTTGAACACTGTGCGGTTTCGGCATCCTCAATTTTGCGGAGATAGAGCGGCGGTTTGTGTGCACGCTGCCATTCACCGGAACTGTTCTTCGTCCATTTGTCGGGATGTTGGGTAGGGTCAAGGACCATGTCGCAATGATCCACTTCAACAAACCCCATCATCGCTGCACGGGCTTGCGCCTCTGGGTTTTCTGCGCGCCAGTTCAGCAACGGTCGTTCGCCGTCGTTCCGAAGTTGGTACTCGAGCAGAATATCGCCTGCATTCTCAACGAGGGGATGAGCGACTTGAAGATCCACTGTGGAGGTAGTCTCTTCATGACCAGGAAATTGGTCTCTCCAACTTTCGGAGTCGAACTCTTCTTCCATTCTGAATCCACCTTCGGTTCTCATCAGTCCAACACACTGGTTTCCCAATTTGTAACTGAAATATCGGGCGTGCTCCGTATCCCGACGTATGGCATATTGCTGAGCAACCTCCGCAGTGCGTCTGGCTCGTGCGGATACGAATTCTGAATACTCTTGTGGATTTTCGGCGATGTCAGTGATTTCTTTGCCATGAAATTTCCTGATCTCCCTCCTGAAAGTCTTGAGATCAATCGGCACCACCGGAGGTTCGTGATCGAGGGTATATCTGGCCGCCGACGATGAACCGCCGTTGGAATACGACCTGTCTAAGTGCATTCGGGCAAACGTGTCCGCGAACTCTTGGGTTTCTGCATCCGTTTGCCTGCCGGCACTCCCCGTGTAGTGGAAATCGGACGAGCCATCAATTCGACCGTACATGGCGATCTTGTACTCCTATCTTTTCGCATTGAGAGCGGCTGGTTAGGGGAAACGGGTCAAGATAGACCCGCACAACTGACGTTCAGCTGACTAGAGCGTTTCATTGCTTAACTGAATCGGATGGGATTCCCGGCAAGTCGGTTTTGTGATTCAAGATGCTGGCTGGGCGGAGGCCAGCATCTGATGACACGAGCCCTTTCGAATGATCTTCGCGAGCGTGTTGTTGCGGCGGTTCTGGCAGGCGAGAACTGCCGTTCGGTTGCGTCGCGATTTGGCGTAGCGGTCTCATCCGTGGTGAAGTGGTCGCAGCGCTATCGGGCGACCGGCTCTGTCGCACCGGGCAAGATGGGCGGCCATCGCAAGCGCATTCTGGAGCCACATCGCGCGTTCATCACCGAGCGGCTCACCCAGAACCCGCAGCTGACCCTGCATGGGTTGAAGGCTGAACTGGCGGGGCGCGGTGTGGCTGTTTCGCACAATGCGGTGTGGCAGTTCATCCGACGCGAAGGGCTGCGCTTCAAAAAAAACGCTGTTCGCCCTTGAACAGGCCCGCGCCGACATTGCCCGCCGACGTCAGCGCTGGAAGGCATGGCAGGCTGGTCTCGATCCCAGACGGCTGGTGTTCATCGACGAGACCTGGATCAAGACCAACATGACGCCGCTGCGCGGCTGGGGTCCGAAGGGCAAACGCTTGCGCGCCTTTGCCCCGCATGGTCACTGGCGCACGCTGACATTCCTGGGCGCACTGCGCTGCGACCAGCTCACCGCACCCTGCGTCTTCGACGGGCCGATCAATGGCCAATGCTTCCGCGCCTATGTCGAGCAACAACTCGTGCCCATCCTCAAGCCTGGCGACATTGTCATCATGGACAATCTCGGCAGCCACAAATCTGCGGCCGTCCGTCAGATCGTCACAGCGGCCGGCGCAAGGCTTTGGTTACTGCCGCCCTATTCCCCCGACCTCAATCCGATCGAACAGGCCTTCGCCAAGATCAAGCACTGGATGCGCCATGCACAAAAGCGAACGATCGAGGACACCTGGCGACACATTGGCTCTCTCGTCACGACAATCCAACCCGGCGAATGCAGTAACTACTTCGCAAACGCCGGCTACGCTTCCGTCAAAACATGAAACGCTCTAGTGGGATTTTCAGCGCGGACAAAAAGCTTTCTACCGCTATTTGCCAATACTCGGGTTCACTGCCCCTGTTGCTGCTTGCGCGGACGGCCGGATCTCGGAACCATTGAACCATTATCGGCTTGGGTGGTAGATCTGGCTGGAACGGACGTGTTGTCGTGGAAGTTTGGGCTTAAGCCTACTGTTCGCGGTGCCGCGTTTCCAATTTGCTGAAGCGTCGACGTTATCGCTGAGGTTCGCAGCACTTGACGCCATCTGTAGAAAAAATGACCGATCGATCTCGTGGCGACGAGTAATGTCCGCCACAGACGTGTTGCCATTCGAAGTCTACGACCCTGTTGCTTTAACCCGCGCACGCGTCATGACGCGGGAGCTCTGCACGCACGGATCTGGCGGGGGCGCCGGACCAGCGTCCCTGCGGCCGCCGTTACGTCCGAGCCCAACACGTGCGGCACCTCTATCGATTCTCCGCCACAACTACCATTCGAAACAACGTGTCGCCACCGACGGACATGCCAAACCTGCACGACAAGCGCGAGCCACGTTTGCCGCCACTCGCAGAAACCGATTGCCAGATGATCCCGCCGTGCGATGTGCTCGCGGCAGCACTGTTTCTTCTGGGCCATCCATTGCGTTCCGACTTAAAGCCAAAGGAATCACGCCCGGAAGTCAATGTCTTCAAAGTTCTTTTCCGAATTCAGGGGATGCTCAGGCCAAACCTGCGGCCAAGAGTGCTCTCGCGATGGGCTCGAAATATTGCATAGGGATGGCTTTGCCGAGTTTCGTTGTGCTGATGAGCTGGTGCGCTAGGACATGATCATCGACAATCTTGAGACGCAGAGCCTGCGCCTCGCGGAGCATGTGTGAAGCGGCCTCGCCCTCGGCACGGCAAACCAAGATCGGCACCCCGGTCTCACCACGAACGTAACGCAGACCCACTAGCGTCGCCGTTCCTCTGTAGACCAACGTGGCGCGATGCACACCCAGCGGAGGCTCGCTAGCCATCTCATTGCGAATACGACGTCGTTCACCCTTCAATTCTGGCGTTCCTTGCTGTTCCTTTACCTCGCGCGTTATTTCCGTCTTAGTCATGCGCATTTCGCGTAGATACAACGCACGCTGCAACAGCAGATCGATCAATCCGCCGATCAGAAGTGCGCCGACGCCAATCCCGATCAGCTGTCTCACCCCAGTAAAGACGACGCCGAAACACCCCATGCCGCAGAGCGGCAGATAGACCATCGTCTTCCACAAGCCGAAAAGGAAGAGGGCAAAGGTCCCGCTGAGGACCAACACCTTAAACTGAGTTTTGACAACCTCGACTACCGAACGCGCCGACCCCAAGCGCTTCAACCATTGAAAAGGGTTGATTTTTTCGAGGTTGGGCTTCATTGGCTCGAGAGAGAATACAAATCCATGATTGGCCAGTAATCCGGCCAAGATCACCGCGCAGAAAAGAACTGAAAGCAGCGGGCCAACGGTTACGAGGGTGAGTTCGACTAGCAGAACCAGCGCCTGCCGGACCGCCAGATTGAAAGACAGGTTCTGCAGCTTGTCGGTTAATAGTAGCGCTTCCTTGCATTTATCTTCGATAACGCTACCTCTTAGCCATAAGTAGCCGAGCCCAGCGCAGGTGGCGGCCGCGCGGACGAAATCCGAGCTGCGCGGTATTTGCCCTTTTTTGCGCGCTTCGCTCAGCTTCTTGGGGGTAGCGGCGTGTGACTTCTCTTCGCTCGTATCGCTCATTGCAGCAACTTGTCGAGCCACCCAAGTGTGCCACCCGCCTGCGTGATCTCAAGTTTAATGCCCTCGAGCAAATAGGTAGCGTAGGTAACCATGATGATCGGAAAAACGATATTCTTGATCGGAGGGGACAACTGGCCAGATTTAAATTGTGGCGCAAAGCGACGTAGCATCATCATTGATATATCAATCAGTCCCAAAAAGAACACTACAGGCCCCGAGACCAATAATGTCGTGCGCAGGATGTGGTCGAGGAGCCCTAATAACTCCATTGCGCCTTGCGGGTTCAACGTTGGCTGAAACCGATACACGGGCCAAATCAAATAGCTGCCATAGAGGGCGCTGAGCACAGCTTCCAGACCTCCCGCTGCAACGAAGATCGTAATTGCAGTGATCCCGAGAAATACTCCCATAGCGGAAGCCTGACTGTTCGTTGCTGGGTCGGCTTGAGTAGACGGGCTGGTGATGCCGCGCTGGTTGTCGATAAACTCACCCGCCGCCTGAAGGCCCCATAAAGGAATCCCGAGAAAAGTGCCAAGTAGCAAGCCGACAAAAATCTCCTTCAATCCGAGCAGGGGTACCTGGATCAGACATGTTTCCGGATCCAGCGCCTGCAACCCTTCGCTGACGTGTGCCAAGCAGGGTAGTCCCAAGGCTAAAGCTAGGCAGCCGCGAGTCAGCCCACCAATCTGAGACCGTGTAAATACAGGAAGGATCAGCATAATGCCCAGCGCGCGCGCCGCGCCAAGACCGGCTGCCGCAACGAGTTCGATGGCCGCATGGAGCAAGATTTGAATCTCGGCAGGTGATAAATACATGGCGCAGACTAATAGCCGAGTGTCATTGCTGGAAACTCAGTAAAGATTTGATCGGCTAGCGCCATGAGCGGGGCGCTCAGCACAGGCGCAAACAGACCAATTACCGCGACAACGACCAGGAGCTTCACGGTGAGCGGCAGGCTTTCGTCCTGGATCTGCGTTGCTGCCTGGATGATGCCAATGGTTAGGCCAACAATCACCGATGCAATGAGCGGTGGCAGAATCCAGATCATGAAAACCACCAATGATTGGCTCATAAGAGTAACAATACTGGATCCGGTAATCATCAAGCACCCGGGATCGTGTAACTGAGCACAAGTCCGTGCATCAATTTCGACCAGCCATCAATTGCGACGAACAAGAATAGTTTGAACGGCACAGCTATAATCGTCGGGGATACCATCGACATCCCCATCGCCATCAATATTGTCGTTACGATAAGATCAATGACGATAAAGGGCAGATAAAGGAGAAAGCCGATTTCGAACGCGCGCTTTAGTTCTGATATCAGAAAAGATGGTACAAGAATGGCGAAATCATCTGCTGTGACTCTGGCGCGCATTTCCTCAGGCCAGACTTTTTCCGTCGAAGAGAGGAAAAATCGCCGCTGCTCTTCGTTTGTGAACGTCTTGAGATGTTCAAGCAAGGGCTGAGTTCCTGCTTTGGCGGCTTCAGTCCAGTCATTGACCGATTGATAGCGGAGTCTCGGATCTGTCATCCGATCATAGATCTGTTCAGAAAAGGGCGCGCTAACGAAAATGGTGAGGATCAGTGCGGCTGCGTACAGCACTATGTTAGGTGGTATCGTCTGGGTCCCGAGTGCGTTGCGGACGAGGAATAGAACAACTGATACTTTTACAAACGCCGTGGTTGTGACGACCGCTAAGACTAGCAGGCCGAGTCCCGCGGTTACCGCAAGAAGGGCCAAGATTGCCGGCTGCATCTCAGTCATTGCATGCCAACCTTCCACGGAGTCTGATGCCCAGCTCATCTCCGATGCGCACGATGTCGCCACGCCCGATACACCGACCATTGGCAACTATGTCCACAGGGCCGTCGATCGGCCGCCCAAGTTCAAAAACATGCCCATCGCCGGCACTCCTCAATGCGCCCAACGACATAGGCCAGCGGCCGCATTCAAAGACAAGCACGATCTCGACGTCGTCGAGATCGGAATCCGACGGCCTTAGTTGCGATTCGGATTCTGTCATATGCGCATTCTCCAAGTGGCGTGATCGCGGGCGGAAAGGCCCCCGCAGGATTAGGTGGTCGCCTTCAAGGTCTGCCCTGGTCCATAACTGACCCACGGACAGAGCGATTTGGCCACGGCCGAACGGCGATATGTCTGGCAACAGAGCATCGCCGACGGATGCTCTTCGAAGCAGCGCCGCCGAAGCTCGAAGGGTGCCGATCTCACCTGCAACTATGATCGGAAGCCCTGGGGAAAGCTCGCGCGGTTGTCGCGGCAACTGGGCAAACAGTTCGCCCAGCACACGGAACACAACCGGCACCAAGCCATCAAGAGGCGAGAAGAGGAACAGGCGACCCTTGCCACTGACTGAGCCGAAGACGATCTCCAGTTCCAGATAAGGAGCCAATGTCATGGCTTCACCCACGCGAAGGAGATGCACGTTCCGGTTCGTCTTATTCTCCAGTCGAACGATAAGCGGCTCGAGCGCAAGTTCGAGAATGAGCGATGCAGTTGGCTCGGAAGGGAAATGAAGCCCACTCTGCACTGTCGAGACGAGCGCCTCTACAAGCGGTCGAGACAGTGACAAGACGACCGTTTCACCTCCCAGGTCCCAGATGCAGTCCAACATCGGAATGACAGAAGTTTCGTGTTGCCAAACAAGGCCTTCCATCGACACCGACAGTGGTTTGTCGCTAACACGGCTTAGAAACGGGCCGCGTGAAGCCGCTATGTCGTTGACCCACGCGACGACCTCGGGGGACAGTGTCAGCGCTGGTTCGAATATGGTGCGTCTGCCCATGCCAGTCATCAAAGCGGTTCTAAGTTGCACGATCGGGTCAATCAGAGAACTTGCAGTCACCGGATCTCGTTGCGTGACATCTGGGCGAGCGAACCCCTCCCATACCGCAGCAATATCTCATCGTCGGCCTCTATCTCACCTGCGGCTTCCGAATGAACATCGACGGCGCGCCGGAGGTCGTCCTCGATCTGCTGCCATTTGTGCCGTGCTTCCGAACGTCTCACCCACTTGGCCTTCGTCTCCGACGCCGCTGTCTCGGCCTGCTCTTGAGCGATGCGCGCGTCGTCAAGTACCTGTCCTCTGATAGTGATCTCAGCCGCAAGCCGTTCAATGTGAAGGTGGTGATGGTCGAGTGCGGCGCTAGACAAGGTGTTCAGCGACGTCAGTACTTGGTAGAGCTGAGCTTCCTTTCCTGCGCGCTGTTGCTGTGCAATTTCGAGCTCCTGAGAGGCATTCTGTGCGGCTACGATGGCCATGCGGTGCTGAGCTTCCTTATTCGACAGCTTCCTACGGGCGTCGCGCTCCTGCATTTCCTTTAAAAGCCGTAGCCTCGAAGCGTAAGCATAATTCACGAGGTCAAACGCGACATCCATGCGACCGTCTCCTCAAAATCTGACACCTCTTCTTCGCTCTGGCGCAAAAACTCCCTCAACTCACCAATCGACGCGACGGCGCGATCGGTAAGGGGGTCGCCGCCTTGCTTGTATTCGCCGACGTTTATCAAAAACTCGCACTCTGCATAGCGCGCGAGGAGATCACGAATGAAGGATGCTGCCTTGCGATGCGTCTGAGAAACGACCGCATCCATAACTCGGCTGCGACTCTGCAGCACGTCGATAGCTGGGAAATGGGATCGCGCCGCAAGAGCGCGTGAGAGGACGACATGGCCGTCGAGAATGCCGCGCGATTCCTCCGCGATCGGATCGCCTGTGCCGTCACCTTCGACAAGTACAGTATAGAAGGCTGTGATTGAACCGTGTTCACCCATGCCGGCACGCTCCAGCAGGCCTGGCAGTGTGGCAAAAACGGAAGGAGGAAAGCCCCGCCGGGTCGGCGGCTCTCCTGCAGCAAGACCTATCTCGCGCATTGCACGGCAGAAGCGCGTCAGCGAGTCCAACATGAGTGCGACGCGTAGCCCTTGTTCGCGAAAGTACTCCGCGAGCGCGGTCGCCATAGGAGCACATTGCGCCCGCTCCGTTGCCGAGCGGTCGGAGGTTTCAACCACAACGATCGCACGGCGGAGGCCCTCCTCCCCAAGATGCCGCTCGATGAATTCACGTACTTCGCGGCCGCGCTCGCCTATGAGCGCGACTATGATAACGTCGGCGGCGGCACCTTTTACGATCTGCGACACTAGCGTCGACTTGCCGCCACCGGGCTCGCCGTAAATCCCGATCCGCTGGCCCTCACCGCATGTGAGGAGACCATCGAGGGCGCGCACCCCAAGCGGGAATGGCCGCTCAACTATGCGTCTCGTCATTGGATTGGGTGCCCTGCCGTGTAGCGGACGGGTTTCGGTGGTTTTGACTTCGCCTTTGCCGTCGAGTGGACGGCAGCGGCTGTCAATCACACGGCCAAGCAAATCGGGACCGACCGGCACTTCACGCATTCGTCCAGTGGAGATGACTTCCGCGCGGCTGGAAAGGCCCGCCAAGCCTCCGATCGGCGTGAGCAACACGCCATTGTCCAATAAGCCGATTACCTCGGCTTCGAGCGACAGACCGGTTCGCGTATCCTGCAGCAGACAAAGTTCCCCAATCCGAGCGTCTGGCAAGACGGCATGGACCAGGGTGCCGACGGCCCTTGTGATCCGTCCCCGCACGACACGCGTGTCGATTCGCTTTGCCGTGGACCACAAAGACGAGATAGCCGGATCGAGAGCACGGGTCCCCTCGAGATTATTATGCTGTGTAACCGGCGTGATCACAGTTCTCCTTCTTCAGAAAGGGACCCGAAGCCAAGGCGCAGCGCGCGCATCTGTGCATCGAGTCCAAGAGCGACGTTGCCATACTCGCTCCACAGCACGCACTCCTGCGGCGACAACGTCGGGTCCGGATCAATTCGAACCTTCGGCCGCTTCTCCCGTCCGTCGCATCCAGCAAACTCGCACGCGAGCATATCGACTTGCGTGGGACACACATGCAGGCAAACTTCTTCAGCGCCGCTGTATTTGCGCTCAATCGCGTGACGAACAGCTCTCACCAACAGCTCACCCGGATCGAACGCGCCTAACAGATCGCTTAGTATCTCCATGACGAGCTGTGGCAATTCCTGCTCCAGAACTGCCTTTCGTCGCGCTGCTTCGGTAGCTGCTCGTGCAATCAGCCCTGACATTTCCTCGGCGCCTGCATTCAACCCCTCGGCGTAGCCGCGCGCCCGCTCCCGCTGATAAGCGGCGCGTGCCCAGTTACGGACCCGCTGCTGATGCCGCTGTGCTGCGGCAAGCGCTTCTCCGGCGCTGTGCCAGATCTTAAGCTCACTCGCGGGTATCAGTGGCCCCAATGGGCGCATCTGCGGCGCGACGGGTGCTGCTGAAATGTCGGCGGTCATATCGCCGGGGTCTCCGTCTCAAAATGGGCTATCACGAGCGAAAACAACTCGCCTGAGGCATTATCGTGCTCAGGCGCTGGATGCTCGGCGGCTGTCCCGACCGGCAAGCGTAAAAGCACGCGGTTACGCTCAAGCACTGGCCGTTTATTGAGCCAGGTACCAAGACAGGCATGCCCATCGTGTTCAATTTGCAGTGCGAGTTTTTCCGGATCAGAGATCAAGCCGTCTGCAATAGCATGCGCCAGATGCCGGATGCCAAATGCGTGCGCATCAGCGCCGATATATTCAACAAGCCGGGTGAGGTCAGGCTGAGAAACAAGCTTCAGCAGCGAACGGGCATGCCAAATACTTCCGGCAAGAAGAGCAGCCCGACGAGGATCATGGCCGTGCAGGAGATCCGGCCCCCATCCGGTGAGGTTCCAATCCATGTCATTGTCAAGCAGCAATTCTGCCAGTCGTGGCTGAAGCCTCGCACAATTCTGCAACTGCAGCAATGTCGCAGCCGACAACCCCGGATCAAGACGGGCGGCAAGACGCGTCGGGTGGGCCGACGCAGCAAGCTCGCGCCGGGAAACGGAGCGCAATTGGAACGAAACATCAGGTTGGGTAGTTTGTATCGATGTCAGCATTGGGAATGTCACCTACGCCCGAGCGCCGGTATCTTTTTGCGAATGGCCTCTACAGCGGAAACACCGGAGCGCTCATGGACTCTAGATGGTTCGCCACTAGATTGCCTGCGTCGATGCCCAAGAACACTGACTAAGAGGTAACACGCCACAGCGAACACTGCTGCGGCGACACCCACCGCGGTAGCCATAAGCGGCGCTGGTATTGGCCTAGATGCTGGGGCCAAGCTCGTCGCCCGTACGGACCGTTGCTCATGTGCGGACCTTTCCACCGGCACCAAAACCACCTCTACCTTGTCGTAGGACAAGCCTTCGATGCTGTCGGCGACGAGCATCTTTATCTTGGGCAGCAGAACTGAGAGATTCGTTTTGGCGTCGTGGCGGATAAAAACCGAGGCCGAGGACGGAGTGTCGCCTGCTCGCAGCAGGTCGTTATGCGGCAGCACCACATGGACACGTGCAGAGAACACGCCATCAATATCGCTGATCGTATGCGACAACTCTTCGCTCAGGGCATAGACGTAACGGGCACGCTCCTCGGTCGGCGATGCAATCAGGCCCGATCCTTGGAATATCTCGCCAAGGTTCTTGAAAGATTGGCGCGGCAGCCCCTTGGCATTTAGGAGGTTAATTGAGAAGGCGAGCAGCTTTTCGTCGACCTGGATTGTGCTGGTGCCATCCTTACCAGCCACCCGGACCGCATCAACTCCGTTTTCTATCAGAAGCGCGAGCATCTCATTAGCCTCGCGTTCCTGCAACTGTGTATAGAGATCGACCTTACAACCGGTCAGAGCCAGGAGAAGTGGCAGCAAGACAAGGCGAAGCGGTCGCCGTCCAGACGTGTAGCTGCTCGTTATGTCGCCACGGGCCAAGCCAATCATGCGCGCGGCTCACCCTTCCTTCAACAGTTTGTTTACGGATGAGGTGATGCCGCTAATACCCTTGGAAATCAGGGAAACTTGAGTCACGCCGTTGTAAAGATCCCGCAGACCAGCAATCATCACTTCGAAATCATGCCCTCCTTGCGGAACTCCCAACATTTCGGTTCCCGCCCCAGCTTCGACAGGGAGCTTCTGCGCAGGCCCTGGCAGAGCGCCGCTCGCAAGGGCAGCCTCATGGTTAGGCGCGGCAGCAGTAACTATATTGTCCGGGAAAATCGAAGAAATCGTTTGCAGCATGCGCTCCCCCAGTGGGCTCGTCTGCGCAGCCGCGCGATGAACGCCCGTCGGCGGAGCAACTGGCGCCACTCTTGCTGGGGCCGAGGCAATATCATTTTTCATCGAGTCAGCCGCCTGCGCTAGAGCGCGCTCAAACTGAGCCTGCTCGGCGAATGACGTTGACCCGACCTTGGGGAGACTGGCAGAGATTGACGTGACAGGCATCATCATGCAAGGACTCGATTGCTTTCTCTTTGACGCGGTGACTTTTAGCGAGGCGAGCTGACGACACTCTGACTAACGGCAGCGTCGCTTGCCCATTCAAGAGTGACGTTAGTCGAGTTGAACCACGTGGGAGAATTTCAGCTTTGGTTTATCAGGACGAGATGCCGAGAACGCCCATCCAATCCACCGCGCTGCACATCTTGAAGAGACTTCTCTGTGTCGGGTTTTTTCTGTCCGCCGGAATCCACACAACTCTCGGAGCCACTCTGCCGCTCCCCTCGACCTCCTATAAGTATACGGTTCTAGATCAGGATCTCTCTGCCGCGTTGCAGGAATTCGGCAACAACCTGAAAATCAGTGTTAACATCAGCGCCGAGGTGAAGGGGCGGATCCGCGGGCGTATGCCGGAGTTGCCACCACGCGAGTTCCTCGACCGGCTGACCAAACTCTACGATCTCCAATGGTACTATGACGGGGTTGTGCTCTATGTGTCTGCTGCAAAAGAAGCGCAAACTCGGATGCTTGTGTTGAGTTCAATTCGCTTTGATGCTTTCAAGGGGGCCCTCGATAAGCTTGACATCTCCGATGAACGCTATCTGGTGAGACCTGCGCCGGGAAATGGCCTGGTCTTGGTGTCCGGTCCGCCGCGCTTCATCGCGCTCGTGGAGCAGACGTTCAACGGTCTCCTGGCCGTCGCGCAGGCACAGCCCCGCGTCGCTGAGACGCCCCCCAAGGAATCCGTTATGGTATTGTTTCGGGGCTCCTCCACCACGGTCGTCCGCGGCGGGAGACCGGAAGTCTTTTATACTTCTGATTTGCCGCCAGAGGACGAGGTTGGCGGGAAGGCTGAGCTGAGCAAGAAATGAAATCTGATCATTCGATCGGGCTTCAGCATTAGAACCTCACTGCGGTTACGTCTTGATTGTTATTCGTTGAGCCTCGTCAGTTTCTCGAAAGCTAAACCGCTCATGATGTGAATCGGTAGCTCCAACGATATCGCCGGCGATTGTGCCGGAGTTGACCTTTGTAGCTAGCATGGAGCGAAGCAATCAAAAGCATGGTTGAGGCTTTAAGATTGTCAACTTCGTGAGCGCAAGCGCCTCATAGAAGGTCCTTGTGGAGGGATTCAAACATCACGTCTGAGGATGCACAATGTCGGCCAGCAACCTTTCACCATTGATCAGCTCTAATTCCGCACAGTTCGCCCAGGCGTCGCTCGCCAAAGCTTTCGCGCCTCGGGTAGCCCAGGGGCAGCAAAGCCTATTGTCCTTCGAAGCGATGCTGTCCACTAACGTGCTCGCAGATAGGATTGGTCCTTTAGCCATCCGGGAAGACCTGCTGCCGCCGGATGCCGAGTCGACTTTAGAGGATTTGCAGAAGGACCCACTGGCCCTGCTGCCCCCCCACATGAGGGCGGCGATCGAATCAATGGATCAGAGCCCGCAGTCACCTCCTCCGATCGACGACCATTATGTCGCGCCAGCTCCCATACCCAGCTCGAGAATTACGTGGAACGGTGGATCGCTGACTAAGCCTGAGTTGCAGATTGTCGCAGTGCTGAACCGTCACAAGGACCTGTGCCCACTCAGTTGGGAGTCGCTGGAGGCCAAAGCCAATGATCCCTCTACGCCGCCGGATCTGAAAGCGGCAATCGAGGCATTGCTAAAGGATCCAGAACTTTTTTATGCAATCGGCTCGCAGGGCGACGGTCGCTGTGGAGGCAAGATCACTGCAAAGGACTTGTCCGAGTTTTCCAAGCATCACCCACAAGTTGCCGCATTTCAGGAAACCCAGGCGCAAAGCTACGCGCAGAACTACATCCCATCCGACAGCGCCGATAATGCCCAGCCGTCGGTCATGACCAAGAACGATGCTCTACGGGAGCTTTACCGGTACTCGGAATATCTTCCCAAGAACCTGAGTCTGGCCGACTTCAAGCAGATCGTCGACGGAGAAGCGAAAACAGGCAAATGTCCACCCCAGGTCATTGCAGCGGCTCAATACTTCGTCAGTCATCCGGAAGAATGGAAGAAGTTGTACGGTGGTAATATAGATAAGGTCCACAAAGAGGACTTCCTGCAAGTGGCCTCTTCGTCGATGAGCCTCACGCAAACCGAGCTGGACACGCTCGAGACAATTAACAGCCATCAGGACTTCTTTTTTGGGAGCGGTGACCTCACACGCGACAAGCTGGCAAGCATGGCAGACGACCAGAGCTTGGATCCGAAAGTACGTAAGGCTGCCTCGCAGCTCCTTTCAGATCCTGTTCTGTTCGGTCTGCTAAACAATGCGATTACGGGTTATAAGACTCATCATGGGTTTTTCGACTTCGGCGGCGGACATACGGTCGATTCCGGCAACGTCAGCAAAGAAGACTTTGGCCGTTTCCACACAAATATGACCAATGCAAACCGCACCGTTCAGCAGCCGAAGTTCCATTTGCCCGAAACTGAGGCGGCGCAGGACGCTGTCGCAGACATGAGGATGGGCCTGGCGGACCAGCCGGACATCAAGGCACCGAAAAAGAACGGCGGAGCCCTCATGCACGTAGTCGACCCCGCGCTGAAGGTGTGGTCTCAAGCGCTTGACTGGGCTGCAACGGCCGTGGGAGTGCTCAGCTTCATTCCAGGTATCGGACAACTGGCCGATCTCGTATCGATGACGCTTGCATGCGAGGCCCAAGCCGCAAATCTCCTGCGTACAGCCATTACCGGAGGCAATATGAAGCAGGCGCTGATAGAAGCTGGCATCGGGGTCGCGGCGCAGGCGGTCGGCCTTTTCTCGGGACCCGGGGTCAAGCTAGCGATTCGCAACGGGCTTGTGAGGAAGGCGATGGAAGAGGCCGCGACGGCTGGGATTAATCTGCCGCTTTCCGTGGCGCAGCACTATGCAGAAGGCTACCTGAACAACCTGCAGACACGCCTTGCAGGCGACCCTATGCAGACCGCCAGTCTGCCCGGCCAGATGAGCACCCCATTTCCCCAATACCTGGCCTGACAAACAAATGTGCGGTTCCTCGCCGCGCCTCGTCGAGTGATGTCGCTCGCACATAGACGGCCGCCTAGGCGGCGAATGCTCAGGAGACGAGACGTAAAGCAAAACCCGGCCACGAAGTGCCGGGTTGGGCTGGGGACAATCGACTTCAATGTGTTCACCTCAATACCAGCTCTCAAATCGTTCAAAACCTCCGTCGGCGCTACAATCACTCCGATAGTGTTCGGCAGCACGTCGACGCTCAGATCGATGTCGTTGGTGATCGTGAGATTTTTTGTTGGTCGCAAACATACTGGGCCATGGACAGATGAGGCGAGGTTCTTGGCGCTCCAGCAGGCCACCGTTCCCAAGCCCACACCTAGTTGATAGCTCAAGTCCAGATGCGCTAGGAGCCGGGCGCCAGGTTAGATTTTTCCACTGCTTAGATCCTCCGCGATCGCGGAGGCGAGGCGCTGATAGGTCGGCTCACTAACCGCAGCGAGTCGTGGCTCCCAAGGCGATTTCAACAGTATACGGGCATCCAAAAGTGTCACGACGCACAATAAAGATAGCATAAAATGTGTCCCATAGTGTAAATTCTGCGTAACCGTATTTAACTGTGGATCAAGTGCGTGAACATTATATATGAACAGAACGAAAATCGTCTCTCAAATAGGCCGAAGGATGTCGATTCGACCCTGCGCAAACTTGGCAAGAAGTTTTCTGACAGGCGTGATAAGCACCTAGGATACCCTTATAACCTCGACTTTGACCCTAGACCAATCTCTCAATTCGGCGAATTTCTAGTTAATAACTTGGGTGATCCATATGTCGGTTCACACTATGCGACCGAGGTCTGTGACTTAGAGCTCGAGGTGGTCGACTGGACAATGCGGGTCTGGGAGTGCGCCGACCCAGAAGAATACTGGGGAACTGTGGGCGCAAGTGGAACTGAAGGTAATCTATGGGCCATATACCTTGCGCGCGAGACTCTTGATAATCCTATTCTGATACACTCGACAGAGGCGCACTACTCGCTTCCAAAGGCAGCGAGAATCCTCCAGATCGAGGCTTTAACATGCAGGGCCGATCGTTCCGGCGCTATCTCTCTGGACGATCTCTCGGAGGTTATCCACGCAAATCGCCATCGCAGCATCATTCTCGCATTGACCTGTGGAACGACAATGAAAGGGGCTCACGACGACATCGCGTCCTGCATCGGCGTTCTGGACCAAGTCGGGATAGATCCGAGACGACGCTTTGTCCACGTCGATGGCGCTCTGAATGCGATGGTCCTTCCCTTTGTCGATGGCTTGCCGAGCGGCATCCGCCCCTCTTTCCGGCATGGCGTCGATAGCATTTCAACCTCAGGTCACAAGATGATCGGCACGCCAATGCCCTGCGGTATCCTCGTAGTGCGCCGTGACCACGTCCGTCGAGTGGCTTCCGTCGTCAGCTACTTGCGCTCAGATGATACGACCCTGATGGGATCGCGAAACGGCCACGCCGTTCTCGCGATCTGGAACCGGCTGATGCGCCTTGACATCGCCGGTTTCCGCAACAGTGCCCGAGCCTGCATCGAACGCGCGGAAGGCTTCGCAGGAGCACTTCGCTCCGCGGGCGTCCCGGTTTTGCTCAATCCATGGTCCTTGACGGTTGTGTTTCCGAAACCATCCGAGAGGCTTGTCAACGAATACCAACTCGCATGCCATGGCAGCTCCGCCCACGCGATCGTTATGCCAAACGTCAAAGCTGATCTCATCGAGCGCTTCGTCAACGCCTATACCGCAGAGTGGCGCTGCAATCCTCAGCAAAAGGTGATTTCATGAACGCTCATGCTGAGCCTCTCTATAATGGCATCGAAGCGCCCGGCCGGTACACTCACCACCGCTTCGATCGGTCCATTACTAACGACATCAAGGCGCTTTCAACTGACAATTGGCATGGCCCGCTTTATATCCTGAAGGACTATGCGGTGGTCGCTGCCTTCGCGTTGCTGGTGCTTAGGGTAAGCTGGTGGTTTTATCCCCTCGCGGTGATAATGATCGGCGCCCATCAGCGAGGCATCTCCACTATTTTGCACGATTCTGCGCACGGTGTGCTGACAAAGAATCGTCTGCTGAACTTCCTGCTCGGCACATTGCCAACTGCTTGGCCCATCTTTCAACGCCATTTTGCCTACAAGGAATCGCACGTCTATAGCCATCACCCCTTCCTCGGGCGAGCCGACGCAGATCCTGACCTGGAATTCTTCATCACGGAAGGTGTTTTCACACCACAAACGGATCGCTCCTTCGTTTGGAAGATCATCATCCTGCCCCTGCTTGGATCGAAAACCTACGCCTATCTGAAGTATCTGGTCCGCAACAGATACCAAATGATCCTCGATTCCCTCTCAAGCAAGGAGAGTTCAGCGCGGGTGAAGCGTGGGGGAAAGTGGCGTTGGGAATTCGATTGCTGGGGCTTCTACACATTCTGGACTTGTATCGTCATGCTTGCGCTAGGCTATGGCTACTTCCCGGAATTCGTTCTCCTCTGGATCGTTCCCTACCTCACCTCATTTCACATCATTGGTTGGTTTATCGAGATGTCTGAGCATTGCAGCTCCATCGACAACCAGAACGTGAACCTGCATATGGCCCGGAACCGCCAAAGCCGCCATATCGAGAAGTGGCTGACCGCGATCAACAACGACAATTATCATCTCGATCATCATCTGGATCCGACCACCCCATTCTGGCGTCTACCCGAAGCACATGCCATCCGCATGAGGGACTCCGCCTATGCGACGCACTGTTCCGAAACGGGCGGGATATTCCAGTCTGGCCCAAATGGCGAACCGTCGATTCTGAAACTGATCCGCGACCAGAATCGGAAGCGCTTCGCCAAACAACGCTGGATCGCCGGCGTGAACGCTACCTATAGAGAAGAACGTACCCCCGGAGCGACCCAATGTTGACCAAATCCCAGAAAAACGGACCTGCAACACAACTGGATCCAACGCCGGCCCTGCATGTGGAGACGGCAGTTCTGCATGGCAGCTATCGTTGCGATCCGGCGACCCTTGCAACGACTGTCCCTATCTATCTCTCGAACGCCTATGCTTTCGAATCCATTGAGCACGCATCGGACGTCTTCGATCTACGCCGCGAGGGGCGCACCTATTCGCGGTTGATGAACCCGACGACGGATATATTCGAGCAACGCGTTGCGGCTCTGGAGGGTGGCATCGCCGCCTTGGCAACTTCGTCGGGGCAAGCTGCGATTATGCTTGCAATCCTGAACATTGCTGCTGCCGGGGATAACATCGTGAGTTCCGCTCACCTATATGGTGGGACAATCAATCTGCTCGCCAGCACGTTTCAACGGCTCGGGATCGAAACGCGCTTCGTCGATCCGAGCGATCCCGAACGCTTCAGCGAAGCCTCGGACCACCGCACGCGCTGTTGGTTTGCCGAAGCGTTGCCCAATCCGAAGCTCAGCCCCTTCCCAATCGTCGAGGTTGGGGCGATCGCGCATGAACTCGGGATCCCGCTCATCATCGACAACACAATGACCCCTCTCATCACACGCCCCCTTGAACTTGGCGCCCATGTGACCTTGCACTCTACTTCGAAATATATCTGCGGCCACGGCACCACGATTGGTGGCATTATCGTCGATGGCGGTACCTTCGATTGGGCCGCTTATCCCGAACGCTTTCCGTTGATGACGTGTCCTGACATTTCCCATGGCAACATCCGCTGGCTCGATGCGGCGCGTGATCTGCCCGGCCTCTATGGATCCAGCCCGTACTTGCTCAAGATGCGCAACACACTCATGCGTGACTTTGGACCCTGCCCATCACCATTCGCATCATTTCTCTGCATTCAAGGCCTGGAAACGCTAACTTTGCGAATGCCACGACATTGCTCCAATGCTCGCCAACTCGCCGAGTATCTCAAGGCGCATACCAGCGTTCTCGACGTCACCTATCCGACTTTTGGCGGGACTGTCGAACGGCATCGTGCCGAGCAGAACATGGGCGACCATGGGGGCCCCATGATCGTCTTCGAGATCGCTGGAGGCATCGATGCCGGTCGCCGTTTTATCGAGCGCCTGCAGCTCATCTACCACGTTTCAAATATTGGCGACGCGAGGACGCTCGCCACACATCCAGCCTCGACGACGCATGCTTCGGTGCCACGCGAGGCGCGTCTGGCTGCCGGCGTTCGCGACGGAACAATTCGCATCTCCGTTGGACTTGAGCATATTGAGGATATCATCGCCGACATCGGGCAAGCCCTTGACCGAGCCTAAAATAGTGACAGCGGTGGGAGAATGTGGCCCGGCGATCGTTGGTGTCGTTACCGACCGCCGAACGGTGGAGGGCGTTGACTATGAGACCGTGCGCGTGCGTTATCTCGAAGCCCTACGCTTTACGGCGGGCGTCTTGCCAATCGTCATCCCAGGGGGCCTTACGGATCAGGATTTGCGGACCTGCTTGTCGGCCCTCAATGGCGTGCTGCTGACCGGAGCGGAGTCAAATGTATCACCTTCACTTTATGGGGGGCCAGAGGCTTGTTTAAAGACGCTCGATCTCGACCGGGACAGGACAAGCTTTGCTGCGATCAAGATTGCGTTATCATCGGGCATTCCCCTGTTCGGAATCTGCCGTGGGTTGCAAGAACTCAATGTCGCACTGGGCGGCACCCTCTCCAGCAACATCTCGGAAGGTGAACGTCGAATCTCTCATTCGGAAGACCTCTCTCTCCCGCGTGACCTTCAATATGCCCCCTCGCATGCAATTCTAGCTGAAGGCCACGGCCATATCGCCCAGTGCATCCGCCGGTCGCATAAGGATCCAGTCCTGGTCAACACCCTGCATCGGCAGGGAATCGCGCGATTGGCCGATGGCCTTGCTGTTGATGCGCGATGCGTGGACGGCGTCATCGAAGCCGTATCTGTAAAGGACGCGCCAACGTTTGCCGCCGCTGTGCAATGGCATCCTGAATGGTTTCACGCTGAGGATCCGCTCAGCGTCGAAATCTTCCGTGCATTCGGCGAGGCCTGCTGCTCGCACATGATAGCAACAAAGTTACAGCCATGAAGAATAAATATCTTTCGCCAATCCTTGGAGCCGTTTTTGCCCTTTTAGCAGCTCTGTCGAATGGGACCGTGGGGGTGCTTTCTCGGTCCGCCTTCAATGAAGGCCTCGACCACACCGCGGTCGCATTCTGGCGTTGCGGCATCGCGCTTTCGCTGCTGTCAATCGTCATCCTTTTGAGGCCTGCGGGCTTGGCCAGAGTAGGCTCCGAATTCACGGGGTCGTGGAAGATCGCCGTTTGCTCCGCGCTTGGCATCTTCACGCTTTATCATTTCGAAACCCGAGCTTTCGCTTATGCGCCGATCCCATTGGTTGCCATCCTTGTGTTCGCTGGCGGCCTTGGTGCAATCGCGCTCGACATCCTCATCCTGAAGGAAAGGGTAACGACGCGCAAGGCGTTCGCTATGACCATGGTCTTTCTTGGAGGCAGCTTCCTGATTGCTGGTGACGGCCTGGTGATTGGAAGCATTGCCGGCGTCATCCTCGCCCTTATCGCGGGGCTAGGTTACGCCAGCTTTATCTTCGCATGGAAGTTCTTTAAGCTCCGCTCATCCCTAGAGAATTTTTGGTGGTTCCTGGCTTATGGCTTTGTAATGCTCGCTGTTCCTTATGCTTGGAGTGGCGCACAAGTCCCGTCAGTAAACGCGCTACCAAGTTTGCTATCGCTGGGGGTTATCCCATCATTTTGTGGATTCTACTGCACAATTCTCGCTCTTCAGTGTATCGAGGCTTACAAGACGCAGGTCATCGAATCGAGCGAGCCATTCTTTTCCGCGCTCTTCGCAGCCGTATTCTTCGGCGAATGGCTGACAAGTTCAGGAATGTCTGCTGCACTGGCTATCATCGTCGGTGCGTTGATCACATCCATGCCTGAGCGCCGTGCCGTCTCCATGCAAGTACATCCAATTGGCGAAGGGGAGTAGGTCACCATGCTTATTGGCCCGGTGCGGATGTCGCTGCGAAAACGGCCAACTGAAAGAACAAACAGGAATATTCTGGTCGTGAGTTGAATGGGGGGTTAGATCTGCCGTGCAGATATGGACAGAACAAGCGGCATAATGACATAACAATGTCTTTATGTCATTGACCAATCTCTCTCGTGCTGCCATTGTTGCGGTATCGTGGTTCTGCGGATCGTCTGGTCCGGAGCTAAGAGGGAATCCGGTGACGGTGCGTGTTGCACCCATGCCGGGACTGCCCCCGCAACTGTAGGCGGAGAACTGTCATCCAGCATGTCACTGAGGAAGACGCCTCGGGAAGACGGATGGCGGTGATGACCCGCAAGTCAGGAGACCTGCCGCGATAGATAACGTCCACGGGCGGGGTGTCCCGGTGTGCCGCTTTTGCGAACGGCGCGCTTTTGACCGTCTCGCCGATGCGTCGTGCCCATGCCTTGCCCATAACCTTCGGGGTACAAGGAAATGAGCATCAAGACGGCAAACCTCGGCTTTCCCAGGATCGGCAGGAAACGCGAACTGAAATTCGCGCTCGAAACCTATTGGGCAGGCAAGAGCGATGAAACGGCGCTCCTGGCGGCAGCGTGCGAGCTGCGCCAACGGCACTGGAAACTGCAGCAGGAACACGGGATCGACGTGATCCCTTCGAACGACTTTTCGCTTTACGATCATGTTCTCGACCACGCGGTGATGGTCGGCGCCATTCCGGAAGGCTACGGCTGGACGGATGGACCGGTTGCGCCCGACACCTACTTCGCGCTCGCGCGAGGCGAGAGGGGCGGCAAGCAGGCCGATTGCGGCTGCATAAACCCGCACGACGCTGGCCGTCCGGCACTTGAGATGACGAAATGGTTCGACACGAACTACCACTACTTGGTCCCGGAATTTCAGGCGGGGCAGTGCTTCTCGCTCACCCGCAACAGACCACTCGACGCGTTCCTCGAAGCCAAGGAGATCGGCATTCACACGCGGCCCGTGGCCCTCGGTCCGGTGACCTTCCTCAAGCTCGGCAAGGCGCGCGACGGTTCGGACCCGCTCGACCTCCTCGACCGGCTGCTCCCGATCTACCGCCAGATCCTGGCGGAGCTTCATGAGGCCGGTGCGGACTGGGTGCAGATCGACGAGCCGTGCCTGGCTCTCGACCTGACCGACAAGGAGCGGGATTGCCTGACGCGGGCGTTCTCGGCTGTCGCCCTAGCTGTTCCGGACCTTTCAATCATGGTGGCAAGTTACTATGGCGCCTACGCCGACAATCTTGCGGCTGCCCTCGCACTGCCAGTGGATGGTTTGCATATCGACGGCATCAGGATCCCTGAAGAACTGAAGAGGATCGTGGCGGATGCGCCACCGCATCTCACCCTCTCGCTCGGCGTGCTCGACGGCCGCAACATCTGGCGTGCCGACCTGGATGCCGTTCTTCGCGACCTGGCCCCCCTGGTCGAGCAGCGGGCAGCGGACAGGCTGCAACTCGCACCCTCCTGCAGCCTGCTGCATCTGCCCTACGACCTTGCCGACGAGACGGCGCTCGATCTCGAACTCAGGGCGTCGCTCAGCTTCGCGACCGAGAAACTCGAGGAACTGGCAGTGCTGAAACAGGCGCTCTCAGGCAACCGGGACGCGGTCGAAACGCGGATCGGGGCGTCGGTTCTGGCCGTTGCCGCTCGCCGGGCATCCCGCGAGGCGCATGATCCACTGGTCGAGGGGCGGTTGAAGTCTTTGACGCCGGAGATGGCAAAGCGGGTAAGCCCATTCGCAGCGCGGAAAGATGTTCAGGCCCGCCATCTGTCCCTGCCGCCCTTGCCGACGACCACGATCGGATCCTTCCCGCAGACCGCCGAGGTCAGGGCTGCCCGTGCAGCGCATCAGCGTGGTGAACTCTCGTATATCGACTACCGTGCCTTCCTCGCGCGGGAAACGGAGGCGGCGATCCGTTGGCAGGAGGACATCGGCATCGATGTGCTGGTGCATGGCGAGTTCGAGCGCAATGACATGGTTCAGTATTTCGCCGAGCAGATGGACGGCTATGCCTGCACCAGGAACGGGTGGGTTCAGAGCTACGGCTCCCGCTGCGTGCGCCCGCCGATCATTTTCGGTGACGTGTCGCGACCACGCCCGATGACCGTGGACTGGGCCCAGTTTGCGCAATCCAAGACCTCGAAGCCCGTCAAAGGCATCCTGACAGGGCCGGTGACCATGCTGCAATGGTCCTTCGTCCGTGATGACATCCCGCGCGCCGACGTGTGCCGCCAGATCGCACTTGCCATCCGCGACGAGGTGTCCGACCTCGAGGCGGCGGGGATCGCGATCATCCAGATCGACGAGCCGGCACTCCGGGAAGGTCTGCCGCTGCGCCGTGCCACCTGGCAGCACTACCTGGACTGGGCGACCGAGAGCTTCCGCCTCTCGGCCTCCGGCGTTGCCGACCAGACCCAGATCCACACCCATATGTGCTATTCCGAGTTCAACGACATCATGCCGGCGATCGTCGCGCTCGATGCCGATGTCATCTCCATCGAGACCTCCCGGTCGAAGATGGAACTGCTCGATGCCTTCTATGACACCCGCTATCCCAACGAGATCGGTCCCGGCGTCTACGACATCCACTCGCCGCGGGTGCCGGGAACCGAGGAGATGGTGGAACTCCTCCAGGCAGCGGCCAAACGCATCGATGCCGCACAGCTCTGGGTCAATCCGGATTGCGGCCTGAAAACCAGAGGATGGGCGGCGGTCAAGCCGGCGCTCGCCAACATGGTGACCGCGGCCGGACTTCTCCGGAAGCGGCTCTCCGAAACCGACGGGTGGAGGATCAGCGCATGGAACGGGAATTCATGAGCGAAGGGGAGCCGGCCGGAGGGCCGGCTCCCACAACGCTGATCGACATCGTTTTTCCGGGCGCCACCAATCATATGGCACGCTCTTCGGCGGCGCGGGCCTCTCCGCCATGGACCGGGTTGCCTTTGTCGCTGCGACGAGACAGGGGCTGTTCCCTTCGTCACCGCATCCTGCGAGCGGGTCGAATTCACGAAGCCGGCCCATGTCGGCGAGATCCTATCCTTTGTGGCGACCCCGATCTGGGGCTGGCCGGTGCTCGCTGACGGTAGAGGTCGAGATGCTCGCCGAGGCGATCAGCACGGGCGAGCGGCATCTCTGCACCCGTGGTGTCTTCCACATGGTCGCGTCGCTCGATCCGTCCCTGCGTGAGACCTGGTCGTTGCCGCCGCTGGCGACCACGCATGACGTCCATTCGCCCGGAGACGTCCACATGGCGGATGTCATCTTCGCCGACCAGGCCAACAGTTCCGGCGCGATGTTCGGTGGCGATGCGGCCCTTGTCGCGGCGTCGAGATTGTGCCGTAGACCGGCCGTGCTCGCCTCGTCGGAGCGTCTCGACTTTCATCACCCGATCCGGGTGGGATCGGTCTTCGAGGCGGTGGCCCGAGTTGTTTCCACTGGCAGAACCTCGATGACAGTCGAGGTGGAGCTTTGGGCGGAAACGCTCCTGAGCGGTGAGCGCTGCCAGACGGCGAAGGGCCTCTTCGTCATGGTGGCCGTCGATGAAAACCAGAAGCCCGTTCCGGTTATCCCGGGGGATTCGGCACAGGTGCATCATAGCCGTTGACGCGGATTTAACCTCGTCTACTATATCTAGTGTTCGAGGGTCCCTTCGATTCGTTTTCGGATTAGGGGCTAAGACGGGAATTCGGTAGCGGACATGAGGTCCGTGAAGCCGAGGCTGCCCCCGCAACTGTGAACGGCGAGCGCCTGCTCCATCATGCCACTGGGATTAACCGGGAAGGCGGAGAAGGCGCGATGACCCGTGAGCCAGGAGACCTGGCGCGGGCGAAAAGGTGGTCGTCGCCCGAAACTAACGTCCGATCAGCGCTCCGAAATCATCGGCATGCTGAATGACGGCCGCCCGGTGGCTGAAATCGCTCGCCTCTTTCGCGTTCATAGGGCACCGTCGGACGCATCGGCGCTGAGGCCAAAGTAGCGGTTCGCGGATTGTTCTTTCATTTGGCCATTTTTCGCAGCGACGTACGCATCGGGCCTTCTTGTCTTTTCCGAGGATCAATATGCCCGAGAGCGCGGGCGAGCTATGGCGTGGAAAAACGGTGCTCTGGTTCCATGCACTAAGGTGTGTGGGGATTCACAAGAGCTTTCGATTGTGATTCAAGCTCTTGATGAATCGCTATGTTTTGACAGACGCCCAGTGGGCGAAGATGGAGCCGCATTGTCTGGGTAAGCCAACCGACCCCGGACGCAGCGGCAGCGACAATCGCCGCTTCGTGGAGGCGGTGTTGTGGATTGTGCGAACCAGCTCGCCGTGGCGCGATCTGCCCGCGCATTTCGGGAACTGGAGCACGGCATTTCGCCGCTTCAGCGACTGGCGCAAGGCCGATGTCTTTGTGAAGCTCTTCCAGGCCTGCTCGGACGAGCCCGACATGGAATACGCCATGGTCGACGCCACCATCGTCAAGGTCCATCGCCACGGACAAGGCGCAAAAGGGGGACTCAGAGCCAGGCCATTGGCCGCTCCAAAGGTGGCATGACCACCAAGATCCTCGCGTTGACCGACGCGCTTGGTAATCTTGTGCGCTTCGAACTCCTGCCCGGCCATCGCTTCGACACGGTCGGCGTCGAGCCGCTGATCGAAGGCATCGATTTCGGTGGCCTCATCGCCGACAAGGCATTCGACAGCGACGCCATCATCGCCGATCTCAACGCGCGCGGTGCCAAGATCGTCATCTCTCAGCACCCAAGACGCGCGAGACCACTGCCGCTCGATCGCGAACTCTACAAATGGCGGCATCTCATCGAAAACTTCTTCTGTAGGCTTAAGGAGTTCAAGCGCATCGCCATGAGAGCCGACAAAACCGACCAAAGCTTCTCCGCAATGATCTATCTCGCAGCCGCCGTCATCAATTCACGATGAATCCCCACGGGCCTTAGGACGGCGAAAACGAATATCGCTGGCCTTCGCGCCGCGGGATCCGAGCGCCGAAGCCGATTGCGGTCCCGGTTCTTGAGACAGCTTGGAACCGCTGGAGCGCGGAGGGACGGCAAAGGGGATGCATTGCCTTCAGCAAAGGTCGGTTTGGACTGACAACTCCTCCTCTTCCGTTCTCAGGAGGGTTTAATGATACACAGGTCAATAGGTCCATCGAAAATCGCGACAAACGATGGATCTTAGCGATAGACTGTCCTCATTGAATACGCTACTTCAACATTCCGTGCTTCCGGAGACGGTATTCGAGTTTCGCCCGAGAAAGCCCGAGAGCCCGAGCAGCAGCCGACACATTGCCTTCGGCCTGTTTCAGTGCGCTGCGATAGAGATCCGCTTCGGCTATGACGAGCTCCTGCGCCGACCGTAGCATGTGGGTCTGTAGCGGCGTCGAGGTACCCCTCGCACTGGACAGAGCGGCAAGACGCCCTTCCGGTGTCAGCGACGGCTGGAATGACTGGGGGACTTCACCGGCGGTGAACAGGTGCTGAATATCGACCGACCCACCCGGATCGGCAAAAATGACCCCGCGCTCGATCAGGTTCTGGAGCTCGCGGATGTTGCCCGGAAAATGGTAGGCAAGGAGGGCATCCATCGCCCGCCGGCTCAGCCCGACGACATCGCGCCGATGCCGCTCGCGAAACAGCCGGAGAAAATGGTCGACGAGGAGCGGAATATCGTCGCGCCGCTCGCGAAGCGGCGGAATGGAGATTGGAAAGACGCAGAGGCGGAAATAGAGGTCCTCGCGGAACCGCCCCGCCCGCACCTCCTCCGCGAGATCGACATTCGATGCCGCAATCACCCGAACATCGGCAGGCACTGTCTTGACGCCTCCGACGCGCTCGATCACCCGCTCCTGGAGGGCGCGCAGGAGCTTTCCCTGCGCCGCATAGGCGAGCGAGGCGATTTCATCGAGGAAGAGCGTGCCGCCATTCGCACGCTCGAAGTAGCCCGGGCGGGAAGCGACCGCACCAGTAAAGGCACCCTTCTCGACCCCGAAGAGTTCGGACTCCACCAGCGTATCGGGAATGGCCGCGCAATTCAGCGCGACGAAGGGACCATCAGAGCGCCTGCTCAGCCGATGCAACTGCTGCGAAAACGACTCTTTACCGACGCCGGATTCGCCGACGAGAAGCACCGTCGCCTCCGTATCGGCCACCTTCTCCACCATCAGCCTCGCACGTAGGAAACTCGCCGACACCCCCACAACGGCATCACCGCCGACGACCGGTTCGCCGGTTGGCACAGCGGATGACTTTGCCGCACTCGGCGCGGCAGTATCATGGCTTCGGCGCCGCTGGCTCGGCCAATCCAGCCCGAGAAAGGCGCGCTCCGGCGCGTCCTCGCCCCATTCCTCCGCGTTCTGGCCGACGACGTAACACCGGGATGCGCCCATGCCGCTGCATTCAATCTCGCGGAAGATCACCGGTCGGCCGAAGAGCGTGCTGGTGTAACCGCTCGGATAGCCCGTCTGCATCCAGCAGACCGGTTCGCTCGCCAGCCCGTGAAGAGCAATGTGCTCTCCGGCTTCGGACGAGTCGTGCCAATAGAACTCCCCAAAGTAAGTCCCCTTTTCCCTGTCGAATTCGAAATGCTTCGTCACCACCTTAACGAAGCCTTCGAGTGTGTGGACGCGGGGCCCGGCCGCCAGTGCATGCGTCAGGTCTTCGCCTGGAAAGCGCTTCTGGATCAGCTCGGCATCGCGCACCCCCTGCATGTAGCCCACCCGCATGAAGATGCCCTTGGCGACCTCCATGCCGAAGGCATCGATGATCTCCTGCCGCAAGCGGCCGAGAACCTGGCTCTGCATCAGCACCATGCGCTGGGCGTTGAGCCAAATTCGCCCGTCGCCCAATGCGAAATGCAGGGCCTCCGTCAGTTCCGACAGGGTCGGCGATGCGCCCGTGTCGAGTTCGCTGAACGCGCCCCTGGATAGCATTTTGCCGGTCGTTGTCGACACGTCGGCCAGGGACACGAGATGAGGCAATCCATTGTTAGGCATGAGCGATCTTCAGTTTTTGATGAACTCATCTGCACAATTTCATCATTTAAAGAAAATCGCAATCACCCGATTGGGTCGCTTGCGGGCGCGGTTCAAGTCGGAAAAGGGCAATGATTTCAATGCACAATTCGGCTCTGACTGCAAAGGGCAGCAACGCGGCGAGAACTGGCACGGCAATTGCGATCTAATTTCCGAGTCACTTGAGGAGGACTACGCATCAGGGATACGTCTTGTGGGCGGCCCGTCATGGGCGGCCTCACTATGGCGAAGCCATGCCTGCGACCTCCCGAACCAGAGAGATGGAGGCCCGAAACGTGAACATGCATGCAGAAAGATTTCTAGACACCGCGCGTTGGGGCGGCTTGGCCTATATATCCGATTGGCAGGAGACCTTGGCCGGGACCATCAACGTGACCGACCCCGCCAATGGAAACGTCCTCGCCTCCGTCGGCTTGTGCGGCGCTGCTGATGTCTCCCGCGCCGCCAAGCAGGCCCGCGCCGCCCAAAAGGACTGGGCCAGGACGCCGCCGTCGCGACGCGCCGCGATCCTGAACCGCGCCGCCGATCTACTGGAGCAGCACGGCGCCGAACTGGCGAGCTGGATCACGCAGGAATCCGGGTCGATTCATTCGAAAGCCATGATCGAGATCGAGCATGGCGCTCTCTTCATCCGCCACGCCGCCTCACTCGCCTTGCAGCCGACAGGCATGTTCCTGCCGGGCATGGACGACCGCACCAACTATGCGCGGCGCGTGCCGCATGGCGTAGTCGGCGTCATTTCACCGTTCAACTTCCCCCTGGTTCTCTCACTCCGCTCGATCGCGGCGGCGATTGCGCTCGGCAACACGGTCGTGCACAAGCCTGATCCGCGCACCCCGATCTCCGGCGGCATCATCATCGCTCGGATCTTCGAGGAAGCTGGACTGCCGAAAGGCGTGCTGCATGTCCTGCCGGGCGGCGCGGATCCGGGGGAAGCGCTCTGCAGTGATCCCAACATCGCCATGGTCTCCTTCACCGGATCGGCCCGCGGCGGCGCCAAGGTCGGCGAGGTCTGCGGCCGTCACTTGAAGCGCGTGCAACTGGAACTCGGCGGCAAGAACGCACTCATCATCCTTGATGATGCCGATCTCGACATTGCCGCATCGAATGCCGCTTGGGGCGCTTTCCTGCATCAAGGCCAGATCTGCATGGCGACGGGCCTGATCCTGGTCGATGAGAAGATCGAGCAGGGCATCACCGAGCGTCTCGTCGCCAAGGCACAACACCTGCCGGCCGGCGACCCCTCCACGAACCGGGTGGCTCTCGGCCCGATCATCTCGGATACCCAGGTCGAGACAATCCAGAAGATCGTCGATGACGCCGTCGCCAAGGGCGCCCGTCTGCTGGCCGGAGGCACGCATGAGGGCCACTTCTATGCCGCGACGGTTTTGTCCGGCGTCAAGCCGGGCATGCTGGCCTTCGAGGAAGAGATTTTCGGACCGGTCGCCTGCATCGTGTCGTTCGACACCGACGAGCAGGCCGTCGAGCTTGCCAACCGATCCGAATACGGCCTCGCGGCGGGTGTGATCTCGGCCAATCTTGGCCGCGCCGTGACGCTTGGTGACCAACTGAATGTCGGGCAATTGCACATCAACGATCAGACGGTGAATGGCGGACCCTACGCCCCCTTCGGCGGACGCGGCAAGTCTGGCAACGGTACCCGCGTCGGCGGTCCGGCCGACATCGAGGAATTCACCCAATGGCAATGGGTCTCGATGAAGAGCGCCGCAACCCCCTACCCCTTCTGATCCAACCGTCAGCTAACCCAACCATCGGGTGTCACCGCGCGCCATTAGGCGGACGGATCACACAACCAAAGGAAATTCGATCATGAATCTTGCAGGAAAGACCATCGTCATCACGGGCGTTTCGTCCGGCATCGGCGGCGAAGTGGCCCGCCTCGCTCGCTTTCGGGGCGCGACCGTCATCGGCGTCGACCGCAACGACGCCATGCTTACGCTCGACGGATTCATCAAGCTCGACCTCGGCTATCCGGCAGCGATCGATGCGGCACTCGCGCAGTTCCCCTCCCGCATCGACGCGCTGGTAAATGCGGCCGGCGTACCCGGCACGGCGGACAAGGATGTGGTGGCCCGCGTTAACTATCTCGGGCTCCGCCATCTGACAGAAGCTCTGATCGATCGCATGCCCAAGGGTGCCGCGATCGTCAATTTTGCCTCGATCCTTGGCGCCGAATGGCCCATGCGAGCCGACTTGCACAAGACGCTTGCCGCAAAAACGAGCTTCGTCGAAGGGCAGGCATGGCTCGCCGCCAACCCGGTGCCTCAGGAAACCTGCTACCAATATTTCAAGGAGGCCCTGATCGTCTGGACAATGAAACGCAGCCGCTCGCTATTCATAGAGCGGGACATCCGCATGAACTCGGTGGCTCCGGGCCCGGTTTTCACGCCGATCCTCGGCGATTTCGTCACCATGCTTGGCGAGGAGCGTGTTCAGGCCGACACCCACAAGATGAAGCGCCCGGCGCTCGCCGATGAAATCGCCGGTCCGGTGCTGTTTCTCTGCTCCGATGATGCCCGCTGGCTTGCCGGTATCAACCTGCCCATCGACGGCGGTCTTGCCGCAGTCTATGCGTAGTAAAAAGTCTTAGCGGCCTGGGATGAAATCGACGATGTCGGTTAAATAGATGTAGCGAAAATGCATCCATGATGCAGATGCCTTCGATCCGAAGAATCTATTAGCTCAATCAGTTTCTCTCAAGGCAAAAATCATGGGCTGGCCGACCGGTCTATTTCAGCTCGTCAACAGGCTCTCACCCCCGCTATTGCAGGTATTTGGCTTACATGCTCGTCCGATTAGCCGTCGCAAAGAGCGGGTACGAATACTGTGACCAGTTGCGCGATACTGCTGTCCTCCCGGTCATAGCCCGCGGTGACGTGCTCAATTGGCTGTCTTCCCTTAATAGGAGATGAAATGCGAACGTTGCTCGTGGATGCGGATCTTACACGCTCGGTCCGAGGCGCGCTCGGTGAAGGCGGTTTTGCCGTTGATGTAGTTGGTACTCTGGAACAGGCGTCGAGTGCATTTTTTTCGGCGAGCTATGAAATTCTCCTGCTGGAGTTGGCTCTGCCAGATGGCAATGGATTGGATTGGCTGAGGCAGCTAAGAAACGACGGGTATTCAGTTCCTGCCGTCATGATGAGTAGCCGCGACGATCTCGAGAAGCGAATTTCGATATTCAATGGTGGCGCGGACGACTTTCTGCGTAAGCCCGTCTCTACGGATGAGCTCATCGCCAGAATGCGAGCCGTTCTGCGCCGATCGACACAGATGACTTGCCCCATCATTGTATTTGGCAATCTGCATTTTGATCCGATCGGCCGGCAGGTGTCGGTCGCCGGTCATCCGTTAGTGATCGCGCGTCGCGAACTATGTATTCTAGAGCATCTGCTTAATCGCGCGGGTCGCATAGTGCCGCGTACACGGTTGGAAGATCAAATCTATTCGTTCAACGACGAAGTTTCTACCAACGCGCTTGAAGCCGGAATTTACCGCTTACGCGGATATCTCAGTAGGTCAGGTGCGACGCTACGTATCAGGACCGTGCGCGGCATTGGCTACACTCTTGAATTGACTGACGCGTTACACAGTCGAATTTGAAGGAAGGACTGCCTTGAAAGCCATTCCAACTGGTCATGGTAGCGCCGATCGGTGGCCGACTCTCATCGCGGGTCGGAGGCCAACTGTTCCTTACTGGAGCAGTCTTCTCTGCGCGCTCGTTCTGTTGTCTCCAATGTCCGCCGTTGCCGAATACAACGGGGATAAAGCGGTGCCTCGTGCCGCTCCCAACAGCATCAACGCAACGCTGAATCTTGACTCTTCGCTTGGCAAGACAGTTCATTTGCCCGCGCCAGCCGCAACCATCTTTGTGGCCGACCCAACAATTGCTGATTATCAGGCACCCTCCAATAAGACAATCTTCGTCTTTGGCAAGAAGTTCGGGCGGACCAGCCTATTCGCCTTGGACGAAAACGGTGAGGCTCTCGCCGAGTTGCGTGTTGTAGTAACGCAGCCGATCGCTGATCTGCGTGCCATGTTGAGAGACCAAGTCGGCGACTACCCGATCCACGTCAGCTATACGCCGCGCGGCGCAATCCTCAGCGGCACAGCGCCCAATGCTGAGGTCGTTGACACTGCGAAAAGAGTTACTGAGCAATTTCTCGGTGACGGTGCGCCGGTCGTCAACAACATCAAGGTCGCCGGCTCTTTGCAGGTTAATCTCAGTGTGCGCGTAGCGGAAGTCTCCCGTAGCGCCATGAAGGCACTCGGCATTAACTTGTCCGCCGTCGGTCAAATCGGCACTTTCAAAGTGGGCCTGTTAAACAGAGATGCCGGACTTGGTTCGGCAACTGGTGGCGGCGGCACAGCAGAAATCGGAGTCGACAACGGTGCTGTCAACGTCAGCGCGGTCCTCGACGTGCTTGCCAAGGAGCACATAGCTTCCGTCTTGGCCGAGCCGAACCTCACCGCTATGTCCGGTGAAACTGCCAGCTTCCTCGCCGGCGGCGAATTTCCCATTCCTGTCCGGCAGGAAAATGGGCAAACCTCGGTTGAATTCCGTCGGTTCGGCGTCGGCCTTGAATTCGTGCCAACTGTTCTCGACGACAACCTAATCAACATTCACGTAAAGCCGGAAGTCAGTGAACTATCGTCACAGGGTGCCGTTCAAAGCAACGGGATCTCCGTGCCGGCAGTTTCCACGCGCCGTGCCGATACAGTCGTCGAACTCGCCAGCGGGCAGAGCTTTGCGATTGGTGGTCTCATCAGGCGTAACGTCAACAATGATATCAGTGCTTTTCCCTGGCTCGGCCGAATACCGATTCTTGGCGCCCTGTTCCGTTCGTCCTCGTTTCAAAAAGAAGAGTCGGAATTGGTTATTCTGGTTACTCCTTACATCGTCAGGCCAGGCTCCAGCCCCAACCGGATGAGTGTACCCACGGACCGGATGGCGCCTTTGGACCGGGCGACCACTCCGCCGCGGGGCCACGCTACTGCCAGCACCGACTCACCAGGTGGCACGGGCGACCTCGGTTTCATCATCGAATAGGGTCACCGAATGACGTTGCGGATCATAGCTCTCCTGATCGCTCTGGCAGCAAGCGTAGCAGGCTGCACAAGCACTGCACCGATCTATGTAGAGCCATCGACACAGATTTCTGTCCGACAGGATGCCACCGTCCTGACGTTGGAGAGCCTTCACGCTTCCGAACAGCAGCGTTTGCTTGCCTTCCTGTGGAAGACCAGTCGCGGCCGGAGCGATGCCCTTCACCTCCTTATCCGCGGGTCGTCCCGGCTCAGCGCAGAGGCGGCCCATCAGGCTAAGCAGCTGGGCATCGACGCTGCCAACATCCATTTGTTCGACCAACACGACCGCGGCCCGGTGCGAATAGAGGCCGTTGTCTATCATGCTCGCGCTCCTATCTGTCGGTCGCTTTCTAGCCCGTTACTCAACGACGAATCCTTCGACCAGCCGATTGGCTGTTCGACGAGCCACAATCTGGCAGTAATGATCAACGATCCGCGCGATTTGCTCGACAATAGAGCTGTCAAGCTCAGCGGTGGTGATCGTGCGGCCATACCAGTTGCCACGTACAGGACATTCTCGGCGGGTAAAGGTGGCTTATGATGCCAGGACCGCGACGTTACACGATCATCGCTTCATCGAGGTGTGTGTCCCTCACCTCACTACGACGCTCCTGAGCGGCGCGGCTCTCCCGACTTTGTTTGATGAAACGATGAAACAGCGGTGTGGGCGAGATCGGATGGGATCACTTGCCGGCGTGTCAATCGGCACGGAAATGTTGAGCGGCTATCGGCGCCCGTCCACAAGCGGTCAGAATAAGAACTGTTCCCCCAGACACGCCAAGACCGAACGGAGCGTGAACTTTCATCCCGGACGCGACATGAACAACGCCCCCAAACGCCTCCACGTCAGCTTTTTGTCAGCCAAGCTGATTAACAGCAGCAGTAGGGGTTGGGCGCAAATCAATGGTACGCATCGGAACCTAATGTGGAATGATGTCTGGCAACAATGGCTTATCCAACATCGGATCAACAGTTGGTTCCAGCGACTAGTGGATGGAGTCTAACACATGGTGCGCGCGTTTGACGGCAGCGATGATTTTGTCGGGATCGGCGGTCCAAGTGAAGGGGCTTGGGAATGTTGGTTGTGCTCTGCCAGGAAGCGGTTGATGGGGCGTGGAGGTCAAGGAGCGAGTGAAAACGCCGCGCCTGAGGCGACGCTTCGACGGTTTAGAGAAGAAGCCCGCGACGGTGTTGAGCCGCGAACGCGAGGTCGGCGTGAACTGAAAGGTGAAGCGCTGATGGCTGTCGAGCCAGGCGCGCACGTTGAGATGCTCGTGGGCGGCATAGTTGTCGAGGATGACGTGGACTGCCTTGTCGGCCGACAGCTGGACGTTGATGGCATCGAGAAAACGGATGAACTCCTGATGCCTGTGACGCTGCATGTTCCCCCCGATGACGGTGCCGTCGATGACGTTGAGGGCGGCAAAAAATGTCGTCGTGCCGTGCCGCATGTAGTCGTGGGTCGTGGCGTCGGGCCGCCCTTTCTTCAGGGGCAGACCGGGCTGGGTGCGGTCGGGCGCCTGGACGTGGCTCTTCTCATCGACCGACAGCACGGTGGCACCAGCGCGGTGCGCCGCATCTGGAATTTGCAAAGTCTTCAGCCCCACCGTTGGCGGATTGTAGCTCTCCAACGACCCGCAGGTCGGCCCATGGCTTATGCCCGCTGCGGCCGGGAGTCCAGTGCGTCGTCTCGGCCGGCGGTTCAGTGAGCGTCAGCGCCACCACCCGATCGCTGATCTCCGGCCCGAGCGGAGCAATGCGCGAGGGGCGCGTCTTGTCGCCAAGAGACCCTCGGAAGCGCTCCTGCCGGCGCCACACAGATCTTCGACTTGCCGGTCTGCCGCATGAATTCAACGGTGCCGACACCATCTGCACTCAACAGGATGATCTCGGCGCGCCAGACGCACCTTTGCGGCGTATTGCGATCGCTAATAGGGCTCTCAGGCGTTGGCGATCGGTCGGCGAGACGTTGAATGATATTCCTGTGCGCATGCGCCACACTCGCATACGCATGCATCGAAGGGAATCCCATATGGACTCTTATGTCAGGCGAAAACCAGTAGAGCAACTTGAAGTAGATACAAATGGATTCTCCGGTGGGTTGTCCGGCATTTGCAGTCCGCGACCAACAGGCCGTTAAGCTTCTGAATGTCCAATCGGGGTCTAGTCTTTCCCCTGCAAAAGAGATTTGGGTCGTTTACTTCATCTGAAGGGAAGGATTGTTAGGCTGGCAGCACTGATCCTTCGCAAAGGTCAGAACCATACCTCAACCGCATGACGGGATATGAACTTTGCATAGCGCTTCCCGATCGATGCGCACTAGTATCCGCCATCGCTTCGTCTGGTTACCAGAAAGATGCTATTGATGTACTCAGGAAGGTTAAAGCGAGGCGGCACGCCCGCTCAAGACAATCTTAGCGAGGACAAGGGCAACTGCGTTCATTCTACAATATCACTATGTATCCACGCTTTGGTTGCATCAAAACATGCGTTTTAAGGGCCTTGATCTTAATCTTCTCGTAGCGCTTGACGCTCTGATGACAAAGCGAAGCGTTACCGCAGCCGCGCGCAGTATCAACCTCAGTCAGCCGGCCATGAGCGCCGCCATCGCCCGCCTACGTACCTATTTCCGCGACGACCTGTTCACGATGCGGGGTCGCGAACTTATCCCAACTCCGCGTGCGAAAGCGCTCGCCCCCGCAGTCCGCGACGCCCTGCTGCACATTCAGTTCTCCATCATTTCTTGGGATATGTTCAACCCAGTTCAGTCAGAGCGACGCTTCCGGATCAGCGTATCCGACGTCATGATGCTGGTGTTTTTTGAAAGGGTCGTGAAACGGCTCGCGCGAGAAGCGCCCAGCATCGGTTTCGAGTTGCTGCCTCTCACTGAGGATCCCGATGAACTTCTCCGGTACGGTGACGTCGATTTTTTGATTCTTCCAGAATTGTTCGCATCGAGCGACCATCCCAAGGCGAAACTGCTCGACGACACGCTGGTATGCGTAGGTTGCCCCACAAACAAGCAGCTAACTCGCCAGCTTTCTTTCGATACCTACGTATCGATGGGGCATGTTGCGGCTAAGTTTGGAAGTACGCTGAAGCCCCCCATCGAGAATTGGATATTGCTTGAGCACGGACTAAAGAGGCGCATTGAAGTCGTCGTGCCGGGCTTCAGTCTGATCCCGCCTTTGCTGACGGGCACCGATCGCATAGCGACGATGCCATTACGGCTGGTGAAGCATTTCGCAAAAACAACACCCCTGCGGATCGTCGAACTTCCGCTGCCACTTCCACCATTCGCCCAAGCTGTCCAGTGGCCCACTCTGCACAACAGGGATCAGGCGAGCATCTGGATGCGGCAGGTATTGCTACAGGAAGCGTTGCGCATAACAACTCTGCGCGAGGCCTCTGGACCATAGCCGTTCGCAACCGTCGATTGACTACTATTGAGACACCCTGCTCACGGTCAATGACACCGCTCTGCCATGGCGATGGAGCGAGACCCGCATAAGCGCGAGTTACCTCGAGTATCGAAATGTGGGAGAAGGCCTTCCGAATCCAGGAGCCCCGCAAACTCCGGAACGATTCCGTTGATGACCGCCACTAGGGCCAAGGGCAAGAGGGTGTTGTCGCCGAGCCACCAAGGCATTTCGCTCTACTTCCACAGCCTTGATGTATTCCAGCTGCGTCTTGAGACGGTTACGATCACCCTGACACCGGGAACCGACAACAAAGCCCAGCATGCAAAATTGGATTTGGCGAAGGCGGCAAGCTCTGCATTGATTCCTTAGGCGTGTCCCCTGGGAGACACTCGGCTCAACGTGGGCGCGGTCAAGTCGAGTATTTCGACCCCGGCTGGTCATGCCGTTAAGTGAGGAAAACTGGCACACGGCCCCGGCCACAAGTGGGCTTGGATGTGAGATTAGTGCATCCATCCCCTCGTGCTGCTGATCTTGGTTATTGTTCCCTTCAGCCTGTCAACATAGGCCTGGACCTCAGTTTGACTTTCCGCCGAAAGCCGGCGTAGTTCGGCGCATGCCGCCGCCGGCGGCACTACTCCTAGAGGGGCCGCTACCGAAATCCAGTCAATTTGTTGGAAGAGGCTCTGCCATCCGCTTGCGACATACGGTTGGATATCGATAAAGCGCGGTGTCCGTTTTTGGAAGCAGGCCCTCAGGTCAGCATATCCCTCCGGCAACTCGGCTCCGGCAAGATCCCGCCAAAACGGTGTGTCAATTCCTTTGCAATCGTAGTGCAGCCTAAGGAAGTCGCGAACACCCGTCCAGCACCGTGCGTTCGCGCTATTATAGGCTTCGATGGCCTGAGCGGGAACGATGCCGCTTCCGTTGGCGAGAACGCACTCCAAATTCCTCAACTGTTCGAAGGTGTGGGCGGCAGGTGCAGCCTCCAGCGGCTCGACGAAACCGGAGGCCGTTCCCAACGCCACGAAATTGTTTATCCACGCAGTTGAGAAATAACCTTGAGCTGGCGAAAGCTCGTGCTTCGCCTCCACACGGTATCCATACTGATGCTCAAGCTCTGCGAGTGCCATCGCAGCATCCGCATGTCTGCTGCTGAACACATAGCCGGCACGGATCGAGCGATTCAATGGGGCTTCCCACATCCATCCCGCTTTCATTGCGGTAGCACGGGTAACGCATTGAAGGGGCGGTTCTCGCGGCTCGAGCTCAAAGATGATCGCATGATCAGTTGGCAAGACATTTGCAAACGAACACCAGTGCATATTAAAGACTGTGCCAAGCCCGACTCTGGCAAATCCGGAGGCATCGACGGCGAAATCGACTTCAAGCTCTTCGCCTCCGAGCTGCAGGGCGCTTACATGACCTCGGTCGTCGAGCCTCATGCCATGTACTACAGTCGCGCGGGAAGTGATCCCACGTGCCAGTCCGACACGCCTCAGGCATCGCTCGAATTCGGCATCATTGAAATGATAGGATGGGTACAGCCCGGACTCACCTGTTGCAAGCAACTCGTCGATTTCGTTTTGGGATGCCCCCCTCCTGATTAACTCAAAGCCAGGGATATACGTGTGAAGGTTCTCACCTGCGGCAATTCTCGCCGACAGCAGGGGGAAGAAGCCCTCGACGCGACACTCGATTTCGGGTATGCCCGATCCCCCGAACATGCGGTAGTAGTGATCCGAGATTCCTCCACCCCTCCAATTCTCATAGAGCACACCAAGCTTGTGGGTGGCGTCGGCTTCACCAATGAAAACGTCCACGTCGATCCCATTGCGGCACAACGTGTCAGTCAGGTTGAGCGAGCCCCCCTCCCCTGGGCCAAGCGGAAATACCGTCGGAGCCTCCACGACCGTTACATCGACGTCAACGTCGAAGATGCGTCGAAGCGCTATCGCTGCAAGCCAGCCGACAGTGCCGCCGCCGATAATTCCTATGCGCCTCGCATTCGTCAGATCCAGCATCACTTTTTCACTATAATTGCGATTGAGTTAAGAAGCGGCGCTTCCGCAGAGAGAAGCAGCGCTAAGATTCAATGTTGAATTAATCTGAAGACGGTGCCGTTCCCACCTAGTGCCGTCGGATCATCCAGCAATCCCGCCAGCGCCGGCCTGAGAAGAATTGCCAAACGTATTCTCGTGTCTACATGATTTAGCTCCAGCGATTGGGAGGTCCTCGGCAACGTCATGCAATTTCATCCTCGCTTTCCGGCACGGGCTGCAGCTTACGCACACTCTTGTTCCGCGCTTCAAGGTCTGACACCCGTCGCATTCCGGACCACGAGATCGCAGGGCGCTGTTTCTCCGTGACAGTGAAGGCGGCCAGAACCCCAGCGGGGAGTTGTCCTTGCATAGGCGATAGCAAACCTCAGCGAGGACCAGCCGCAAGAGGCATTTCATGAAACGGGTAGCAAGGGGCCCCTTCAACAGTCAAAGCACGGATCCCCATCAGGGCGCCCGTGAGTGCCCTCTGTACCAGGGTCCCCAGGCCGGTCCACTCCATGCAATTGCTCGGCCCCTTGAACAGCTCTCCGGGCGCCGGCAGCCCGCCAGACCAGAAGAAGTACGCCTCCAAATAAGCTAGCTGCAGAGACAGCGAACCAACCATTGTCGTCACGACTGCGCTACGGATGGAACCCGATACGAGGTAGACAATAAGGGCATTGGCGCATAAAAACAGCCATAGGATGCGATGAAAGATACTAAAGGACAACGCCGTTCCCCTGGGTTTTGTCTGTCGAATCATGTGGCAATCTTGTCGGCTGCGACATGAGCCTCGCAGTTCTTTGGGCAAACGCTGGCGTCCCCCGCAGCCAATGCATCGACATCGATGGGATCAGACTTCCGGCATCCCATCTGGAACCGTCGGGGGTCACGAAAGAGCTTGTCATCGAGAATTCTCCAACGCGGCGAGTTCTCTTTTGGCAGCGTCCAACTGAGCAAAGGCGTCGAACGTTTTCTCGGCGACGACCACTATTTCCGTCCAATGGTTCGGTAGGCACTCGGCAAGATCGTGCAATTGTGTCTTCGAAGTCGCAGCGCGCGACTGCAGCCTTCGAACCCTCTGCTTCAGCTCTTCAAGATCTGTCATGGTCTTGTTCCTTGAATACCGGCCCATTACGCCCGCGCTACGTCCGGATAAGCTTCGATGCTCATCATCGCATCCTTGACCAACGCCGTGCCGGTCTTGGCGCATTTGCCAAGTGTATTGAAGCCGAACCGGTGAACGTCGCGCAGGGTCTTTGATAGCACCACCAGCCGTCTGGTTGTGAAGAGCACTCGGCCGATGCCCTCATCGCTGATCTCCATCGTCCGCGAGATCAAAAGCCCCGAGCGCTCCTCGATAGCGGCGCCGACGGCGGCGTAAAAGAGGTCAAGCCTCCACAGCACGTCCGGATCGGGGTCGCCAATGACGGGGATGGCACGCCGCTGTTCCTCCGTAACCGTGAAGTTGGCCAGCAACTCGGCGTCACATTTGCCCTTCCATAATCCGTAGGAATCCCGAGCGCGGACCAACCGCACGAGGCATTTCATAAAAGGGGTGGCCAACGACCCATCGTCACTGATAGCCATCATTTAGTCCTCGTCCTGAAGCGCGGGCCCTCTTTAGTCGAGGCGATACTGTGAGGGGCCGCATACTAAGGTCAGCTGTCCGTCGCTCTCCATGCAAAAATCATATGCCGCTATGCCCCTATGCCCCCCTTGAGAATGATACGATCACTGTCCGATCGCCCTTCCGGGCGGAGTTCCGATCGCTCATAAGCTAAATGATCAAACTCATTTCAACGTTTGCGCGAGTATTGATAACTCCGAAAGCAGGCACACCTTACCGAGGGGTCACCTGCGCCGAAGTCTATTAGCGATACCGTTCTCGTCATGGGAATCGCATTGCTCAGTTCTTTGAACAGCTCTCCGGGCGCGGCCAGCCCGCCAGACCAGGAGAAGTACACCTCCAAAATAAGCTAGCTGCAGAGACAGCGAACCAACCATTGTCGTCACGACTGCGCTACGGATGGAACCCGATACGAAGTAGACAATAAGAGTATTGCCGCATAGAAACAGCCATAGGATGCGATGAAAGATACTAAAGGACAACGCCGTCCCCCCGGGTTTTGTCTGCGGAATCATGCGGCAATGTTATCGGGATGCCAGTCATCCTCTTTTCCTCAATGCTCGCCAGAGTTGCCGCCGGCCGTGCCGAAGGATCTTCTCAACTCAACCACAGCCTCCTTGACGCCCTTTATGCCCGGCGGCTCTTCCGCGACAGGCTCGCGATCCCATGATGCCCGGGCCGGCGCTGCGCCGACCGCCGCTCTTAGCGCGTGAGGTCGTAGGAATAATCCGTCACGGCTGTCTGCATGGTTTCGCGATCGAGCCTGTCGAAGATCTTGTCGAGGATGGTCGTCATGAGGCGCAGGCCGCCCTGATAGCCGATGAGCGGAAAACGGTG
>NZ_NWTH01000032.1:0-42788 GCF_002531555.1 Sinorhizobium sp. BJ1
TGCAAACTATTTCGCCGCAGCAGGATATGACCCCGATTAAAACGGACGGGCTCTAGCGTTTCTGCCAGTGGGTATTCACAAGGGCGGGCGCTACGGGCGAATTCGATCGGCGACATAGGCACTTCATGACAGGTTAGGCCGAAGGCGCAAAAAGCCTCAAGCTGCACCCTGAGCTCCGGCACAGGGATCTCGCCAGTCAAGGGGAGGAGGTTGCGACATCGCCACGATCCGAGCGAGACGCTCCGATGAGGGTGGTCAAAGATACTGCTATCCCAATGTCTCGTCTTAAAGCTGTTGCTGCGCCGCAGCAAAAGACCGCCAAGGCCCTCAATCCTTTGCGACGGCATTCTTCTACAAGGGTTAACCAATCCTGAGCCCAATCCTTGTGCGGATTGCCCAAGAAGAGTCCACGCTGAGCCCAATTCTTGGCCATGTCACAGATCTGTTACATTCTTGTTTTTGCGAAGAAAATGTCCGGGAAACGCCACGTCCTGCCGGCGTCGCGTGAACCAAAGCTAATATACCCAAAAATGAGACAGTGAATGCAACTGAGAGTGACAAGATACTCCTTTCACACCATTTTGATAATGCTGTAATGCGAAAGGCGAACATTCCTCCTGCTAAAGCGGGTGTCAGCCAATGCAATCTCTTGTTGCAGTGGGTGGGCTCGTTTTTCTTCAATTTATGATCTGTCGAAAGGTGCAATAGTGAGCAAGAGCAATTGGCGTGTCAGCATCTTCGGTGCAGGCTACGTTGGCGCAGTGTCGGCTGGTTGCCTGGCGAAAGACGGGTTTACGGTCGTGGCTGTCGACCCAGATCAGTACAAGGTCAGATGCATTTCCGAAGGGAGCTCGCCGATCTATGAGCCCGGCCTTGCAGACCTTATCGAAAAAGCAGTCAAGCAAGGTCACCTGTCGGCAACCAGCGACTACAACGCAGCGATCCGCGACACTGACATTTCGTTTTGTTGCCCAGGAACTCCTAGCCGCGAGGATGGCTCTCTCGATGTGAGCTATGTCAAGCTCGTCTCTGAGCAGATAGGCGAGGCGTTGCGGGACAAGGACGATTACCACATGGTAGTCATGCGTTCGACCATTCTCCCGGGAACCGTCGAATCCGTCGTGGTACCGGCTCTCGAGGCAGCCTCCGGCAAGAAGGCAGGAGTGGACTTTGGTGTCGCCTATTATCCAGAGTTTCTGCGCGAAGGCACGGCCATTGCCGACTATTACGATCCAGGCGCCATAGTCTTCGGCCAGTTCGCAGGTGACGAGCGCACGATAGCGGCCCTTCACGATCTTTGCTCGGCCGTTGACGTCAAGCCGCATGTCATCCCGATCCGTAGCGCCGAAATTGTGAAATACGCCAATAACTGCTGGCACGCGGTGAAGATCTCGTTTGCCAATGAAATTGGCAATCTCTGCAAATCCGTCGATATCGATAGCCACGTTGTCATGGACGTTGTTTGCGCCGACACGCGTCTGAATATCTCTCGTGCCTACATGAAACCCGGATTTGCTTATGGCGGCTCGTGTCTGCCGAAGGATCTGCGTGCTCTGCGCCACTTCGGCAAGATCCAGAACGTGTCGACCCCCGTTCTTGATGCGGCGGTAGAGGCAAATCAGTACCAGCTCGACCGTGCATTTCGTCTCGTCTATCGCAGCGGAGCCAAGAAGGTCGGACTGCTTGGTCTCACGTTCAAGTCCGATACCGACGATCTTCGCGAGAGCCCGCTTGTCATCTTGGCCGAGCGGCTCTTGGGGAAGGGCTACGAGCTTGCGATCTATGATTCGAACGTGTCGGCTGACAACCATGGTGGCCGCAACTACATCTCGCATCTCGCAGGCTTCATGAAGTCGTCCCCGGAAGAGGTTGTGTCAGAGAGTGAGGCAGTCGTTGTCGGCATCAGCGGCAATGCTACGCAGGAGGCTTTGAAGAAGGCGGCTGACGGCATCAAGGTGATCGATCTCGTTCGCATTTCTGGAGAGGTTCCATCTGGCGTCCAGTACGAAGGGCTCGTCTGGTAAGCGCGAAATGTTGAATACCCTCAAGCATATCGTGTTCATTCTGACGGTCGCCCTGTGCGCTACGCTGCTGCCTGAGGGAGCGTTCGATGCGAAGGCCCGGGACGCGGCGTTGGTGGTCGGCGTCATCGGGATATGGCGATGGTCTTGGGGGCTCCTGCATTTCGTTCGTAGCCTCTGGTTCCGCCATGTGCGGTTCCCCGCAATGCGCAAGAAGGCCGAGGCGGCTGCGCGGCAATTGGGATTGGGGCACGCATTCTTCCTGGTCACCAGTTTCAGGATCGATGCGCCGACGACGACAAAGGTCTACCGCGGAGCCTTTAGAGCCGCGGCCAACGCGCCCGCCGGCGCTACGGTCGTCTGCTCCATCGTCGAACTCGGCGATGAGCTGCTGATACGTCGGCTGGCATCGGTCATGTATGGCGACGCTCTGCCGTTCCGCCTCGAAATCGTCCGGATCCCTGGTACCGGCAAGCGCGATGCGCTCGCTTCCGGGTTTCGAGCGATCGGCGCTCTCAATCCAGGTCGGAACGACACTGTTTCAGTCATCGACGGCGACAGTATCGTTCCGACCGATCTGGTCCAGCGTTGCGCGTCCTTGTTCCTGATCAATCCCAAGCTGGGGGCGCTGACGACCGACGAGGTCTGCACCGTGGAAGGCGCGGAGATCTTCAAGCAGTGGTATTCCATGCGATTTGCGCAGCGGCAAATTCTGATGTCGTCACATGGTCTTGCCGGCCGGGTTTTGACCCTCACCGGGCGCATGTCGATGTTCCGCGCGGCGCTGGCGTGCGATCCCAATTTCATCAACGACGTTCAGAACGACTACATCCAACATTGGCGTCTCGGTCGCATCAGAATGCTGACCGGCGACGACAAGTCGAGCTGGTTCTGGCTGCTCAGGAACGGATACGACATGTATTACGTGCCCGACGTGCAGGTGGAAACGATCGAGCAACCCCCGAGCCCGAGTTTCATCAACTCGGCCTATGTCCTGATGACGCGCTGGTTCGGGAACATGCTGCGCACCAATTCCCGCGCCTTGCGCCTCGGTCCATTGAAGACCGGCGCATTTACCTGGTGGTCGATCCTCGATCAACGCATGTCGATGTGGACAAGCCTGTCCGGAATCACGCTTGCGCTCCTTGGAACGGCGATGATCACGCCCTGGACCGCAGCCTTTTATGTCCTCTGGGTCATCGTCTCGCGCTACATCCTGGCTTTGACTTTCCTGACGGTCAGGCCGTCGATCAATCTGGTCTATATACCGCTTCTATACTTCAATCAGATTTTCGGCTCGGTTGTTAAGGTCATCATTTTCTTCCGTCTGGATCGGCAAAAGTGGACGCGCCAGAAAACGGCGTTCAAGAAGACGGATTCCCACTTCGATGCCCAGTTCAAGCTTTGGTCCTCCCGCCTGATGAACACCGTGGCGGTGTTGGTCTTCGTGTCGATCCTGGTGATCCTCGCCAATCTCGATGACTACTTCACGGAAGCTCAGCCGGAGCACCTGCCAAAAGTCACGGAGCGCGTATTCTGATGGCCGCAACCGCCAACGCAAAGCGAAGAGAGCGCGAGTTTCCGCGCTACAAGGTGCCGCTTTCGGCGCTGATCGACGGAAAGCGAGCCGAGGTTTGCGACTGGTCGGTTGCCGGACTGGGTCTTGCCGCGGTCGACCTCAAGCTGCTGCCCGACGAGCTCGTCAGCGTAACGGTGCTCATCGAGACGGAGGGCTCCCGCCTTGAGCTGACCCTCAACACGAAGGTTGTCTGGGCGAAGCCCGAGGAGCACCGCGCCGGACTGCAAATTCTCGATTCAGAGGACAAGACCGCGCCATTGGCTGATTTCGCCGATCTCTACCTGGCCGGCCGCATCCTGCAGAATGATTCAAAAATACTAGTATGGGAAAAACAGATGTCCGAAATTCAAGATGCCAAGACGGCAGTCGTGGGTGCCACGCTGCCGGCGGCGGGCAGCAATGGTCTCGCAGGGCGTGTATTCGGCTTATCCATTTTTGCCATCATCGGCCTGGCCGCCTTCTTCTTCCTGTTCGATATCGTATACAAGAGGCTGTTCACGTTCGAGGCCATTTCCGCAAGCATTGCTGCGGAAACCGTATCCGTGTTCCAGCCGCGCGACGGACTGGTCGAGTTCGAGAATATTCCTCAGAAGGTAAGGCGCGGAGACAAGCTCGCGACGATCGTCCTCGACGCGGCGGACCAGAACGGCAACAAAACGGTTGACGTCATCTCGCCCTGTAACTGCTACGTCCTGTCGATCGATCATCCAGCTTCGACTTATGGCCGCGCAGGCTCTCGTATCCTGTCTCTGGCCGACGAGGATGCCACGTCTTATGTGTCTCTGCGGCTCCCGTTCCGCCGGCTGTCTAGCATCTCGGGCAGCCCGCAAATCTCTCTGACCTATCTCGACGGAACCACCGTCACAGGTGTCGAGATCCTCTCCGTGCCGAAAGTAACCGAGTACACTGCGACGCAGCTGGAAATACTGGTGAAGCCCGGGCGCGACATCAACCCATCGATGATCGGGCAGCCGGTGCTTGCAACATTCGACGTCGCGCCATGGCATTAAGTGTCGCTGGCGATCTCCGCAACCATCAATCTGGAAGCATTGTGAATGAGCACTGAGCCAATGCCCAAGAAGATAACACCTGCCATCATGATCGGCGGCAGCGGCACGCGCCTCTGGCCGCTGTCGCGAACCAACATGCCGAAACAGTTCCTTCGGCTGGTAGGAGACCGGACCCTCTTCCAAAACACGCTCGCGCGAATCAACGATCCGTTGTTTTCGCAGCCGTGGCTCCTGACCGGCACGTTGTTCGTCGAGCTGGTCAACGCACAAGCCGGCCAGATGGGCGCTCCGTTTCAGGGAATTATCCTCGAACCCCTTCAGCGCGGCACTGCAGCCGCCCTGGCGGCCGTTGCCATCACGATCAGCGAGAGCGATCCGGACGCGCTCGTGCTCGCCATGCCTGCGGACCACGTTATCGAGAATACGCCTGAGTTCATCGAAGCGGTCAAGCGAGCCATCCCGCTTGCTGAAGCGTCGAAAATTGTAACGTTCGGCATTGTCCCGACCGCGCCGGAAACCGGCTTTGGCTATATTCGACCTGCGGAGCCGTACATCTACAAGGGCCAGGAGGTTGGCGCGCTCGTAAGCCAGCCCGGGGGATTCCTCGAGAAGCCGGACCTCGATCGTGCAAAAGAGTTTGTCGAGCTCGGCTACCTATGGAACGCCGGTATTTTTCTCTTCAGGGCATCGGTCTTGACCGAGGCGCTGCTGCGTCATGCCCCGGAAACCTATCGCTCGGCGAAGTGCTCAATAGAAAATGGCAGGCGGCGTGATCTCGGCAGCCACGTCGTGCTTATGCCATCAGAGGAGCACTTTGCGTGTTGCCCCCACGACGTGCCCATCGACACGGCCGTGCTGGAAAAGAGCGACAGCGTAGCCGTCGTCCCTTGCAATGACATCGGCTGGGCCGATATCGGCTCGCTTTCCGCTCTTTGGGACATCAGCCACAAGGACGAGAATGGGAACGTACTGAAGGGAGACGGCTTCTTCTCGCAGTCGCGAAACTGCTTCGTGCATGCGGAGTCCGGCCGACGCGTTGTCTTGAGCAACATCGACGATCTTATGGTCATCGACAGCGAGGATGCCGTTGTTGTGCTGCCCAGGTCGGAGGCCCAGGGCATCAAGCACGTCGTGACCTTCCTCAAGCAGATCAGCGCGCCGGAGATCAACTTTACTCGCAGCATGACAAAAGCGTGGGGTGCGATAGAGATCGATCGTACTTTCGACAAGGGCCAAGTCTGCTCCGTTGAGGTGCAGGAAAGCAGCTCGGTCACCTATCGCGTGGCGGGAGCGGAAAGCGAAATCTGGCTTTTGCAGGGCGGAGGTATCGCCGAATACGGTCTGGAAGGGACGTTTGCGCGCTTTTCTTCGGGGATCCCGGTCACTTTCCGAAAAGGGCAGATCGTGACGATACGAAGTGTCTCCGGACCGGTGCGTTTCACCTACATGCGCAACAGCCCTGATTTCAGCTGCAGGATCGACGACTGGTTCCCGCAGGTGGCGGAGGTAGACGCCATTCGTGCGCGGCTCGCCTGAGCCCGAGATGAGTGCGTCGACGAGCATAACAGTAGACATCGGGGGACGGGAGCTGCCGGTATTGGGCTCGACCGCCCAGGGTGTTCTTGTGCCTGCTTTTCCGGACATTCTTGGCTACGCCGGCGCCGCCCGGATCGTTGCGCTGAAGAATGGGGCGACATGGCAGGGGGAAGTCCAGGTCAAAGTGGAACTGCGTGAGAATGACGCCAATGTCATTCTCACCGGCCCGCTTGACGAGAAGCGTCGGGTCCTGAGCATCGTGAACTGGTATGTTGGCCGCTCGCACTCGTTCGCGGATGCATTCGGCGATACCGGCGAGGCAGTTCGACTGGCCACTGGTGGTCTGGGCAATACGGCCAAGGCCGCTGCCTTGGCAGTGGTTGCTGTCAGCCTCATCTTGCTGATCTCCTATTTGACGTTCCAGCGCAGCTTCTCCACGGTATCGCAAATGGCATTCGTGGCGACGCCAGGCGCGGAACTCGATGCGCGAACTGCCGGCAAGCTCGAATATGCCAAGACCGATGGACCGGTTCAGAAGGGCGAGTTTTATGCCGCCCTGAGGACGCCGCAGGGCTTCGCCAAGTTTCTTGAAGCGAACCAGGAAGGCACGATCAGCGCGAATGCCGTCGGTGCTGAGGACTATGTCCGAAAAGGACAGCCGATCCTGCGCCTGTCCTCCACCAGCTCCAAGCGGTTTGTCGCGGTTTTTGTGGAATTCGATGATGCCGTGAAAGCGCTGCAGTCCGCCACGGCCAGAGTCGAATTCGTGAAATCCGGCAAGGTGCTCAACCTGTCCGTCAATCCTGGCAACTACGCGAATGCTCCCCGCGTGTTCACCGATGAAAACGGGAAGGCGTTGGCGCAGATCAATCTCAGCATCCCCGAAGACACGGAGGTGCCCTTGGGGGAGCCCCTGATCGTAAAGTTTCAAAGACCGCTTTGGAGGTCCGGCGAAATGTCGGCGCTACTTTTGAAGACTCTTTCCCTCGTACTGCCTCAAGGGTCGTGAAGCCATGCGTGCATCTCAGATATCCAAGAGGCACTGTGCCAAGAGGAGCCGCGTCGCGGCTGCTGCGCTTGCTTTGACTTTGGTTGGCTTTCCCCAGTTGTCGCGCGAACTGCCGAGCTCTTTCGCCTATGCCCAGGAATTGACCGTCGACGAGAAAATTTCCGAACTCAGCGAGCTCGCGCCATTGGAGCGGGACCTGTCGGCAGAAAGTCTCACCTTCGGCGCCGAGGTAGCACTTACTCGCTGGACCGAGTTGGAGGCTGACCCGGCGGCGCGCTCGTTCGATGCATATTTCGAGGTCTTCAGGGAGGTCGCTCGGATCGAGAGCGTGGAGCATGCGGCGCAGGTCTCGGGCGTCGACGGAACGAGCAAACTTGCCTCCATGGCGTCGAAGGCGGCAGTCTTGCGTGCCGAGATGCGGAGCAGAGGCTTGACGGGGCGAGATGCCGGTATTGCCGCGTTGAAAACGCTGATCTCGAGTTCCGATCGAAGTGTATTTTCCGGCGATCCCGACATCATAAGAGTTCGCTACACGCTCATTTTGGATTATCTGTCCGGCATAGATATCGCCAGGCTAAGCATTGAACTCGCGGTGCGGCTTTCCGAGGCGAAGCTGCATCAGCTCTCTACGGATATTTACGCAGATTTTCTCCCTCTCTACTACGAGAAGTTCACCTCTGAGCAGGAGCGAGGGGAGCTTCTTGAGCTGGCCGCCGGAAACGCCCACCTTGTCGGCAATCCGGCGGTGCTGCGTGTGCTCGGCGACCTTTTGGTTGGCTCACCGCGCGAAGAGAAGGCCTCTCTGGCCCGCATGGTGTTTGAAAAGGTCGACTTAAATTTCCTGAAATCTGCCTATGCGTCTGCGAGCGGAACGGCCGAACGAACGCTTGCGGCATGGCTTCATGGTGTGGAGGTCGCAAACGGGCGCCAGCCCCAGCAGACCCTGGATCAGTTGAGCGCGGGAACGAGCCAGAGCCTCGATCCGCGCGCTTTCGAGCTGTTGACCCTCTCGGTGGAGGACGAGGCGGAGCGCGGCAGGATTGTTGGCGAAGCCGTCTTGAAGGACATCGAGAACGGCTACTCCTTGATCGCCTATCAAAAGGCGGTCAATCTCGGCTTGTCACCTGAAGCGGCGACCGATGCCTATCTCACCCTGACTGAGAGTCTCGCCAGCGCCGGCTACAGCAATTATGTCAGGGTGCTCGCGTCGGAGGTCAGGGCGTCGGTGACGTCCGGGGAGCTGACCCTCAATGAAGCGCAGACGGCTGCACTCCTTCGCAGCGTCGAGCTCGTTCGCGATCCGTCGCTCGTTCTGGAGATAGCCGGAACTCTCCCGGGAGCCACTGCGGTCGGGGAGGTGACGGCGCTTCGCGCGAAGATCCGCGCCGTCTTCTCCATGCCCGTCGATCAAGCCATCGGTGCGCAACCCATCGCCTTTCAGGCAAACGCCCCAAAGGCCCTGGCGTTTGCCGCAGGTCTCATAGACGGAAGCGAGTCCGACTGGGCGCAAATTGGAAAGCTCAGCGCCTCGAGCGCAGATGACGTCGCATTGCTTTCGCAGGTCTCGGCTCGACTTTGGCAATATGCGGCGCGGCGAAATCTTCTGATCGAGGCGCTCAGCGCCGATGGCGACATGGAGCTCAAGGAAGCCGTTGCCATCGGCGTCACAGCTTTCGCAGGTTTCGACGTCAGCCGCGGTGCCGGCGCCGAGTTCGCCGTTGCGCTCGAGAAGCTTCTGCCGAGCATGCGACCTGAAAACAGGCCCCTTCTGGCCGCCTCGATCGGCAAGGTGCCGGACGCAAGCAAGCTCAACGGGGAAGCACTAGCGCGCTATTCGCGCTACGTCGCAGCCACCGGCCGGTCCTTGAAACACTTTGCGGAAATCTCGAAAGAGGGCTCGTCGAAGGTCGCTGAAGCTGAAGCAGTTTTCGCAAGCGTGAACGCTGCCAGCGCCGGCTTGAAAGCCAACCCCGACTATCTCGAGCGGGTCACCGGGTTTCGCAGGCTCGCAGAGGCACGCGCCGCGGTTCTGGATCGAAAGGGATGGCTCAACAGTGCCACGCCTCCAGCTGCGTCCGCACCGCCGGTGCTGGATTTCAGCGGCACGTCTGCGACAAGCGACGGAAGGCTGGTCGTTGCTTCGCCAAGGCAGGACGGCCTTCCTGCTGCGGCAGCGCCGTTCATGCCCAATCTTCTCCTGGGGCCTGAGGCCGTCGCGTCTCGAATTCCAGTTCCCGCACTTCGCGAAAGCAATGAGTCCCTTGCCGGTATCTCGAAACGCGGTGAAACGCGGGCGACGCGCCTTATCCGGTTCTCATCGGAACACTTCGACGAGATCATTAATCTGGGCGTGCGCGAATATCTGTTCCTCAATGCCGCTTCTTCGACCCCGCGCGTCATATTTGTCACCCGCGGTGTCGTGACGATGAGTGATCTGGTGGCGCAAGTGGCAGCCACTGACCCGGACGCAATTACCTTTGACGGCAACGTTGTGACACTCAATGTCCCGCTCGCTGTCAATGATGGCGCCACCCTGATCGTCAGCGGCCGGGAAATCAAGGAACTGCGTCTGAACACCAGGGCAGGTGCCTTCATCATCAATAGCGGCAAGTTGTATTTCGACGGTGTGTCCGTGACCTCTTTCGACGACAGAACGGGCAAGCCGAGTTACGTCACTGACCACGAGAAGGGCATATTCTTCCGCCCCTTCATCCTCGGTTGGAGCGGCAGCGAAACCTTTGCGGCAAATTCCCGTTTCGTCGCACTCGGTTATGCGGGGGGGCGAACCTACGGCATGTCGCTTTCCTCCGGCTCGACCGACACGATCGTTCGTCAGGTCCAGGCTGCGCCGCCGACAGGCTACTTCATCAACAACTCGTTCGAGAACCTTTATTACGGCTTCTACGCGTTCGAGGCGAAGGACATTGTCTTCGTCGGCAACGAGCTCGTGAACGGCGTCATCTATGGTCTCGATCCGCATGACCGTTCGACGAATTTGAGGATGGCCTACAACACGGCCTACGGCACGCAGAAGAAGCACGGCATCATTATTTCGCGCGAAGTCGATGACAGCTTCATTCTAGGTAATCTCTCTTTCGAGAATCACGGCTCGGGTATCATGCTCGATCGTCTGAGCTACGGCACGATCGTCTATGCAAATGATGCGAGCCGAAACGAAGGCGATGGTTTCTCCGCCATGGAAAGCCCTTGTGCGCTCGTCGACAGCAACGTGTTCTCCGCAAACGGTCGGGCCGGGGTAAAGGTCAGGAACTCCTGGGACATTCATGTCGAGGGCAATCAGATACGGGGGAACGCAGCCGCCGGCATCGAAGCCTACATCGACAACCTGGTAGAGGCGGAAAAGAGCGAGTTTCGCGATTTCGAGGAGGATCCGTTCTACCCGATAGCGACGATCGCTGCCCGCGATAACGTCATCGAGAAGAACGGTGTCGGCCTGTCGACTCGCGGGGCGAGTGAGGCGATGTTCTTCCGAAACAAGTTCATTGACCAACTGCCTCGATATGCAGGTGGCGATCTCAAGCCTCTCGGTCTCGATATTATCGCACGCAGCATGGAATCGGGCGTTTCAGTGCGGTCGGTGTGCATGCCGAAAATACCCGTGGACAAGGAATGCTCCCTTTCACGAAGGGGGATCATCTTTGCGCAGTCGGCTCAGCCCGGGTTCGCCGGCGCGGATGCAGCGGCCAACTATTGCGTGGATACCATCGGTTCGCCGCAGGCTGCAGCCTTCAACCCGCAGACCGGAAACTGATCGGATGATGGTCGCGATGAAGAAAACACACCTCATATATGCCTTTGCGATTGCTCTGGCTTCGTCGATCGTGCTGACGGCTTCGTTGACAAGTGCGTCGGAGATGCCGAAGAGGCTGGCCGCCGACACAAGCGAGGCATTCGTTCAGCAGCAGAAAGCAATTGCAAGCTTCAAGGAATCCGCCGATCCGGAAGCGCGCTTGGACTATGCGCGCCTATTGGTCCGCGGCATGCTCAAGAACGATCATAACCCGCTTCGGGCAGCCGATACCAAGGCGGCGATGCAAATCTATCGCGGGCTTGTAGAGGAAGGTGATGCCGCTTTTCGCGACAAGATCCTCAGAGAGTTGAGCAAACTCGTACTTCGCGAAGGCACTATCGAGAACGAACAAGAAGTATCGGAACTCCGCAAGCTGGTCGACGCCGCCGCAAGCAGCAAGACGTCGCGCCTTTCGCCGGCGGGGAGCGAGGAAGTCGTCGGCGATCTGGAGCAGGTCCTGCGTCAGAAAATGACCAAGGGTTCGCTGGATGCTGCTCTTGAGCTTCTGCTGTTGCTGACCAGGCAGAATTCTCCGGAGGCAGACACGGTTCGCAGCCAGATGCTGCTCATGGCCAATATTTCGGTGCTTGATGGGGACAGTTCCGTAATCAAGCTCACTGACCGTTACGCTGCATCCCTTGATGCCGAGCAGCATCCGGAGGCTCTTAGATCGTTACTCGAGCTCGCAGCAGGCGGCGGTTCGGACAGCGTAGTCGGCCTCATTGAGGACAAGCGCGAGCTCCTTCTGAAGAGTGCAGGCCGGGAGGGGATCGCGAACGTGATCTGGCAGCTTGTGGCTGCCGGCTCCACCCGCGCGGCGGAGTTGATCGCGCTCGACCTTGTCGACGAGAATGTCTACGGCTTCGACGAAGCAGACGCGATGTGGGCCGTTTCCGCACTTCAAGAAGCCGGGAGCTACCGGACGCACTACCTCATCGCGAAGCTTTACTATCAGGGTATCTACGTCGCGAAGGATCTGCCGCGGGCGACCGCCGCAATGGACAACATGGTTGCCCAGTTCGCGAAAGCGGGGCAGGACCGCCTCATCGTCGCGGACCGCTTTTCGCGTATGAATCTGTCCGACAGCCTTGCAGCGAAATACGCGCTGCCGATCTACATGGAAATATGGAAGGACGGCAAAGCCTCAGTTATTGGACGTATCGCGCGTATCATCGTGAGCGCCGAGAAGGGCGGCTACTACGCAAGGCCCGATGCCATGCCGATGCCGGCCGCGCAACTGGTGGCCGAGCTCGAAATGGCCTTCCAACTCGGCGACGCTTCGGCAGGTTTCATTCTCGGCGACATCTATCGGGAAGGGCGCCTCGTCAACGCCGATGCGAGCAGGGCCCATGCCATTTATGACGAGCTTCGCGCCGAATTGGCCGGCGATGCGGAGATGGACCTAAAGCTGCGAGTCCAGGTTGCCAAGCTCATGCGCCACGAGCTCGAGGCTACTATGAACTATCCGGCATATTATTTGGAAGTCCGGGATCTCGCGGACAAGCAGGATCTTTGGGCGATGAAGGAATACGGCGCGCTGCTCGTCAAGGGCGGCCCGCAGCTTCAAGCTGATCCTGAAAGGGGTTTCGAGTTCCTGCTGAACGCCTTGTCGCGGGGCTATTTCTCCGCGGGGCCGGACGCGGCCGATTATGCTTTCAGCAGCGGCAGCACGGAAAAGCTCGAAAAAGTCGCGAGCGTTTATTCGAGCTTCGATCCGCGTCTTCTGACGCCGGAAAGCAACATTCAACTCGCCAAGGTTGTTTTCGCCCTGAAGCAATACGACAAGGTAGAGGAACTGCTGAACACCCCCGAGGTTCTCGCGCTTCCGGCAGGCCAGTTTCTGTTAGCCGAGGTGCGTCTTGCAAGCGGCGCCCTGGACAAGGCCGCGGCCCGCGACAAAATGAGAGACATCATCGTTGCCTTCAGGGGCGATGATGCGGCACTTGTTGGTTTCATCAATCAGCTGGCGTCGGCGGATGATCTCCGGCCGGACTTCATCGAACCCGTCCTGTCTCGTCTGGCAGAGCTTGCCGATCGGGGTGATGTCGATGCGATAAATGCTGCGTTCAAGCTTCGCCAGAAGTGGCCGCACACGCAAGCGCTCAATTTCCGGAAGGTCGTCGATTGGTGCGGGACGCTTGCAGAGCGCGGGCAGGGCGGACCGCTCACGCGCGTGGCGCTGAATGCCAACGAGCAGGCAGTCGGCCGCGAGAGTTACGAATACCTTATCGACAAGGTTGAAACGGTCCTGCACCATCTACCGAGCAACGGCAATCTGCGCATGTTCCTTTCCCGCCAATATATGAGGCAGGACTATCGCAGCAAGGATCTGCCCAAGGCGAACGCGCTGATCGCGCAGGCGGCCGAGCTCGGCAATGAAGAGGCGCTCAACGAGATCGCCACTAACTATTACTTCGGCCAGGATGTGCCGCTGGACCGCGCCCGCGCCGAGGCGCTTTACAGAGATCTGGCCTTTATGGGCTCCAACCGAAGCTCGCTGGCGCTTGCCCGAAGCTATTCCAAGGGGCCGAGCACTCGCGTCTACGAATCGAGAGCCTTTGCCTACTACATCAAGGCGGCTTTGAATGGCTCCGTCACTGCCATGACCGAAATGGGGCGAAGCTACCTGGCAGGGGCCGGAGCAGCGCAAGACGAAAAGAAGGGCGTTGCTTGGCTCGAAAAGGCTGCTTCGCTTGGTGACACCGACGCCATGACGCAGCTCTACTACTATTACTTCATCAAGAACCCGACCAATGACAATCCCGAGGCTGAGCGGTGGCTGGATTCGCTTGTGGCCGAGGACGTCCCTGAAATGATCGTGCGCAAGGCGGTACTGCTCTATGACCGTGACAAAGAGGGTAATCGACGCGCAGTACTGGCACTGCTCGATCATGCGGAAGAACTGGGCAGTCAATTCGCCCGGCGATTGAAGAATATGTACATCAAAGAAGACCGCGCCGGGGTGTCCAAATGAAACAAGCGCTCTGCCTTGGAAGTCGTCGCTTGATCTTCGCCTGGGTTGCGATGTCATGCGCTTTGATCAGTAATATCGCGGCAGCGGGTGATATTTTGTACACCTGTACTGGCCTTGAAGAAAAGTCGCCATATACCGCATTCGGCGTGAAAATGTACCAAGGATATGACGGTTGGTTTTTCCGCAAAGGTGACTTTGAAACGTTGTACGAATTACCCGATGATACCCTTCAGATGCTGGGTCGCATAAATAGCGCGCTGAAAGCTCAAGGTGTGCATCTGATCTTAGTACCAATGTTGCCGAGAGCGATCGCAGGAAGTGCATTCGTGCCCAACGGCGGGATGCTTTCCGATTTTCTTTACGACGCCCACTTGGCTGGTGAGCAATTCGACCTCTTGATTGAAACTATTCGGCATAGAGGTATTGATGCGGTTAATATAAACGAGATCCTGAAGGCGACCCCGTCTTTCAATCCGGGGAATTACTATTTCAAGCGAGACATCCACTGGACGCCCGAAGGGGCGCGACTGGTTGCCGCCGCCGTAGCCGACCGCATAAGGAGCCTTCAAGATGGCAGGGAAGGCTCTATCGAATTTGAGACGACGCAGAACTCCGGCGGTCGACTCCACAAGGCAAACTTCAATGCCATCCTGAACGAGCTTTGCCAGTCAAAAATTCCACCTGAGGATGTGAATATATACGAGACCAAGCAGAGGATCGGCTCTCTCGACGATCTAGTGGAGGACGAGACTTCTGCTCAAACAGAGCAGGTCCATGTTGTTGGCAGTTCTTACACGGATGAGCTAACACCTTATCATTTCAACGGTTTTCTAAAGCAGTTTCTGAAGCAAAACGTAGGCGGTTTCTCGGTATCAGGTGGCGGCGTCAATCAGTCAATTTATGCTTGGGCCCAGAATAGCAAGGGTATCGGGAAGAAGCCTCGCTTCGTCGTATGGGAGTTCGGAGATCTCGATGACTTGCGAAAGCTGACGACGGACATGAATGACTCCATCGTGCCAGCTATATTCGGAGACTGCGGAGATGTTTTCGCTGTAAGCGACCGTGCGTTCGAGGAGACCGACACCATCGGCTCCGATCTGCCAAAGCTAATGGACAAAGCCGCCGACTACTATCTTCGCTATGAATTCAGCAATAAAGCTCTATCGCGCTTCCAGCTGAGATATCGCTTAGAAGATGGCTCGGTGAGGAAAGTAAATTTCGAGAATCCTCCTCGGGTTCCCGGACTGAACACGCTTTATCAGTCCCTGCCAGCGAGCGCCGAGACCAGGCCCGTCCACGTGAACCTGAAAATTGAAGGCGGTTTGACTTCTGCCGGCCGCGTAAAGCTGTGCCGGTACCCGAGTGGAATAATTTCCCCAACCGCTACATCCAATTAATTCTTAGGGAGAAGAGAAATGAATCCGAAATCACAAGCGGTTCTTGCCGCGCTCGCCCTGACGATCGTAACTGCCATCGCGCCCAAGCCAACACTCGCAGGCGATGCTGCGCTCTACGATGCACCCATTCCAGCGGACAAAAGCCTTGTCCGGTTTCTGAATGTGAAGCTGAAGAGCGGCGTAATCCTCGACTTTTCGGGGCAGAAACTCGACGTGGATGCCATCGTCCTTTCCAACTACCGCGCTCTCGCTAATGGATCCTACAAGATCTCCGACGGGGCCTCTTCGGCTGAGGCCAAACTCGAAGCTGGCAAGCTCTACACTATCGCGGTCGGCGCAGCGGATGGCATCGTTGTCATCCAGGACAAGGATGTCGAAAACCCCTCCAAGTCCGCTCTGTCCTTTTACAACTTCTCTGCGCAGCCGGCCAATCTCCTGCTTCGGTTGGACGGGGACAGCAAGGCGCTGTTCAAAGACCTGGCACCCGCCGGCATGGCATCAAAGGAGCTGCCGGTGATCGACATTGGTCTTGAGGTAACGGAAGGCGACAAGAAGGTCATGGATGTCGAGAAGGTATCGCTGACCGCCAAGGAACGCCAAAATATTGTCGTTGTCGAGACGGCGAACGGACCAACCGCGTTTGCGGCTGTTACCGGCATCGATAACTAAAATACATTTGAGAGTGGGGCAACGGGCTGTGAGTACTGACAAATCTCGTAATTTTTCTTTCAAAAAGATGCTTGCTGCCGCCATTGCGGTATCTACCGTCTCCGCCGTGCCCTTCGGTGTGGCTCGAGCGGAGAATCCACTCATCCTACTCGACCCGCCGAAGCTCGACTACAAGGCGGTCTGCAAGGTTGACGCCGGTGGACATCAACGTCCCAAAATCGACCGGGACTGGACCACAACCGATCTGAAAGACATTCGTCTTCAACCCGACCAGGTCGTGGCCCTCGCACTGGAGTACAACCGCGGCAGCGAACGGCTGCAGAAATCGCCAGAGACAGCGGAGCAGATGTTGCGCGCCACGCTGGAGCAGTATCCGGGCAAACGCAATACTTTGCTGATCCCGCTCGCCCGCGTGCTCGTCGAATCAGGCAAGCCCGAGGTGCAAAAGGAAGGGGAGGCATATCTGCTCGAAGCCTACGGCAGCGGCAGCATGCGCGCGGCCTTCGCGCTCGGACAGCTTTATGGTGATGCGGGGCCGAGCGAATTGCGCGATCTCGCAAAGTCGCGGCACTACCTCGAGAAATCGGCGCTGGCTTCAGATACTCAAGGTCTGATTGAATATGCTCGCATCGTTACTTTGGATACTAAGGCATCCGAAGATCAGAAGAAGAGCGCTGTTACCAATGCACTTTTGGGCTTGATGGCGCAGATCAAGGAAGGCGATTGCTCGGCTCTCAGCCAGATCGGGTTCCTCTACCTTCGAGGAAGCCTCGTCGGCAAGGAAGTGAATACCGCGTTGAAGTGGCTGGAGGCTTTTGCCCAGACCGGCGACGCGCGTACCGCTCAAAATCTCGCCGAGCTGTTCCATTCAAACCAGGTGGATCAGATCGACATTCAGAAGTCGATGACCTATCTGAAGCAGGCCGCCGACGGGGGCATGGCATCGGCCCAGTTCAATCTCGGCAAAGCATATGCGACCGGAATTTCCGTGCCGCAAGACCAGAATCTCGCCATCAAGTATCTTACGCTGGCCTCCGAAGACGGCCTTCGTCTGGCCGACGAGTGGCTGGCGCGCGTATATGCCGCCGAATTCGGCGGTCAGCGCCACGATGCCAAGGCCAAAGCGTATTTCGAACGCGCCATGCAGGCGCCGGATCGCTCGGAAAACGTTCCGGTTCTGTACGGGGAATTTCTGGCCACGGGCAGCGGTTCCAAGAAGGACGCGGACAGGGCAATCGAGATCCTGCAAGCCGCGGCCGATGCGGGATCGCCCGACGCTAGCGGCGAAATCGGGAAGATCTACCTCTCGTTGGGGAAGTCCGATCCGGCCTATCTGACGAAAGCCATGCAATTCTTCGTTGCGGCGGCCAAGACCGGGAACTCGGACAGTGCATCCAAGCTTGCCGGCATGTTTGCCTGCGGTCAGGGTACCCCGATCTCGATCGAACTTGCGAACGAATGGCGCCACCGGGCGGCCGTCTTTGGCTCGGTCAACTCAATCTACGTGACTGGATTGAACCTGCTCGCCAAGAACGACGAGGCTGACCGTGCGAAGGGCCGAACCTACGTTCAGCAGGCGGCATTCAAGGGAAGTCCGGATGCGATCGGTTATGTGATCGCCCGTTGGGAGAGCGGAAGCGAGGGCTTCGCCAAGAACGCCGAGGCGGCGCAGCGCCTCATCCAGTTCGTTTCCTCATTGAACAACACGGATCAGCAGCGGCTTGCCGAGCTCGCGATGATCAGCAACCGTTTCGACGTTTCCTCCAAGCTCCAGGACAAGCTCACTCAAATCGAGGCGCTTGGGCCTTATATCGAATCGGGCGACAAAAACGCCCTGCTGCTGAAGGCGCAGCTCCTGCAGCGTGCCGGCCATGCAAAACCTTCCACACTCACGGAAATCTATCGAAAGCTTGCGGAAGCGGGAGATCCCCGCGGGATGCGCGAATACGGCAAGATCCTTCTGGCCGACCTTTCACAGGATTCGACGGCCGGGCGGCAGTGGCTGACGAAGGCGGCGGAAGCCGGCGACTTCAAGGCGAAACTCGCGCTGATCGATCCAGGTGCATCGAATGCGCTCCAGGATCTGGCGAAGATGACCGCCTCCGGCGAGGCGTGCACGGTCGACGAAATGGTCAACGTCGCCCGGGTATACGCAACCTTACCCGATCCCGAAGCCAAGACGCTGGCTCGCTACTGGCTCTCGCTTGCGGAAAGCATTTCCGACCAAGACGCCGACGATCTTTATGTCATTGGAGCGGCCTTTCGTGACGGTGTCGATGGCATCGAAAGTCGGGCCAAGGCGGAAGAATTCTTCCTGCATTCCTATAGTCTCGGCCGCATCTCGGTTCTTCGCGATCTGGCTGAGGGGGACCTTCAGGGCACTTGGAAGCAGTCTTCGCCGGAGAAGGCCAAGGACTACTTGCTGAAGCTTTATGCAATGGGGGATAGGGATGCCGCAAACAAGCTGATTAGCGAAATCGCCGATGCCAGGATGTCATCGAGCCCGGAAGAGGTGAACGAACTGCTCGCTTTCCTGGGCAATGAGGTAGCCTCGCCTGGAAAGTACCTTCTCAAGCTCGCCCGTCTGAACGTTGACGGCAAGCTCGGCAAGCCGGACAGCGAGTCCGCTATGCGGTGGCTGGCCACTTCGGCCGACAACGGCGATCAGCATTCGATGTATCGGCTTTATCAGGCCTATTTCTTTGGCAGCGGCGCGCCCAAGGACATCGGCAAGGCCTTTGAATGGCTGGAGAGATCTGCCGGTGCCGGAAACCGAAAAGCCGCCAAGGAGCTCGCCGTCGCCTACAGGGTGGGCGTTGTCGGACTGGAAGCCAATTCAGAAAAAGCGGCCTACTGGGAAGGCAAGTTCAAGGAGCTTTCCAGCGAACAGTAACAATTGCTCCCCCTGGGGACAGGGATTGTGAAATCGAGTTCGAGGTTCTGTTGAGAGCCTCGTTAGGTGGAATAGCCAAGCTCAAATGGGTGCGTAATGAGTGTTCTTCCCAAGGCCGGCGTGATCGCATGCCTGCTTTTATCCATCTGCGTGGTGAATGCGGACGCGCAGGCCAGTGCTCTAGCCGTGCCGTTTGAATTAGCCAGGCATGCCGAACGCAACAATGGCAAGACGCGATGCGCGGAAGCCATTCCGTCGCCGGTCAAAACGCTGGATCTTTCGAGCATCTACGAGGAGGACGATGAGAGCCATTCCACGATCGATGCCAAGAACAAGCAGCGATACGATGCGGCCATTGCGGAAACGCGTCGCTTCGCAGCCTTCGTGACAAAGCTGGCGAGCAACTACACCCAGACGGACGGCAACCGTATCGATGCCGCCGCGTGTACTCTGAAGGCGCTGGATGCATGGGCTAAGGCAAACGCGCTTTCTGATCTGAAATCCCGCCAAAGTTACTTGAGCGTGACGCGCATCATCGCCGCAGCGGCCATCGCTTACATCCAGGTACAACCAGCCGCGGAAGTTCTGCGCATGGACACGCGGGCGATCGACAATTGGCTTATTAAACTCGCCGATAGGACCGTCCCGGTTTTCACCGATTCCGGGGATCGCACCTCGAACAAGCAAAACCACCGCTACTGGGGTGGCTTCGCAGTGGCTGCGGTTGGTGTAGCGACAGGCCGGAAGGAATTTCTCGAGTTCGGATTCGAAAGCTACAAGCTCGGTGCATGCCAAGTGACGGCAGAAGGTGCCTTGCCGCTCGAGCTCGCCCGGAGGAAGAAAGCCCGAGATTACCATCTGCATGCGGTAGCGCCCTTGGTCATGATCGCTTCATTGGCGCAGTCCAACGGCTACGACGCCTTTTCGATCTGCAACAACGGACTTCAGCGCCTGGTTCATTTTGCACTCAATGCCGTCAACGATCCCTCGGAGATAGAGAAACTCGCGGGCGAGAAACAAGTGCCGCTGCCGCGCAAGAAGAACGGGCTCGTGCGCAGCGACCGGATCGCATGGCTTGATGCATATCTGCACTACTATCCCGAGGACAGAGAGAAGTTTGGCACGTTCTTTGATGAGCCTTTGTTTTCGGCAAGCCTCGGTGGACGGATAAGCGCCCTATACAACTTAAGTCAGCGAAACTGAAATGAGCTTTCCATTCGACTTTTTCAGGAGATTACCTTGAGCGTAAAGTTCGGAACCAGTGGTCTGCGCGGCCTCTCTGTAGATCTTCAGGGACGGCCGTCTTACGTCTACCCAGCGGCCTTTGTAAATCTTCTGCTGCGGAACGGCCATGCAAAGTCGGCCGATCGTGTGCTGGTCGGCTATGATTTTCGCGATTCCAGCCCTGCCATAGCGGCAAACGCGATGATCGCTTTAAGGCAAAGCGGTCTCGTTCCAGTCGATTGCGGGCATCTGCCGACGCCTGCACTCGCCTATTACGGGTTTCAGGCCGGCCTAGCTTCGTTGATGGTCACCGGTTCGCATATCCCAGCGGATCGCAATGGCATCAAATTCTACCTTCCGGATGGGGAAATCGGCAAATCCGACGAGCGGCAAATTGCCGAAATCGCTGCGGAACTTAACGACATGCCCGTTCCTGCGCTCGGGGAGATAACGAGTTACGAGAACCGAGCCGGGGAGGCGGTTGCACTCTTCATGGAGCGCAACAAGATCGTTCTGCCAGAAAGCGCGCTCTCGGGGAAACGCTTCGGAGTTTATCAGCACTCGACAGTCGCCCGCGATATGCTGAGCGAGATCCTTCGCTACTACGGTGCCGAGGTCGTCGAACTCGGCCGGTCAAGCGTGTTTACTCCGGTCGATACGGAAGCGGTCTCGGCGGAAACGATCGCTGCCCTTCGAGAGTGGTCCTATCAATTCGGCCTCGATGCCGTCGTCTCCGCCGACGGGGATGGCGACCGCCCCTTGATAGCGGATGAGACCGGATCTCCCATCAGCGGCGACATTTGCGGCTACCTCACCGCTCTGTTTCTCGGCGCGGATGCAATTGTTACCCCAATTACCTCCAACTCCGGCATAAAAACCGCGGGCGGCGTCGAGGTGGTGCGCACAAAGGTCGGCTCTCCATTTGTTATCGCTGGCATGCAAGAGGCCCTTGCATCGCATCGGCAAGGAGTCGTCGGCTTCGAAGCCAACGGAGGGACTTTGACCGCTTCGGAATTCCGAGCAGCAAAGGGTACGCTCAGGCCACTGCCCACCCGTGATTCATTCCTGCCCGTACTTGCCGTGCTCGGCTCCGCCGCAGCCGCAGGTCTCAAACTCTCCGGTTTGAAAGATCGGTTGGGACTGCCCTTCACGGCGGCGGACCGGCTGGAAAAATTCGCGACCGAGCGAAGCGTGAGCCTAATGGCTCGGCTACAGGCCAACCGGGAAAACCTCTCCGAATTCCTGCATCCGCTGGGCCTTCCGATTGAGGTCGACATGCTCGACGGGCTCCGCGTCACGCTCGACAACGGCAGGACCGTACACTTTCGGCCGTCCGGGAACGCGCCGGAAATGCGCTGCTATGTGGAGGCTGCCAATGCCGCCGAAACGAGAGAGGTCCTGGAAATGGGGCTCAGGCTCCTGCGGGAGGCCGATCTGGCCTGAGCCGTTTAAGAACGCGTTCACCAAGGCTAGGCCGACGTGAACTTTGAAATGCCAATGCGCAAACGACGTTTTTGTCCGATGGGGATGGACTTACTATGAAATACATGACGTTTTGGGGACGGACTTTGTTGCTGGCTGGGGTATGTATTCCTTTGGCAGCATGCACGAATACCGCGCACGAAGCCTATAACGATGCCAAAGTCCAGATTGGTTACGCGAAGGCGGGTTTCGAACCGCGCCGCGATGCTGGGGCCTTGCTCGCATTTGCTGCCAAGAACGCAACCGGCAGCAAGGACATTGTCAGGCATAACCGCGAATACGCAAAATACGAGCTCCGCCGGCGCAAGTACCAGGAAGCCTATTCTGCCTATGAGCGTGCGGCACTGGCGGGCGATAACGGTTCGGCCCGCAAGCTTGTCAAGGGTCACTACGACGGTCTCTATCGGCCCACTGACGTCGCTGTGGTGGCACGCAATGTTTATCTGCCGCTCACAGCGGACAAAGCGGATGTCAATACCCGATTGCTGCTCGCCAAACTGCTGGACAATGGCGAGATCACCGGACGTGAATTTGGCACCTCGTCGGAGTGGCTTCGCGAAGCGGGGGAAAGAGGTTCGACCAAGGCATTACGCGAACTGGCTGAACGCGCGGAAAAAGCCGGCGATGTTGCGCAGGCCTCCGAGCTCTATGCACGCTCGGAGACAGCGTCCAAGGCAGAAAGGTCGTTGCGGCAGGCTCGCAGTCACTATCTTGGGCAGGAGGGCCGTCCAAACGTGAAGCTTGGTCACGCCTGGATGGAGCTAGCGAGAAAGTTGGACAGAAAGGGCGCAGCCCAGCTCGCAGCTCGAATTCATCGCACGACGTCCGGGCAACGGGATGGCGCCTATTTGACGGATGTAGCGGCCGCGGCCGGCGTCAACGTGTTTGGTCAGGGGCAACTTCTGCAGGCATACAACGCCGCCAAGACCGATGAAGAACGGGGCAAGATCATCGCTCCGTTGCGGGCTGCGGCAGAAAAGGGTGACGGCAACGCGAGCTACACCCTCGCAATGCTTTTCATCAACACCGGAGATAAGTCCGGGCAGACAGCTGACCTCCTCGTTAAGGCCTATGCTGGCGGCAGGGCGGAGGCGCTCGATCAAATAATCGCACAGGTGCTGCGCGCCGAGGCCGGCCAGAAATCCGCAGACGAGCTCTATAGCACGGTGGAGAAGGCCGCTGAAAAGGGCAATGTCGAAGCAGCCAGGGCTTTGAGCTCCATCTACCGGATCGGCGGATTCAAGTCTGCGGATAAATCGGCCAGCCGAAAATGGCTGCGCTTGGCGGCAGACAGCGGCGACGTGAAATCCCAATATGAGTTGGGAGTGGATCTCTATGAAAATGGAGGCGACGGCCAGTCGAAAGAGCTTGCCCTGAAGTACCTGAAGATGGCGGCGCAGCAAGGCGATGCCTTCGCTCAGAGTTACCTCAGTTCTACGAACTGAGCCGGGATCGAGCATGTTGGAAGTAGAAGAGGTCGGTGCCCTCAAAGTCTTCGCAGGTGAAGTATCTTTCCTGCTCCACTGGCTGCACCACAACGCCCTTCCGCTGTGGCTGAAGTCAGGCTTTGATCGTGAAATGGGCGGTTTTTTTGAACGGGTCCGTCTCGATGGGGAACCCAGCCGCCAAGACAGCCGGCGTGCACGTGTCCAGCCGCGTCAAGTGTACTGCTACGCCGCGGCCGGCCTTCGCAACTGGCCCGGCGCTTGGCAGGAGGTTGCGCTCGAAGGCTTCGCTTGGTTCGAGAAGGTCTACCTTCGGGGTGATGGTTTCTATGGAAGCCTCGCTTCTGCCTCAGGCGAGCTGATCGACGACGGCTTCGATCTCTACAATCAGGCGTTCGCGCTCTTTGCTTTCGTCCAGCTGGCGCTGGGATTCCCAGAACGGAAGGACGAGATGGAAGCAAAGGCGCTGGCCCTGCTCAGCGCCTTAAGGGCCGGATATGCGCATCCAATGGGCGGTTTTGAAGAGGCTTGCCCACGAAAGCTGCCCTTGTGCTCCAATCCGCACATGCATCTGTTCGAGGCGTCTCTCGCGTGGGAAGTCGCGGCGAGCGATCCGGCGCCCTGGCGCGCGCTCTCTGACGAGATCGGCAACCTTGCGATCTCGCGGTTCATCAATCCGGAAAGCGGCGCGCTTCGGGAGTTTTTCGACCACGATTGGAAGCCTTTCGCGGGAGATAAGGGGCGTGTTGTCGAGCCCGGGCATCAGTTTGAATGGGCATGGCTGCTGTCTCGATGGGGCCTCTCCCGAGGCAATCCGGCTGCAATAGCGAAAGCAAGACGCCTCTTCGAGATCGGAACCAAACATGGGATTTGTGAGACGCGGCAGGTCGCTATCATGGGTCTTTTCGACGATTTCGCAATCTTCGATCCGGTCGCACGGCTCTGGCCTCAGACCGAATGGTTCAAAGCGGCCGCAACCTTGGCATTGATGAATTCAGGTCACGAACGGACCGCCTATCTGCTCGAGGCGGTGCGTGCTTGCAATGCTCTCAGGAAGTTCCTGGCGACTGAGATGACAGGCCTTTGGTACGACAAGCTCCTGCCGAATGGCAGGTTCGTGGCCGAGCCGGCTCCGGCGAGCAGCTTCTATCACATTCTGTGCTCGATATACGAAGCCGCGGATATGTTGGAACGTATGCGGTGAAGTCTAGGCGAGTGCTCTTTTATTTCTCTTGAAGACCGTTTGGTCCGTTGCGACCGAACGGAAGGGGTTTGGCGTGGTTTTCTCTTCTGTAATATTCATATTCGTTTATTTGCCTTCCTTTCTGGCTCTCTATTACATTTGCCCACAGAGGTTCCGATCTTTATTTATCCTTGTGGGATCGTATTGCTTCTATGCCTGGTGGAGAATTGATTTTGCAGCTCTTATGCTTGCCACCACGGCGTTCAATTATTGCGCCGCGCTCCTCATCTATCGCACCGAGAATGAGCATTGGCGCCAGAGAATCCTAATCTCTGCTATTGTTGGTGATCTGGCTCTGCTGTTTTACTTCAAGTATTTCAACTTCTTTGCGGACAGCATTGCTTATTCATTCAATGGCGGCGAGCCTTACAGTTGGTCCCTGCAGCATGTCATTCTGCCAATCGGCATCTCATTCTACATTTTCCATAACCTGAGCTACATCATCGATGTGCATCGGCGGGATCTTGTCCCATCTCGCTCCTTTATCGACTATGCCGCGTTCATCGCGTTCTTTCCGCACCAGATTGCCGGCCCTGTCCTGCGCTTTTCGGACCTGGCGGAGCAGTTCTACGGTCGCGATCACAATATGGCCAAGTTCAACTACGGTGCCATGCGCTTTCTGACCGGTTTGGCCAAGAAGGTATTGATCGCCGACTCAATCGCGCCGATTGCCGACGCTGCATTCGCCATTCCTGATCCGACAATGGCAGAAAGTTGGCTCGGCGCTGTTGCCTACACCCTTCAGCTTTACTTCGACTTCTCCGGATACTCGTCAATGGCAATCGGCCTCGGCATGATGGTGGGCTTTCACTTCGTCGAGAATTTCAACGCTCCCTACAGGTCGGTAAACATCACGGATTTCTGGCGCCGCTGGCACATCTCGCTTTCAAGCTGGCTGCGTGACTACCTCTACATTTCACTTGGCGGCAATCGAAACGGGCCGCAGCGCACCTATTTCAATCTCGCTGCAACCATGGTCCTGGGCGGCCTTTGGCATGGCGCCAACACAACATTCCTCGTTTGGGGAGCCTGGCACGGGTTTTGGCTTGCCGCTGAGCGTTATTTCAAGGTCTCCGCGAACGCACCGTTCCGCGTTCTTTCCTGGGCCTTCACCATGCTCCTCGTCTGCATTGGCTGGGTATTTTTCCGGGCAGCCAACATGACGGAGGCGATGAACATGCTCGCCGGTATGGCGGGACTCAACGGCTTCGCCCTTCGAAGCGATTATGCGTGGCAGTTTCCGAGTTTCGCTTTCGCGCTCATGACGGTCGCTGTGGTCGTTGCCGTGCGTGAACCGCAGCTCCGTCGGGCTTTTGCCTTGAAAACAACGGGGGAACTGGTGGAAAGCGCCAAAACCGACGATCCGCCGGTCAGTCTGCTCATGGGGATTGCATCGACCGTTCTTGGGCTGATCGCGATCCTAAAGCTCGTGGCCGACAGCGACACACCCTTCCTGTACTTCCAGTTCTAGGGCTTTTTGAAAATGAGCACTGATCAAGTCTTCTTTTCGTCCGATGACAACAGCTCCGAAGTGAGAGCCAAGCTGCGTCATCTGCCGGCCTGCTCAATGCTGCTCCTGTTCCTCTACGGGGTCTTTGCATTCGTCCATTTCTGGAACAGCGCGGACCTTGCCGAGCATCGCCGCGAAAGACCCTCGGTGTCCGATATCGTGCAAGGCCGTGAGGCCTTGGCAGTGGAGGCAGTCTACAAGGACGTGTTTCCCATCCGCGACTTCTCGACCGGCCTGTTGAATGCGATCAGTTTCGGCATTTTCGACGAAGCCCGCGGCGGCCTGATCAAAGGGAGCGATGGCTGGCTGTTCACTGACGAGGAGTTTAGCTGGGATCTCAAGTCCGCAGGTGCCATTGAAAGGCATTTGAAACTGGCAGCGGACGCGACAGCCAAGCTTCGGCAGTCCGGTATCGAGCCAATTCTCCTCCTTCTTCCGGAAAAAGCTGATGTTTATCGCGACAAGCTCGGCCATGTAGAACCGCCTGCCTCGCGACAGCATTATTATGCCGACATCCGCCGGCGCCTGCTCGAAATAGGGGGTGTAGAGATCCCCGACCTGCAGCAGGCGTTTGTGAGGGCCCGCAAGGGGGGCGCGGTTTTCATGCAATCGGACACCCATTGGACGGTCGAGGGGGCTGGTATCGCAGCGCACCTTGTCGCGGACGTTCTGATCAAGGATGCGCGGCTCAGGCACCAGGACTTTGCGATCAAGCGGGAGTCCCCAATTTCGCATATGGGCGACCTCTATAAGTTTGCGAAGTTTTCCGCCTTTGCGCCGCTGTTTCCGCAGCCCGGCGACCCTCTGGTGCAACTTACCGCTGTCCCCGCGGAGGTTAGCCTCGATGTCTTGTTCGAGGAGGAGACGGCCCCCGAAGTGGCAATCGTCGGCTCGAGTTACAGCGCCAATCCGAAGTGGAGCTTCGAAGCACAGTTGCGAGCGTATGCACGAGCGGATGTGGTCAATTTTGCAGAAGAGGGAAAAGGTCCATTTGCTCCGATGGAATCCTTTCTTCAAAGCAAGCTCAGTGAGCAGAAACAGTTGAAATATGTGGTCTGGGAAATGCCTTTGCGCTATTTCGACGAGACCAAGTACTAGCCAGCCGTAGTTCAATGAGGCCCCTCTGTTGGAGCATTGGGGGCCTCGGCGATTTTTCACCCTGTAGACCGCTGCCAAAGCCACATAAGACGAGCGCTTAAAGCACCCTGTCTCGCCGGCACTTCGTTCTCGGCGCGATATGCTTCAATTTGGAACTATCTACGAAACGGAAGATTTCTAGTCGTCAAATAACGTGAGCGCCGGGGCCGAGAATTCTTCTCGGGATTTCTCAAGGGTCTTTGAGAGGGCGCTACCGTGACGACAAATTCAGACAACTTCGACCTGACGACGTGGAAGCTTTGCCTGCCGATCGACGAGGACGGAGGAACAACGGGCACCGCTTTCGAGATCCTCGATCTCTCGGGCTTCGAGCATTCCCGGTACTTCTACAGTGCCGATGATGGCGCGATGGTTTTCCGCGCCACTGTGGACGGTGCAATCACCAAGGACACGACATGCGCTCGATCGGAGCTGCGTGAAATGGATGGTACCTCGCTGGCCGCCTGGACGCTGGCTGAGGGAGGGACCATGACGGCGACCCTGAAGATCGACGAGGCACCGCAAACCTCGGACGGCGAGTACGGTCGAATTGTCCTCGGTCAGGTTCATGGTTCCGAGGATGAGCTGGTCCGACTGTATTGGGAGAACGGCGAGGTCTATTTCAAGAACGATCAAGCCGGTGAGAATAATGAACCGGTGAAATTCGTCTTGCAGAATGCCGAGGGGGAGAGCCCGGACATTTCTGTAGGGGAAGTTTTCTCGTACAAGATCGACGTTCAAGGAGATGCTTTGACCGTCGTCGTCTATGCCGACGGCGACACCTATACCTCGGTGACCACGATCAGTGCCGCTTGGGCGGATGACGAGTTCTATTTCAAGGCGGGTATCTATCTCGGAACCAACCAGACGAACAGCACCGGCTCCGGGCAGGTGTCGTTCTATGGCCTCGACTTTTCTCACGTGGTCGGGGAGGGGCTGGACGGGCTGTCTGTGTCGGGGGCAAGCAGCGATTCAAGCGATTACGCGGCCGACACGACCGGGACGATCGGCAATGACGTGCTGGCCGGAGGAACGCGCGACGACGTCATCTACAGTTATGGCGGCGACGACGTGGTTCGCGGAGGCGACGGCGCGGACAAGATCTTCGGGGGGGCGGGCGCAGACAAGCTTGTCGGTCAGGGCGGCGCCGATGTGCTCTACGCCGGCCTTGGCGACGACACTGTCTATGGCGGTGATGGCGACGACACGATCGTCGGAGGCGCAGGCAACGACACGCTTAAGGGCGAGGTCGGCGCAGATGTGCTTTCAGGCGGTGACGGCGACGACACCTTCTACGGCGGCGACGGCGACGATTATTCGAAGGGGGAGGCCGGCGCCGACCGGCTTGACGGCGGCAACGGCGCTGACACGCTCTATGGGCAGGACGGCAATGATACGCTGTTGGGCCAGGCAGGTAATGACCGGCTGGATGGCGGAACCGGAGACGACACGCTGTACGGCTATGGCGATGATGACCGGCTCTATGGAGGTGACGGCGCGGATAAGCTGATCGGTGGCGAAGGCGCCGATACGCTCTACGGGGGAGCCGGCAACGACAAGCTTTACGCCGACGAGGGGGCCGACAATCTCTATGGCGGCTCCGGCGCAGACAGCTTCATCTTCAAGTCGCTTGCTGCATCGACGTTGACTTCCAGCGGCCGCGACGACGTCTACCAGTTTTCACAAGCCGAAGGCGATACGATCAATCTCGCGTCCATCGACGCAAATGCGCTCGTCAGCGAAGGGCAGGCCTTCAAGTTTATCGGAACAGACGCCTTTTCCAGCAAGGCCGGGGAGCTGCGTTACGTCAACACGTCATCGGAAACGTATATCTATGGAGACGTAAACGGCGACGGAGCCGCGGATTTCTCAATCCACGTCGACGGAGTTTTCACGCTGCAAGGGAGCGATTTCGTCCTTTGAGCATGCCGCCTGGAGATCAATGGCTGCAAATTGCCGATTGCCGCCCGCTCCCACCGCGAAGCGCTTTTGCCGCGTGACGCGGCCCCCCGTACAAAGGGATTATTCGATAGTCCTATTGAACACTTTCGCGGATAACGGCGCTTTGTTACGGTTCATCGCACCGCAGCGTCGCATAAGGAGTGGACGCGCAACAACTGAGATATTTAGGCTTCTAAATATCGAATCTCATGGCTTTAGTGCGTATCGCTTTTACAAGCGGAGGTTCACGGATGAGCGACTACCAGCGCGCAGTCCTGAGGGCTGCCTTGGAGGACATTGACAATCTCGCCGCGCCGCGAAACCTCGATGAGGTTTGCAGAGTTCTTTCGCTGGACCTGGTGGATTTCGCCAAACTAGGCCAGTTCGGAATGAAAGCCGTAGTCCAGCAGGCCCTGGAAGGTATTGCGATGGGACGCTTGCCGTCTCGATCCGCTTCTCGACGTTTCCGCCACACATCGAAACTTCCCGTTGCTGCTCAAAAGTAGCGCGTCGCGCCTGCCGAACCGGGAGGGAGGAAGGTGTCGACCGCGGGCCACGGCTTGCTATTGAGGCTGAAACGCCTTTCCAGTTGGAAACAGCCATAAATATTGCATGCGAACCTCGGTTCGCCTGATGATGCGAGTTGGCCTTTGCAAGCGGGCAGACGGTTAGGATCCGTTCAAGACGAGGATGCACTCCCAAATCAGAGTCCCTTCGGCGGCCAAATTTGGCCGGAGCTAGATACGGATGACCGAGTTCGCCCGTTCCGGCAAGCAACAATAATTGCGAGGTCTGCAGTTCGAGTCTCTTCAAGGCGGCGGATTAGAATGCTTGTCCCTCAACGCGCCATGGGGGCGCTGATCTCCTAATGGCGTGAATCTTTTCTGGGACTGTCGTGGCAGGCGGGAGCCATCAGGCTGTGGAGGACAGCCCAGTCAAATAATAGAGCTCCATCTCACCTTTACCCTTCACTTCCACAAGGCCGCGCCTCTCGAAGGTGTAACGCTCGCCGAGAGCGTTTCTCGCATCCTCGGTCACCTGGATTCGGCCGGCGCTGCCATGTGATTCCATCCGCGACGCCGTGTTAACGGTGTCACCCCAGACGTCGTAGAACAGCTTCCGGGTTCCTATCACCCCCGCCACCGCGGGACCGGTGTGGATGCCGATGCGCACTGAGAGGTCTTCCTTCAGCTCGGCGCTGAGCCGTTTGGTTGCTTTGATCATGTCCAGCGCCATGTCTGCAACGGCCGCGGCATGGCCGTCTCGCCGCTCAGGCATTCCGCCCGCAACCATATAGGCATCGCCGACCGTCTTGATCTTCTCTAGCCCATGTTTTTCCGCCAGCAGGTCGAATGCCGAAAACACGCGGTTGAGAAACCGTACGATTTCGCTTGGAGCAAAGTGGCTGGCGCGGGGAGTGAAATCGACGATATCGGCGAAGAGGATCGTCACTTCGTCGAAGTGATCGGCAATGATCGCCTCGGGATTGTTCTTGAGGCGAACGGCGATGGCCTCCGGCATCAGATTGCGGAGCAGCGCTTCCGATCGTGCGTATTCCCGCTCCAACGCCGCTTCGGCTTGTTCGCCAACTCTCAAGGCATAATAGATCGAGCCGAATACGAGCAGCGAGGCCCAGACCATGCAAATTACTTTGTGGAGCGCGGATGTCGCCGCAGGAATAGGGACGATCAAGGCAGCTTCCGGCAACCAGAATTCAGCAACGATAAAACTACCGATCATCACGCTGAACAGTGTCAGACCGACAAGGATGCGCTCAGAGCCGAGAAAAAGCAGCACAGCGGGGGCGCCCAAAAGTAAATAATGTACACCAAACTCCGACCCGCTCAGGTAACATGCAAAAATGAAAATTATCGAGTTGGCAACACAAATGTAGGTTATTGCAGTGACCTCATTTATTCTGTGCAGAAATGGCGTCACCAACCAGAGCAAAGGGCATAGTCCTGCCAGGATTGCCAGTGGGTAGAACATCTCCCACTTGGTGACCGCATAACTGATGGAAAATATTGCAAACCCGCAGAAGAGAAAACCGTTCAGCATGTTAGTGAGTCGAAGCCGTCGGGCGACTGTTTCGGGGTAGCCGATCGTCCCGAATTGGATGATCTCGGTCGTTAGTCTCCTGACAAACAGACCATTCCCTGAGTCAGCAGTCGACGATTTGACCGACGAACCGCTCCTTGCGTGGGCGGACATCTTTTGCTCCCCTTGACGTTTGATATCGAACCGCCGATCACCGGAAGCCGGCCATTCCAGAACACCGGTACGGGGAACGTCATCGAATCGATGCGTGTAGAAGTCGCGACTCCAGTAGTTCTCGTGTGCTTGCGAGTAGTGCTTTCGTTCCGAAAGAGGATCCGGCGTCCGCGGCCGTTAGTCAGTGCCGCCAATACACCGGCGCTGCAAACTGTCTAACGCTCAAATAATATCCAGTTTGACGAGAGCATCCAACCGGCATGTAGCGGGCGTGAAACCTAGCCAAATATGGGCTCTATGCCTTAAGCCTTGCCGTGACAGCAACGGCATCCGTTTTTGGGAAGTTTGTTCCATTTTCGCTAAGAAAATCGCATAATGTATCGTCCGGAACTCCCCAGTCGGCGGGGGTCGCATGCGCACCCCTCACGTGTTGTTGATTGTGATCTCGCAGCGACTGGTTGCACTGCACCCTTTTTGCTGTTCTTTTTCGCACCTGCGAACAGATCGCTTCTGCAACCCGCCGGACGAGAGACACCTCCCAGTCCGACGTCCGGCCAGAAAGAGGATCCGAACATGGGTGATCTCCTGAAAGGTATCTCCAGTTTCCGCGGCGCGGTGTTTCCCAACCAATCGGCGCTTTACCGCAAGCTGGCGAGGGAAGGCCAGCAGCCACACGCTTTGATGATATCCTGTGCCGACAGCCGGGTGATGCCCGAGACTATCACGCAAGCCGGTCCCGGGGATCTCTTCGTCTGCCGCAATGCCGGCAACATCGTTCCGCCTTTCTCGACCCTTAACGGTGGAGTCTCCTCGGCAATCGAATATGCCATTCTGGCGCTTGGTGTGAGTGACATCGTTGTGTGCGGCCATTCGGACTGCGGAGCGATGAAGGGCCTGTGCCATCCGGAGTTGCTCCAGCCGATGCCCAATGTCGCCGCCTGGCTCCGCCACAGTCATGCCGCCTATTCGATCGTTTGCCGGGCCTATCCTGACGACCTTTCCGAAACTGACCGGGTGCGCGCCGTGGCGATGGAAAACGTCGTCGTTCAGCTCGATCACCTGAAGACGCATCCTTCCGTGGCCGCGAAACTCGCCACCAGCGAGATCACCCTTCATGGCTGGTTCTTCGACATCGAGACCGGCGAAGTCCAGGTCTATGACGGGGCGACAGCGACCTTCACGGTGCCGCAGGACGGGGAGCCGCTGCCGGTCGCGTTCACCGGCCGCGATCGCCCGCATGTCATGCCGCAAATCGCAGCAACACTTGCCGCGGAGTAGCGCCATGACAGCCAATAGCTCGTCCTTTTCGCGCGACCTCGCCTCGTCGCTGGTCGTTTTTCTCGTTGCCATTCCGCTGTGCCTCGGAATCGCAATCGCCTCCGGCGTGCCGGCGGCAATGGGCCTGATCTCCGGGATCATCGGCGGCATCGTCGTCGGCTTCCTGTCAGGCTCGCCGCTGCAGGTCTCCGGACCTGCCGCCGGACTTGCCGTCATCGTCTTCGGTTTCGTCGAGGACTACGGCGTCGCCATGCTCGCTCCCGTCCTGCTCGTCGTCGGATTCCTGCAGATCGCCGCGGGATTCCTGCGGGTCGGCTCCTGGTTCCGGGCGATCTCGCCGGCCGTGGTTCACGGCATGCTCGCCGGTATCGGTATTCTGATCATCTTGGGGCAGATTCATGTGCTGATGGATGCCAAGCCCGCTGCCGGCGGGATGGAGAACGTCGCGGCGATCGAGGACAGTCTCGCCCGTCTTTGGGGGACTGGCCTGACGAGCGAGGCAACCGCGTTGAAGGTCGGCCTCATATCTCTCCTTGCAATGGTGTGCTGGGAGAAGTGCCGGCCGAAATCCCTTGCGCTGGTTCCGGGAGCGCTGGTCGGGGTCGCGGCGGCGACGGTCCTCGCCGCCGCGCTGCAGCTGCCGATCGCGCGAGTGGAGGTGCCAGCCTCGCTCGTCGATAGCATCACGCTGCCAACGATGGAAAATTTTGCCCGAATGCTTGAGCCCGGCATCATGCTCATGGCTGTGATGATTGCCGTGATCGCCAGTGCCGAAACCCTTCTCTCGGCTGCGGCCGTCGACCGGATGCATGACGGGGTGCGTACCAAATTCAACAAGGAACTTTTCGCGCAGGGCGTCGGCAATGGGCTCTGCGGCTTGCTTGGCGGATTGCCGATTACCGGCGTCATTGTCCGTTCCTCGGCGAACATACAGGCCGGGGCGCGCACGCGGGCCTCCGCCATCCTGCACGGCTTGTGGATATTGGGTCTGGTGGCGCTGGCGCCGGCTTTGTTGACCTTGGTTCCCTTGTCGGCCCTCGCCGCGGTTTTGCTGGTAACCGGATGGCGATTGATCAGCCTGCGCCACGTCCGGCATCTTTTCGAGCACCATGGATTGGTCCCGGTCGGCATCTGGGCGGTGACCGTCGCAATGGTCGTCCTGCAGGACCTGCTGGTCGGTGTCGCGCTTGGCCTGGCGCTGTCGATCATCGAGATCGTGCCGTACCTTCGCCGAAAGCTTGCGATCAGGCATGCCGAGATAGACGAGGAAATCCATGTCCAACTTGGCGGCGCCGCCACCTGCAGGGACGTGCCTATACTGCTCAACACGCTCGAGCAGTTGCCCGAAGGCCGTAAGGTGAGGATCGTCGGTGAGGACCTTCATTACATGGATCACACCAGCGCAGAGACCATCAGCGAATGGTTACGGCGGGAGGCGAGGTCCGGCCGGGCCATTGAGGTCCATCCGCCGCGGGCAGTGCGGCATCCCCGGCTGAAACCATTGTTTCAGCGATTTTCCACTGAGGTCGCATAGGATATTGGGAGGGCGGTCGCCCTCCCTTTTTCTTTGGGACCGCATCTCAGCGAATGACAGGCCGCCACTGACGACGGCCTCTGGAGGGTGAGGCCGACGGCGGCCCTTTTCGCGATCGCTGTTCTCGGAGCCCAGAGCGTCTTATAGTTTTCGACACAGGGCGGTAATCCGTGCCTCCGAGCGCCGAGCCCGCAACCAATCCGGCGAATGCGGCTGCGACTAATTTTGGATGAAAACGGCGGCGACTAAGAGCACCAATAGCTGGGTGCGTCGACTCTCCGAGACCGTATTCCCGAGCATGGATGGTACCTGCGGGTGATGACACTTTGAATTCCTCGGCGTTTGCCGAAGACGCAGGAGGCATCATGCCCGGGCCAAGTCCGTAGTCAGCGAGCGATAGGCCTCCATCTGGCGCCGGCGCTCACCAAATTCATCCAGGAGCATCCCCAGATCGAAGTCTCGCTGGAGCTGGACGACCGCTTCGTCGATGCGGCCGCCGGCGGCTTGGACGCAGTCCTTCGGCACGGCGCGATCGGCGACAGCCGGCTTATTGCTCGGCGCCTGGCAACGAGCCGCCGATTGCTCGTCGCCTCCCCCGCCTATCTGGAACGGGAAGGGCATCCGGCGTCGATAGACGAGCTGCAGCATCATTGCGGCATCCTCTATTCGATGCGCGAGGGCGATTCCGGGCCAACAATGGCCTGGTGATGAGGGAGGCGGCGATGGCGGGCCTCGGAATCACGCTACTGCCGACCTTCTTCATCCATGAAGCCGTAAAATGCGGAGTGTTGGTGCCGATCGACGTCGGCGCGCGGGCGGAGGGCGCAGAGCTTTTCATAACTTACCCCCGCGATCATGGCGCTCGGCGAAAATCCGCGCACTGGCCGACAGCTTGCAGCGGAGCTTCGGCAACCCACCCTACTGGGACCGGCTGGCCAGTTAGATTGATCTTCGGCGGAGTAATGGCTCGACTGGGAGCCGACTGCCGACCGTCCGCTGCTAGGAGGTGCAACACGAAAACCGGACACATGGCCGCCCGATGCCAAGGTCTGAAATCGGCACCAAAGACGACCTTTAGCTCCGCTGCTCTCGACGGCGGTAGCGGGTGGACTGCGGAAGTTCGGCTGTCTCGGCCGATGAGACCGGAATGTGCCCAACAGCGGCCATCGCGCCAAATGGCACAGTTTATATCTCCAAGCGGCCACACTCAACATTCCACCCACAGGTCTCTGTGAAGAGGCTATCCGGTTAGCCCGGTCGCTGAGCCGGACGCGGGCACTCGTGCGGCACGTCTCCGCAAATGCGCCCGAAACAAGGTTCGGAGGTCTCGATAGTTCTCGAAACCGAGGAAGCCAGCGAGCCGGACCACGGTCGTCGGTGACACCGAACAGGCAAGTGCCACCGAATTGGAGCTACCAAAGGCTATTAGTTCCGGCGTGGCGAGGGCGCAGCGGACAACGCGTTCAAGCTGATCTGGGAATTCGAGTTGTCTCGAGGCAATCAACGACTTCAGCTCCGAAAGGCTGCTCGGCGGTACACCTTCGTTCCGGTTTCGCATAGTCTGCTGTTCTCCAGATGCGGCAGCGCCTCGTTCGACCGTCAGATTGCTTGCGGTGTGAAGTCGCTTGGCGCGACAGGCATCACCCCCTTGAGCAGCGCGACCGATTTCTCCAACCCTTCGAGGCTATTGAGCAGCACGTCCTCGTGCTCGATCGACAGCCAGCCGTCATAGCCTGCCAGTTTCAGCCGGTAGCAGAACTGTCGCCACCACTCCTCGCCATGGCCGAAGCCGAGGGTGATGTAGGACCAGCTTCGCGCCGGAATGTCCATCAGCGAGCCATTCTCGAGGAGCGAAGTTGTCGCCTGGACAGGCGCGTTGAGCATCGTGTCCTTGGCATGGACGTGATAGACGGCCTCGCCGAGTGCTTCGGCGGCGACGAGAGGATCCGCGCCCATCCAGAACAGATGCGATGGATCGAGATTGGCGCCGACAATCGGGCCGACGGCCGCCCGGAGCTTCAGAAGCGAGGGAACGTTGTAGACGCACTGGTTGCCGTGAAGCTCCAGCGCGATGCGCTCGACGCCGCAATCTTTCGCCAGAACGACGATTTCCGTCCAGAAGGGTAGGAGCTTTTCCTCCCACTGGTAACGCAAGATCTCTTGCGTTTCCGGCGGCCAGGAAGAGACGACCCAATTCGGCATCAGATCGTCTTCACGTCCTGCCGGCAGTCCGGACATGGTGCAGACGGTCTTGATCCCCATCTCGCCGGCGATGCGGATCGTGTCCTTGAGGCACTCGCCCTGTTCGGGCTGGGTTGGATGCAAGGGATTGCCGTTGGCGTTCAACGCAATGATCTCGAGCCCACTGTTTTCGAAGGCGCGAGTGAAGGCGCGGCGAGCATCGGCGCTTGCCTTCATGGTCTTCAGGTCGAAGTGGGGAGCTGTCGACCAGCCGCCCGTGTTGACCTCCACGCCCGAGACACCAAGGCGCGCGGCGTTGTCGAGAAGCCGATCGAAGGTCATTCCGCCGAGGCTGTCGGAAACGAAGCCGAGTTTCATCTCTTTAATCCTTTACTGCTTGTAGAGGGACGGCTTTTCCGCCCTTGCAAGGGTGATACGCTCGCCCTTCACGAGGGCATCGACGCCGGCTTCCGCAATGCGCGCTGCGCAGTAGCCGTCCCAAGCGTCCGCCGCGATGGGAGGGAATTCCCCGGTTCGCACGAAATTGAGAAAGGCCTTGTTCTGAAGCCGGTAGGCTTCCGAAAATCGCGGCCTCCAGTCCGGCGCATAACGCTCGTAGGACATGAGCCGGCCGTTCTGGCGCGTATGGATCGGCGCGTTGAGAAAGACTGATCCCTTTTCGCCGATGAGCTCACCGCGGACGTCATAACCGTAGGCGGCGTTGTTGTTGATCTCGATGTTGACCAACTGGCCCTTGTCGGTCTCCAGGACCATGAAGACCGGCGCCCCCGTTCTGGAAGCGTCTATCCCGGCTGGCTGGAAGACGGAGATCGCCTTGTAATCGGCGCCGAGGACGAACCGGGCGACATCGAATTCGTGGGGGGCAGAGTTGGTGATAGCCATCTGGCCGGTGAAGTTCGCAGGCGCTTCCACGTTCCGGTGGAAATTGTGCATCATGATCGCTGCCCCGAGCGAGCCGTCGTCCAAGGCCGCTTTCATGTCGCGATAGGACGGATCGAAGCGGCGCATGAAACCCAGTTGGACAAACTGCCGGCCGCGGGACACTTCCGCCTCGATGACGTCCTGGCACTCCTTCGAGCTTTGCGAGAGTGGCTTCTCGCAAAGGACGGGCTTTCCAGCTTCGATGGCCGCAAGCGCAAGCGGCGCATGGGTTTCGTCGGGGCTGGCAATCAGAATGGCATCAACGTCATCGCGTCTGATGGTGGCAAGCGGATCGTCCGAGACGTCACCTGCCCCGTATTCGTCGGCCGCTTTGCGCGCACGCTCCTGCGAGGCGTCGCAGACAACCTGCAGCGAGGCTCCCGGAAGATCTTCAGCGACAATGCGGGCGTGGTCGGCCCCCATGATACCCGCGCCTATGATCGCTATTCTGACAGACATTTTGAACCCTTTACTTGCGAAGCGCCCATTGCCGCAGCGATCGGTCGCCGTAGGCGGCGAGTACCACGATGAGACCAAGGACGAGGATGAACCACTGTGGGCGGACGCCCGTAACCACGAGATAGGATTGGATGGAGGACAGAACGAAGGCCCCCATCAGCGCACCTGGCAGCGAGATCCTGCCGCCGGCGAGCAGGCAGCCGCCAAGCACGCAGGAGGCAATCGCCTGCAGTTCCATCAGGCGCCCCATCGAGCCGTCTGCGAAGCCAAGCTTGCCGGCCTCGAGCGTGCCAGCGAAACCCGCCAACATGCCGCACAGGACAAAAGCGGACAGTTTGATGCGATCAACGCGAACGCCACGCGAGTGCGCGCTTTCGGCCGACCCGCCAACGGCGAGAAGGCGGTTGCCGAAAGGCGTTGCTTTCAACGCCACCAGGAGAATGACGGTCAAGCTCATGAGCCAGTAGAGCGCGGTGTTAAAGCCCAGGAAGTCACCGCCGCCGAGGACGAAGTAGGTCCAGCCCTTGCGCGCTGCATAGGGGATAGAGAATGAAAATCCCTCGGTCAGAGCGATGGCGATGCCTCGGAAGATCATCAGCGTCCCAAGCGTGATGATGAGGGATGGCGTGCCGGTTCGGGTGACCAGCAAGCCGTTGAACAGTCCGATCGCGGCGCCGACCAACACCGCAGCAACTGCGGCGATCGACGGGTCAACCTGAGCCGCAAGCCAGAGGTAGGCCAGCGCGCCCATGCCGAAAGTCGAACCGACCGAGATGTCGATCTCGCCCGTCCCGATCACCATAGCGACGCCGAGACTCATCAAACCCAGCGTTGCCGTCACCTGCAGGATGGTGCCGATATTGTAGAGGTTGGCCCATCGACCGTCCGATGTTGAGGCGAAGATGACGATCAAAACGGCGCCGATCAGGAAGATCCCGATCTCCGCGTGACGCCGAATGAGAGGCTTGGCGGAGGAGAGAGCCATCAGACCGCCTCCCGCTTTTCCACGACGCGCCCGCCCTGGCGGATAACCTCTTCGAGTTCTTCCGCCGTCATGGAATCCGTCGTTGCGTCCGCGACCTTTTCGCCATTCTCCATGATCACAATTCGGTCGGCGAGCTTGTGCACCTGGAAGATGTCGTGGGTGATGTAGATCACGAGCAGGCCCTGCTCCTTGAGCTGGACGGCGAGTTCGTTGACGTGCTCGCGTTCGCGTACCGACAGATGGTTGGTCGGCTCGTCCATGATGATGACTTTGTTCTTGAATTCGACCGCGCGACCGATCTTCACGGACTGGCGTTCTCCGCCTGACAGGCGTTCCACCTCGTCGTCCGCGGAGACATTTGCACGCAAGCCGAATTGCCGGATCACGCGTGTAGACTTCTCTCGCATCTTGCCCATATCGAGGAAGGGGAGGCCGAGAACACGCTTGACCGGCTCGCGTCCGAGATAGAAATTGCGCGCGATCGACAGGTTATCGCAGAGGCCGACGGACTGCTGGATCGTCTCGATCCCCTGGTCGATCGCGAGCTTCGGGTGAAATTTCTCCACCTTATTGCCATCGAAAAAGACCTCGCCCGAGGTCGGGGCGTAAATGCCGCAAAGGACGCGGATCAGTGTCGTCTTGCCGGCGCCGTTGTCGCCGACCAGGCCGATCAGCTCGCCGGCGTGAAAGTCTACCGAGACGTTCTTGAGGGCGTGGAAAGCTCCGAAGTGGAGATCAAGGTTCTTGACCTGAATGAGGGGATTGCTGTTCGCCATTTTGATGTCCTCCCGCGTCAAACGCTGTGTCCGAGGAAACGGGCCAGTTTCTGATTGAAGATGACCGCCACGATGAGCACGAAACCAACGAAGGTGATGTACCAGGACGAGGGCGCGCCAAGAGCGATTAGTTCGTAGCGGAAGCTAACGACGATCAGAGCTCCAAGTACGGCTCCAATGATCGAGCCGCGTCCGCCAGTCAGCAGGCAGCCGCCGATGACCGCGGCAGAAATGGCCTCGAGCTCCATATTTTCGCCGAGCGTGACATGGGTTTGCGGCTGGTTGCATAGGGTCAGGATGCCGGCGAATCCGGCGAGCAGCGAGCAAAGGACGAAGGCCCAGATCTTCACTCGGTCGGTACGGACGCCGCGCGATTCCGCGCTTTCACGGCTTCCCCCGGTGGCCAGAAGGCGATTTCCAAAGGGTGTGGCCCAGAGGACGATACCGAGAACGGCCGCGACCACGACAAGCCAGAATATGGCCGCTTCGACACCGAACAGTTCGCCACCGAACAGACGGGTCACCGGATGGATGCGAGCATCGGCTGAGAAATTGTGGACCGAGCCACCCGTCCAGACATAGATGACCCCGCGGACCGCAAAGAGTCCGCCCAGCGTCACGATCATCGACGGCAAGTGCCCTTTCACCACGGCAAACGCCTGAAGAAGGCCGACGAAGGCAGCCATGACCAGCGCTATGACGAGCGATCCGGGCACGCCGAAACTCGGCTCCAGTGTGATGAAGGCCACGCCAGCCAGCCCGTAAACGGAGCCGACGGACAGGTCGATTTCCTTCGTCATGATGACAAGGGCCTGGCCCATAGCGACGAAGGACAAGATGGCTGTGAACTGCGTGACATTGGTGATGGTCTGGGCGGTCCACCAGCCGGAAAAGTCGATCAGGGAAAACACGACAAGCATGACGACGACGCCGATGATCGCGCCGAAGCCCTGGCTTCGCACAAGCTGTTTCATGACACTCTGCTCGCTGGTTTCAATGTGCGATATCAGGCGCACAAATGAGTCGGGGCAGCCGGCGCTCCTCGTCGCAGCCGGCCGCCCCTCCGGGAGGAACCCTTACCAGGTGTTCTGCTCGTCGTAGGCCTTGTCGCCGAAAACGCCGCGAACCAGTTCGGCCCACTTGTCGGCGTTGTCCTTGTTGATGATCACGGGACCGGTCAGGATATTCGACTGCGGTGCGTAGCCGAACTCCTTGTTCCAGTAGAGCCATTCCATCGGCGCGTAGCCCTGCAGCCAGAAGCCCTGGCTGTTCGTCGCCAGCACATGTCCGGCGCGCACGCCCTCGATCGAAACCGGACCCTCGTCAACCGTCAGGACGGTCACGCCCTTGTCGTCGACATCCGGGTCGAGCTTCATCTCATTGGCGACACCCCATGCCCAGGGTGAAGACCAGCCAGCAACCGTGAAGATGTAGTTGGTGTCCGTGTTGGCCTGCAGGAAGGACTGCAAGGTATTGCGTGCCGTCGCCGGTTCGGCGCCGATGAAGAGTTCATCAACCTTGGCGCCGGCCTTCTCCATTGCGTCCTTCATTCCGGCGCAACGAGCCTTGAGACCCTGGTGGGCGGAGTCATGGCTTGCGCAGACGACACGGGTCGGCTTCGGAATTTCGCCGGCTTCGGCCTTTTCGAGCGCGTATTCGCCGAGCTTCTTGCCGGTCAGATATTCGTCGCCGCCAACATAGGTCAGGTAGGGAATGCGCTCGCCCTCAGGCCGGCCGTCCGGAATATTGAAGGCGACGACCGGAATGCCGGCTTCGATGGCCTTGCGCAGCGGCCCTTCAAAGGCGTCGGAACTGACGATCGGGACGGCGATGCCATCAGGTTGAGTCGAGATAGCCTGCTCGAGAAGGCGAACGTGTTCCTGGACCGAATAGTTGTTGGTGGAGATGTATTCGGTTTTGATGTTCGGATATTTCTTCTCGAACTCCTCCATCGACTTCGTCAGCCAACCCATGTTCGGATCGTTCGATCCGATATGAGAGACCATGACGAAGCGATATTGCTTTTCGCCGTCCTGCGCATTGGCTATGTCTCCGAGTGCGGTGGCGGCCATCAAGGCAGAAAGCAAAATCGAATTTCCGAATTTCATGGGGTTCCTCCTCCGTTAACGATGTGATTATCCGGATTGGAATCACATCAGACAAGGGAAGATGAAAGCCGCTTTCTGATGCTAAATACATCACTAAGTCGATGTGACACAACACAGCGGCAAGCCGTTCAAAAATTTAGCGTTGCAATGAGTGATAACTTCCGAGATGATGTTTTTACCATCAGTTTTAGGCGGAAACTGGAGAAAGCTGTGGTCGATCACCTGCAAAATCGGACATGGAAAGGCCCCAAGGTCCAGGAAATTGCCAAGCTCGCAGGAGTCGGTCCTGCGACGGTCGACAGGGTCCTCAACAACCGCAGCGGCGTCCGAGAACGAACGAGAGCCCGCGTCCTAGGGGCGCTCGAAAAGCTGAAGAATGAAAGCGCGGACCGCGACATCCCTTTGCATATTCGTCTATTTTGTGATTCTGGCGAAACCTTCAATGCAGCAATGGCGTCCGCTGTAACCGAGGTCAATCGAACCGTTGCCGGCATCGAGATCGAGGGAGATTACGTAACCACGAGCGAAGTCGAGCCCTCATCATTCGCGCGCCGGATCGAGCAGCAAGGCAGCGCAGCGGATGGAGTCGTGGTCATCGCTCGCGAGCATCCGGCGATCAACCGCGCGATACGAAAGCTGCGGACCATCGAAATTCCCGTTGTCTGCCTAACGACGGATCTGCCGAGTTCCCGTCGCAGCGCCTACATAGGCAATGACCAGTATGCCGCCGGCAGTGTGGCGGCCCTTCTGATCGGCAATGCTCTCCCAAAGGAACGTAGCAATATTCTGATCGTCATGAGCGTGGCGTTCCGCTGCCAGCAAGAGCGTGAGATGGGCTTCCGGAGGGTACTGCGCTCCGATTTTCCATATTTGAGGATCGAGGAACGTGTGATTTCGGACGACAGGCCGGAGAGCACTTGTGAGCAGTTAACCCGCTATTTCGAGGCACATGGTCACCCGGCCGCGATCTACAACGTCGCCGGCGCCAACCGCGGCGTGGCAGCGGCGCTGGAGCACGCTGGAAGGGCCCGTGACACGGTCTTCGTCGGCCACGAATTGACCAACCACTCGCGAAACCTGCTGGAATCCAGCGTCATGGACTATGTCATTTCGCACGACTTCAGCGGCGAGCTCACGGCAGCCGCCAAATGGATCCGTGACAACGTCGGGGGCGTAACCGTGGAGCCGTCCTATTCGCAAATCCTGGTGCACACCCGATACAATTGCGGTCTGTGACGAAAAAGACCCCCGGTAATGGCGGAAATCTGGACAGGGGTGGAATCGCCTCACCCGCGTATCGCCGGAGCGAACGTCTCCGAAGAGCTCCAATTGAGCCATTCATGGCATCTGCATTCGCCGACCGCTTTGGGTCCTGGCTGTGTAAAAACGCTGATGCCATGGCCAATTGTGGGATATGAGCGTAGCTCAAGCGT